>CAZDWF010000005.1:0-55005 GCA_964508895.1 uncultured Bacteroidales bacterium
ATAATGCAATAAAAATAAATAATACGATGATTTTTTTCATAGCTGAAAAGTTTGATTAATTAATTTCGATGATATAAAATTAATCAGAGACTGAGAAATAAGATGTTAAAGTTTACAAATAGATATTCTGGGTGAACATTGAACGATGTATGGTGAATAATGAACTGTGAATAAAGTGATTTCAAATTTCATATTAAAATTTTAGAGTTTCGATTTTTGCTTTGTCCTGGAAAATGCTCCAAATAAGAAATCAGCAATACGGAATACGGAACCAAAAATTATTTATACCCTCGCATAACTGCTGAATGCCTCCATAACATCATCTGAGTATTTCTTTGAAACAGGCAAAGAGATTGTTGGATCAATATCAAGGTCGATATGCAGGCCATCTCCTTCTTTACGGATCATTTTCACCTTATTGAAATTCACCATATAAGATCGGTGACACCTTATTATATTTAATTCTCTGAATTCATTTTCATAGAAATTCATAGAATTCCTGATAAGCATCTTTGAAACCTTTTTCCCATTAAGATAATGCATTGTAACGTAGTTGTCAGCTGAAGAAATGTATATCAGGTCATCCTGTTTAATAGAAATACGCATAGTGCCTTTTTCATCATAAAAAGGTATCATTGCTTTTATATTAGTTACAGGTATATCATTCTCTGCAATCTGACCAAGCTTTTCGTTCTTTTCTTTCCAGGAAAAATACATCCATAATAAAACATATGGAATGATCAGAACCAACGAGGTATTTTTAATTGAGACGCTCCAGATATCGATAAAATCCCTTGAATCAACCAGTATGAACTTCACAAAAATAGAATAGACAAATGCCATGCTGAGAATTTCAACAAGAACCCACAAAGCAAATTGCCAATAGTTGATCAGTGAGATACGGCAAAAAAGATACATGATAACACGGCTGATCACAACAACGAGCATTCCTGTGAGTATTACCAGGCTTGAATACAGGAATAGCTCGATCTTTGTCACATCAAACCATGTATTAACACCAAATGGTGCATATACATTTATAAATATCAGGGCAAAAATTGCAGTAAATATCACCAATGTGATAATATTCTTTCTGCTGATAAGATATTCAGGTATTTTTTTCTCCATAGTAATATGTCCCTCTGAAATACTCAAACAAAGTTAAGATTTTAAGCAGATTTTTATAAATAAAGCCGAACTTTCATTTAATGATTTAATAAATTCACCCCATATTCAGGAATTTCACCCCACTATACAGCATTTAGTAACATTAACATGCATCTCATAACCTTTATTTGAAAAAAATACAGAATTGAGATTCCTTTGTAGTAATAATTCTAATAATGGGATACACAAAAGACTACATAATACTCAAAGAGGCAATGAACTCAGCCAAAGTTGAAATACCAGTTCCGGAGAGCAATCTCATAATGAAGAAGTACACTTTTGAATCAAAAAATACACAGATACTTCCAGATGATATTTCAGCAAATAGTGATTTTCAATTATCAATATATTCTGACAGGGAGATACCTGAAAACAGGACATTCGAGTATCCTTTGATCAGAAGCAATACAACACAAAAAGAATCAGATCTTATCATAATGCTTCATGGGTTAAATGAAAAGAGCTGGGACAAATACTGGACATGGGCTAAGGAATTATCTGTCAAGACCAATAAAGCTGTTCTCCTTTTTCCTCTTTCGTTTCACATGGACAGGGTTCCGGAGCTATGGGCTGACCCCAGGAAAATGACTGCCTTAATGGAATTCAGAAAGAAAAAATTTCCTGGTTCATCAGCCATGAGCTTTGCTAATGCAGCATTAAGTGAAAGGCTTAGCAATAAGCCTGAGAGGTTTGTATTATCAGGATATCAAAGTATATTGGATCTTGTTGAACTGGTAAAAAATATTAAGGCAGGTAAACATTGTGATTTTGAGAATAACACACATATTGACCTGTTTGGATATTCCATAGGCGCATTCCTTTTGCAGGTATTACTTATAGCTAATCCTGAAAATCTTTTCAGTGATTCCAGGTTCATGCTATTTGGCGGAGGCTCCGTTTTTAGTGAAATCAATGGTACTTCAAGGTTAATCATGGATCAGCAAGCTTTTGAAAACTTGCATTACTTCTACCTTCATGAAAAATATTGGGCATCTAACTCAAGCAATTCCTTCCAGGAATTAATGAATACCGAGGAATATGGCAGTGCTTTTCGCTCAATGCTTTCCAACAGTAGTTTAAAAAATAAAAGGCAAGATGCGTTTGATGATTATAATGGCCGTATCAAAGTAATCAGCATGATTAAAGATCAGGTGTTCCCTTTTAAAAAAATAATTTCTGCCTTTAAAAAAAACATGTCATCAACTATAGAAACATTGGATTCACCTTTCCACTATACACATGAAAATCCATTTCCCGTCTCAAGCAAAGCATGCGTTTCAAAAGTTACTGATGATCTGTTTGATAAAATATTTTTCAGGGCTTCACAGTTCTTTGTCGCCTGAATAAAGATCGTTCTTTCCGCCCTTTTTATCTATTCTTCTCCATATGCACAAAAACAAATTACCTTTCCCCTGCCGGTTAACAGGGGGAAGGGAGGGCGAGCTTAAGTGATTAGGCGATTGTCGATTTGGTGATTGAGCGATTTTCGATTAGATTTTATGATGTTTTATATTAGCAATACAATCATTATATTTGAAGGTGAATTAATCTTGACATTAAACACCAAATCATTTCAAATATGAAATCCTTAATTATACTCATTTTATCTTCGGTAATTTGCATTCAATTATATGCTCAGCATGAAAATTCCTTTACTGATCCACGTGATGGTCAAGTGTACAGGACAATTCAAATAGCAGATCAAATATGGATGGCTGACAATTTGAATTACTATATGGATAGTTCATTTTGTTATCTTAAAGATACAAGTTATTGTGAGAAATATGGCAGGATATATCAATTTAATGCAGCCTTAAAAGCTTGTCCTGATGGCTGGCACCTGGCCAGTGACGATGAATGGAAAAAGCTGGAGATAAATATGGGAATGAAAGAAAAAGTAGCAAATAAAGAGAATTACAGAAGTACCAAGCCCGGACAGGGCAATAAGCTTAAAGAAGGTGGTTCATCCGGAATGGACATCACATTTGGAGGATTTCTTTCTTTTGCCTATTCATTTGGTGAGGCTAAATTTAACCTGGAATTTATGAGGATTAATACCAGAGGTTATTTCTGGACAAGCACTCGCTATGAGCAATATAAGAATCGGGGCTGGGCCAGATATTTCAATGAAAGTACAAAGATTAACAGAAATGTATATCACGAGTTTTGTGGAATGAGTGTGAGGTGTATAAAGAATTGAAAATAACCCCAAATTCACCAGGAGTCAAAGCAAACAATAAATCATTTTTATCACTATTTAATAATACTCCCCTACTATTCGCCAGAAATAATTTCACAAGAAATATAATATTTCTTGTGATCCTTAACTCTGTTGTCTGGATTTTACTATCTTTAATTAGTAAAAATCCAAAAACAATATCATGGACTGGTTAATCAAAACATTACAGGAGAATCCGAGCCTGGCAATATTTCTAACCATAGCACTGGGATTCTTTATCGGGAAATTCAAATACAAAACTTTATCATTGGGAAGTGTTACAAGTGTATTACTTGTTGGTGTAATTGTCGGACAGTTGAAAATAGATATTTCCGCTGATCTGAAACAGATATTCTTCCTGATCTTTCTTTTCTCTGTCGGATACAGTGTGGGACCACAGTTTTTTAACAGCCTTAAGAAATCCGGCTTACCACAACTGCTTTTCACTTTTCTTATAGCAGTATTCGGGTTAATTGTCACATGGTGGCTGGGTAAAATGATGGGTTATAATGCCGGGCAGGCAGCAGGATTACTCGCTGGAGCTCAAACAATTTCTGCAGTAATAGGTGTAGGTCAGGATACTATCGGAAGCCTTAACATTAGCCCTGAAGAAAAGGAAAGTATGGAAAGTGCGGTTGCAGTTTGCTATGCAGTAACTTATCTTTTCGGAACAATTGGCACCGCTTTCCTGCTTGCTCAGGTTGGGCCATTATTCTGGGGTGGACTAAAAAAATCCAGGCAACAATGCAAGGAGATGGAAGAAAAAATGGGAATGGCTGGCAAGGGCGAATACTCCATGATCTCACCTTTTTCAAGTATCGTCTTCAGAGCATACAATCTAAAACCTGAATCCTTTGCTATTGGAAAAACCAGCGAAGAAATAGATAAACAATTCTATGATCTTGGCCATAGAATTTATGTTTTCAGGTTTCGGAAAAAAGGTGAGAACACAGTAGAAAAAGTTGATCCTAAATATAAATTTCATGCACATGATGATATCGTTTTGCAGGGTCACGGAGGACATGTGATCACTGCTATGAAAGATTTTGGACATGAAGTCTATGATAAAGACCTGCTGGATTTTAAAGTAGAAAATGTTAAAGTGCTTCTTACCAATAAGAAAGCTGATGGCATGACCATACATGAATTCAGCCTTCAACGCCCTGACCTAAAAGTATCCTTGCAGAAAATTACCCGTGGAGGAATGGCCTTGCCACTGGCCAATAAAACCATTATTCACAGAGGGGATATGCTTTACCTGATAGGTTCAAAAGATGATGTTGATGAAGCTGTGAAATTACTCGGATTTCCAGATATAAGTACAGAAAAAACTGATATGATCTCTGTTGGCTTAGGAATACTTATTGGTGGTATAATTGGATTGCTAACTCTTCATATTGGTAAAATGAGTCTGAGTTTAAGTGCCAGCGGAGGTGCTTTGATCGCAGGATTGTTTTTCGGGTGGCTGCGTTCAAAGCATCCTACTTTTGCACAGATTCCCGAATCCGCATTATGGATCATGACCAACTTAGGACTGAATGCATTTATTGCAGTAGTAGGTATTACTGCTGCTCCAGGATTCGTCCAGGGATTTAAAGCAGTAGGCCCTTCATTATTCCTTGTAGGTGCGCTGGCATCTATAATCCCTGTGATGCTTGGATTGATCATGGCCAGGTATATCTTCAAATTCAATGCCCCAATTGGCCTTGGATGCTGTTGTGGGGCAAGAGTTACTACAGCTGGATTGCCAGCAGTTGAAGATGCATTGCAGAGTAATTTACCGGCATTAGGCTATACAGTCACTTATGCCGTTGGAAATACTCTCTTAATTATTTGTGGAATCATAATTGTATTTCTGTTTAGTTAATTAATGAATTATGTACGATAAGAATCATATATCAAGAAAAAGGGAAAAGGAACTCGAGAAAATGAGTCCTTTTGAAATAAAAAACACACTTATCTCTCTTGCTGAAGATAGCAGAAGCAAATCTCACCATGCAATGCTCAATGCTGGAAGAGGCAATCCTAACTGGGTTTGTACTATCGCCAGGGAAGCATTTTTTATTCTTGGCAAGTTTGGCATTGAAGAATGCAAAAGACCTATGGATTATAAAGAAGGTTTAGCTGGAATTCCTGAAAAAGAAGGTATAGCAAGACGATTTGAATTATTCCTAAACAATAATTATTCTTCTTTAGGAATTAATCTTCTTAAAGAATTATACAATTATGGTGTTAATCACCACAAGTTCGATGCAGACGATTTTGTTCATGAATTAGCTGAAGGAGTTATAGGTGATCAATATCCTGTGCCGGATCGCATGCTTAAATATCCTGAACAAATAGTTCATGATTATATAGTTCAGGAAATGTGTGACGGTATCCCACCCAAAGGCAAATACGACCTGTTTGCCACAGAAGGAGGAACGGCTGCCATGTGCTATATCTTTGATTCTCTTATGCAAAACTTCCTGATAAAAAGAGGAGATAAGATCGCATTATTTATTCCTGTATTTACACCGTATATTGAGATCCCGGAGCTTGACAGATACAGTTTTGATGTAGTCCATATTTCAGCAAAGGGAATGACTCAGGATGGTCAGCATAGCTGGGAATACCCTGATGAAGAACTTGATAAGCTCAAAGATCCTGAAATAAAAGTAGCATTTCTGGTCAATCCAAGCAACCCACCATCTTACGCTTTGAACCAAAGGGAAAGAAAGAATATCATCAATACCATTAAAAACGAGAACCCTCATTTGATGTTCATTACCGATGATGTTTACGGAACTTTTGTACCGGGATTTCGTTCATTGATGGCTGAAGTACCACACAATACGCTGGGAGTTTATTCATTCTCAAAATATTTTGGATGTACAGGATGGCGGCTTGGTGTGATTGCCGTGCATGAGGAAAATATATTTGATAAAATGATCAAAGAGCTTCCTGCAGATAAAAAGGAAGAACTATTTAAAAGATATCGAAGTATACATCTGCACCCTGAACAGCTCAAATTTGTTGACCGTATGGTTGCAGACAGCCGAATGGTTGCCTTGAATCATACATCAGGATTATCCTTACCTCAACAAATGCAGATGATGCTTTTTGCAGCATTTGCATTATTCGATAAAGACAATAACTATAAGAAGCTGACAAGCGAGATAGTTCATCGCAGGCTAAAACTTCTTTATGACGGAATGGAAGTTGAGCTTGTTGCCAATCCCAACCGTGCAGGCTATTATGCAGAAATCGATATCATGCTCTGGGCAAAAAATGAATATGGAGATGAGTTTGCAAATTTCCTGGTAAAAAACTACGAGCCAGTAGATATATTATTCCGCCTTGCAGAGCAATGTTCAGTTGTACTTCTTAACGGTAGTGGTTTCGACGGACCGGAATGGTCGATACGAGTTTCACTTGCTAATTTGATGGATGATGCATATACGAATATTGCAAAAGCAATTAAGGAAATGTTTGAGGAGTATGTGGAAGAGTGGAAACAAAGTGATTGAGAGATTGCAGATTCCAGATTAAATGATATACGATTTTGTGGATAGTTAACGAACTGCTAAATTGATGGGGATTCTTCTTCGAATTATGCCATGATGACTTAAAATAACCAACCATAAATCAATTATAATTCGTATCTTTCTTAATTCAATATTTAAGATGAAATTGATTAGAATAATATTATTCATCGCAGTATTTGCTTTCAACGCTATTCCATTATTCTCCCAATGGCAACCCAGCAAAGGAATTGAAGGCGGGCATTGCTATTCAATCTTTTCATCCGATTCCATACTTTTAACAGGATGTGCAGGAATGATGTATAGAACTAACTTAATCAATGAATGGGAACAAAGCAATTCATGGGTATCTCATAATCTCCATAAAGTTAAGGATGTTCTTTTTGCATATTCATCAATGGGTGGAATTGAAAGGTCATTTGATAATGGTATAACATGGGAAGTTGCACCATATAGCTGCTATACAGGTTCGTTTTGCTCAATTGACAGCACAATTTTTTTTAGCTATTACGATGCATGGATTACCAAATCAGAAAACTATATGGATACTATCGAGTTCGTCGAAGGATTACCAAAATATGAATATTCTTTCATGAGATCCCATGATTCATTGTTGTTTGTCCTTTTTAACGAAGAAATGGAAGCTTTTCAAACCATTGACCTGGGAAATACCTGGGATACTGTTACCACAAAAGGATTGCCTAATTCTAACTATTGGGAATACTATGATATGATTTGTTATAACAATACCATAGTTATTTGTGCCGACAGCGGTGTGTTTTACCTGAATGAGACAAGAGATAATTGGATCAAGATCAATAATCCACTATCAGATTATGTTATATTCGGTTTTAAAAATCATCAAGGACAATTTCTGGCAAAATCCTACTCAGGAATTTATGAGTTAAATTCAGATTATTCATGGAATATATTCCTGGAGATTCCATTCAGATTAAATGATTTTTGCTTTCATGAAAACGAACTTTACCTGGGCACTCTCCTGGGTGTTTATCATCAAGATTCGCTTGGAAACCTGAATATTTTTTCAGACGGTATCTATCGCCGAACAATAAATTCGATGGCTACAATAAATGATACTATATACATTATGGTTAAGTATGGAGTATATTATTATGACCCAAAAGAATTGTATAAATCAAATGATCATGGACAGAACTTTCAAAGAATTGATGGAATTTACGGCAATAAAGTTTTTGCATATGATAATACACTCTATATCCTTACTGATGAAGAAATATTAATAACAAATAATGACTTTATAACTACAGAGATTATTGATCTCCCACAGGATGTTGATCCATTTGACCTTTCAATAACAAATAATCATTATTTCTTAATAACCCAGCTAGGTACTTTCAGATCGAACACAAACAACATCTCCTGGTTCGAATTAAGCTTTGAGAATGAAGATATTTGGTATACAAAGGCTATAAATTCAACAGTATTATCATTTTGCAATAAAATAGGAGGTGTGATACTTAGCCAAAATTCAGGTATCAATTTCGATTCCATACTCAATGAAATGCAGGGGCTGAGTTCAATTGAAGCAATCAACTCAAATTTTTACATTCTCTCAGCTGATAGTATTGTATATTCTCATGATATGGGTATTAACTGGGATGTCATGCATCCTGATATCCCAGATATCTACCACATTGATGATATAGATGTTGATAATGAAACTATTCTGATTGGAAGTTCAAGTTATGGGCCACCATATGTGCAGCTTAGCTACGACTTTGGTATTAACTGGGTTGATATCACAGACAGCATACCATATAGGTTCTTAGGAGATTTTTATGTAACTGAGATTTTGGGAAACAGAGTATTTTGCTCATCCACCGGAAACAGTCTATGGTACAGAGATGATGTCATAACCGGAAACAATGAACACAATGATCCAAAAGAGGCTATATCAGATATTATTGTTTACCCAAACCCAGCATCAAATCAAATTACCATTGAATTGAGTAGTAAAGATGCATTTGAACACTATAGATTGAGCAATCTTTATGGCCAAATACTTTTAACTGGAAATATCAACAGCAATAAGACAAAAATAAATTTAAGTGATATTACAGCTGGTGTTTATATAATTCAAATATTGGGAGTAAAGGAAAATGAATCTAAAAAGATTATTATTTATTAAAGTAGTTTGTTTTGCCTCCAGCCAATTCGTACATGCTAAATCATAAATCGAACATATAGCTTGGAAATCCAAATAAACAATAAGCAATCAAGTTCCAAAATGAAAATTCTAAATAATAAATTACAAATTCCAAGCAAAGAACAAATCACAATAATTAAATTACAAACTTGCAGAAGTTAGCATTTTGCATCTTTGAAATTTTAGATTTATTTTTTGTAATTTGCTTGGAATTTGTAATTTTCTTTTTGGAATTTATTCTTCAAAGCAGTTCCCGAATTATTTTTTCCGTCTCCACATCACCTGGCCTTGACATATTATTCTTCACCATATTTCCTTCTTTATCAAAAAGAACATAATGAGGAATATACCGGATGCCGAATTCTTCGAATACCGGTTTGCGAGTGTTTTTTCCTAAACGATAATGCAATCCGTGAAGCTGCATAATCCGTATCATCCTCTCCCATGCATCAGCATCTCTGTCGGTGCTGGTGTAAAGAAAAACCACATCTTCATCTTTCAGCTTTTCTGCAAGCTTTGCTGAATTTGGCATTTCAGCTTTACATGGCCCACACCAGCTTGCCCAGAAATCAAGATATATAACATTGCCTTTGAATTTTGCCAATACATCATCGAATGTAAGTTCCAGTAGTTCTTCATCATCGAGGTTAAATAAGAAAGCATCATCTGGCAAAGGTTGATTTACTTTTCGCACCACTTCATCGTATTGTGCTTTGATTGCATTTTTATACTCCGGATTGACAACGTATTTATCCACCATTGGAAATAGCTTCTCGAATTTATCTACATTATAAGAATAAGAAAGATTATCTGCTTCATTTATTAAATAGATCTCCATCTGCTCAGGTGATAATATATTTTGCAGACGATCATAATAAATTGAATCATATTCATTTTTATCTGTTTCTCCAAACTCCCTAAAGATCTGCCTGCGAATTTGATTTCCTACATAATAGGATAACCAGGTCTGATATCTCTGATTTAAAACATCAGCATCCTGATAGTTGGCAGCATCAAGGGTTAATTCACTTATCCTATTCAATTTTGATTTGTATTCCTCAGTTGTATCCTTGTTCTTGCTATAATAAACATACTGCATATTCAGGATCTTGTCGAAATGCATATCTGTATTCAGGAAAGATAAAAACTCAGCAGAAAGATTACCGGAGGCAATAAGCTGCTCATAATAATCAGAAGCTACATCAGCATTCTTGTCGACCAACTCCAGGAAAACATCAATGGAAGTATCTCTTATAGCATAGAAATTAACCTTCTCACTATTTTCTGTATCCTTAAACTTCAGGTAATACTCCGCCAGTATATTGTTCTTCTTCGCTCCTTTGCCTTCATAATAAATACTTTCATCAAATTCTTCAGTGTTTAGTGTGATGTGGATTGAATCACCAGGACAAACATACATCTGTGAAGTCTCTTTTCCATCATAAAGTGTCACAGGCCTGCAATCAGGTATATCAAAGCTTGTAGTAAAATTTCCGTCTTCGCTTAATGTAGCAGTATCACTGATCAGGTCTCCGGACAAGCCGCTAACCCGGAAGATTACCCATTCGGAATTAGGATTTTGTATTTGTCCGTTCAGAATAACTGTCTTATTCTCTTCCTTTTGAATATTACATGCTGAAAATAATAGTGAAATTAATAGGAGAAGTAATAAAGGTGATTTGTTCATTTCTGTTAGTTTTTAGGGTTATTTTAGGCTAATATAAAGAAAGTTTACTTAAGATTCATTATTAGTCCAGGTTTCACAAGCAAATCCCAGAGTTGACTAAGGGTCTGTATTTCAGTATATTTGTAAAAGGAATTTGTTCGTCATCATAGAGTATGAATATTCCTTTTTCTCAACCAGGTTAATTATCTAAAGCCTTAGCCATGAAAAAATTAATGACTACACTATGTTTATGCATGGCATTTTCATACTTTTCTTTTACACAACAATCATCTGACATACAAGAGATTGATCAGAAAACATGGTCGGTTTCAATGCAAATTGGCGGAAATATTGTCGGGGGGCAAAATGCCCGTTTAGAAGAAGAAATGACAAAGCAGGGCTTTTGCCAAACATCCACTCCTGTTTGGTTTTCGAACACAGGAAGAGATTATCCATACTCAAAATCATATCCCTCCATTACATTAAATGCAAAATATTATTTAACTGATCCAATTTCTATTGGGTTTATTGCAGGATTTTCACATCTTGGAGAAGTTCACGGTAATAAAAACAATAATCGCTTAAGCCTGACAAGTACTCTTTTTAGCTTCTCTCCTATTATGGCAATAAATGAGTATGACATCCTGAAAATTGGTATTGGGCCGGCATTATATTTTACAAGTACATATACAGGATCACTATTTGATACAGAAGGGACTAAATACAATAAAGCCAAACTAGGTTTTCTTATTGATCTGGGCTTAAGAGTTCCAAAATCCAGGAGGTTCTTTATTGAAGTGGATCTTCAAATTAGAATAGTAGGAAATTCAGAGGTTGGACCTTTCAAAACAAATACCTATGATCCTGAAATATTCCAAAAAATAAGCATCAATTATAGTCATGCTTTTTTGGGTGTCGGTATGGGGTTTCGGTTTTAATTAGAAAATGCAGAATGAAGAGGGCAGAAGGCTGATTGCTAAAAGCTAATTACTAATTATCATATCATGATGTGCGATGTTCGATTTTTTAAGTTTTTAGGTTGTGCGTTGCAGACATTAGAGCTTAATAAACCGTTTGTTCACAAATCTCTTTCCGTTATTGACAGAAATCACATAAACACCAGCAGAAAGTTTGCTTACATTAATACCATTAATTTTGTTTATATTTTCAAAAGAATCACTTTGAACCAAAACCGCATTTGTATTTCTAATCTCAACATTTACTTTTTCCTGAACATTCTGAAATATTATACTGAGATAATCCTTTACAGGGTTTGGAAAGATCTTCACCTCTATACTTTGCATATCATCAATTCCGATTGGCTGTCCATCCCATCCTGCAAGACGTGCCCATAAATACCAGCATGCGATTCCCTTTTTCACACAATTAAGGCTCACTGAATGAGCACAGCTACTACATAGTCCTGAAATGCTTGTTAATTCATCTCCCGGGTTATTGTCAAGCCAGTCATAAGCCCAGTTTGCAGTTCCTCCACCAGGATGCTGGTAATCACATGCATCATTGGCAAAATAATTTTGAAAGTTGGTGTCTGCATCCGGACTGTATTTCTCAATATCAGCAAAATCAAAGAGGATCTTGTTATTTGCTGAGCAGTAATCTCTGATCTGCTGGTTTGCCAGGTACAGACTTCCTGAAGGACCTGATCCTTCAAGATGCCCGGTCATATATACGAATTGTACATCTGGATATTCCGATTCTAATTGCGACATAGGCGTTAGATAATGTGTTGGCAGATCAACACTGTTTACCTGTCCGCACCACGACCAAACAATCACATTACAATCAGGGAAATCATCAAGATAGGTTCTTGTCTGATCATCCCATCCCGGATAACCACAATCAAGCTCAAGATATCCTGAGCTATATCCTGCACCTTCAAAGAGATGCAGTTCATTGGGCCCACCACTATGAGACCAATCGTATTTACCACTGGAATAATAGGCTTCCAGGGCATTCATTCCTGAAGTAAGCTGACTACCGTGAGAAGTGTGGCCGTATCCGATAAAAAGATCTGTTTTGGATGCATCTATCCATTGATCTGGAATATCTGTTAAACCCAGACAGCTATGATCGATGATTATTGGCTGTTGAGAGAACAACATAATCGGGCATAGCAATAAGAAAATAAGTATAGTATTTTTCATAAGATAATCGGTTTAAAGCTTAATGTCAGGATTATAAAATTAAGAATTAAATGTGAAAAAAGAAAGATGGCCAGGCTGTTATAAAAAATCTTCCTGAGATGGACTTCATAAATAACAAGGAAGGAAAATCCCTTGGCATAAATAAATTACTTTGAGGACAATTTATAAAACCAGGGGCAAGGCCCCACTGAAAGCATAATGTAATGGATGTTACGCTAGTTTGAGTATTGATAGAAACATCTGAAATGCACCTGCATTGATGCTTATATGAATGTCACTTTATAATTTCCTTAGCAAATTGAATTATTGTATATTAAAAAAGCGTCAGAATTAATTCCAACGCTTTTTCATGTTTTCTGAAGTGAAAATATTTAATTAAAGCTTGCTATAAATGTTGCAGAAGCTGTTTTTCCACAATCTTTACATGTAAATTTAAAAGTAATTTCAAAAGATCCTGTTGAATAGGCTACTACATCTACACTATTGGGTTCTTTACTTATTGAACCGTAGCTTGTCACTCCAATGGGCTTAATGGTATTTGTCCATGAACCTTCGCAATCACATCCATGCACTTCGGCGTCAAGCCTGATGGAATTTCCAGAAGACATGTTCAATTTATTATTGACGGCATATCCCTGGTATTTTTTGTCAAAATTCCCGCAGGGAGGTTTGTGCACCCAGCTTACCAGTATTTTTACAACGGGATCACACTTGCACTGTTGCTGTACTACAACAGGCTTTTTCGGTGGAATGAAATTAGGAACCATAATGGGCGGCAGAGGAATTATTGCCAGGGCATTGATCAGGACGTTGGCATTTATCTTTCCGGCCAGTTTCGCTTTCTTCAAATATGAAAAAAGTGAAAACGGCATGCCATTAAATCTGTATAATGCAGCAACCGCTGAATCAATCTGTCCCATTTCAATTTGATAAATTAAGAAGTTGATAAACTCATTAAGAGGTTCTTTTGCTCCGAGGGTGTCAGGCATACCATCAGGCAATGTATCCTTATATGCAAAAATCTGATGTACGTATGCAATAGAATCAATTTGCATAAGAGCTGCCTTGAGTTCTTCAATAGTACAATATCGATTTATCATCTGTACTACATGCTGTTGTTCTTCTTCGTCATTGTCATCTTTCTTACACCCGGTAATCAAGACAAGTGACATGAACAGGAATAATAAAAAGTATAAATGTTTCATAGTCGAAAATTTAATGATTGATAATTGGGTTAATGAATAGCTTGTGCTAATATAATCAATTACAAGAGATTATGCAAATTTTACAGAAAGTAGAAGGAATGTTTGTTGTACTTTATATGATTATTTTCTGTGTTTATATCAATATATTTCCATTACTTAAATCTATCCTTTTTGTTCGCTCTGGTCTGGAATTACTTGCTTATTGTAACAGGAATATTCAGTAAAAGATGATATTCTTTTTAAGTTTTCACGCTATGATATAATTACACTAAACCACCTCATTTAGGAACAATGGATGGCGCTATTTATTCTGATGACTGAGGCTCATCTTTCAATAATCCCCCTTCAACTACTTTATGATAAACTTCTCAATCTGGTCTATAATAATCCCGCAATTTAACATATTGTCTCGTCTCACTCTTCCAACTTCTTCCTCTTCACTTTATAAAACTTCACCCCGGCATATGCACCACTGAGGGCTAGAAAAATCAAATAACCACTTCCAATTGGTACACTACCGCCTAATTTATTACCACTTGTTCTGCCTGTACCACTACTACCACCCGGAGGAGGTGGAGGCTGGCTATATGATGAAAAAGCCAATCCCATCAATAAGAATATTACTAAAATCCTTACAGATTTTAGTAATATTCTTATTAGATATTTTATATTATTTGCGATCAACTTTTTCAATTTATTAGATAATTTATTCTCCCTCACATTTAATAAATGTGCCTTTGATTTGAAGAATAACCTCTTCTACTATAAACCCAGAGAACTTTTTCGTTTTAAAATAATCTTTCAGTATCATGTCTAATTCTTCATCATAATAATCCTCTATTACATCACATGTTGAGCAATATAAATGATGATGATTTTCTATATCTCCATCATACCGCATTACATCTTTGGTTGTATGTACCCTTGTGATCAAATTACTATCTACCAAAGTGTCTAAAACTTTATATACAGTTCCTGTAGCTATATTGGGATGTTCTTCTCTAATCAATTCAATTATTTGCTCAACTGAAGGATGATTAGCAAGTTCAATTATAGCCTCCAGAATACTCATCCTTTGCGGAGTCACCCTCAATCCTTTGCTGGCCAGCTTATTACGGACACTTTTCGTTATACTGTTCATGAGATTTATTTCTTTATAAGAATTATTCTCTTTTAATAATCGGCAAATATAAGAAAATATTTTATAATAAAAAGAAAAAATGCATTTTTCTGTAAGAAAAAAGAAATTTTATTCAAAAGGAGATGTTAAAAGAGTATGTTGAAGTACATAAAAAAAGCGTCGGAAAAAATTCTAACGCTTGTGTTTTGTTGCCCGACTAGGTCTCCCTTCGGCAAGCTCAGGATAAACTTCTCGACCTAGTCTTTATTTATGAATGGTTATTATTTTGCATAAAAAAAAACGCTGGAAGGAATTCCAGCGCTTGTACTTCGTTGCCCGACTAGGTCTCGAACCTAGACTCTTCTGAACCAGAATCAGACGTGTTGCCAATTACACCATCGGGCATTGTCCACTATAGCTTTAGCAAAGGCGGGCTGCAAATTTACAAATTTTTTAAAAGAACAAAAGCTATTTCCGGTTAAATTTTGCCCAGTTATCTCTTAGGGTTACGGTTCGGTTATATACGGCTTTACCCTTACTGCTGTACATTCTGTCAACGCAGAAATAACCTATTCGTTCGAACTGGAACGTATCTCCTGCTTTATGTGCTTTCATTCCCGGTTCTGCCTTAGCAGTAATAACCTCTAATGAATCAGGATTCAGGTTTGCCTTGAAATCCTGTCCTTCTTCCACTATATCCGGTTCTTCAGTTTTAAACAGCCTGTCGTATAGCCTTACCTCAACATCTTCTGCATGCCTTGCCGATACCCAGTGAAGTGTTCCTTTCACCTTTTTATCACTTCTTGACATGCCCCTTTTTGTCTCAGGATCATAGGTGCATATAAGTTCAATGACTTCTCCTGTTTCAGGATCTTTTATCACCTCATCGCATTGAATTATATATCCGTATTTCAACCTCACTTCACGTCCTGGTCCCAAACGGAAGAACTTCCTGGGAGGATCTTCCATAAAGTCATTCTTTTCAATAAAAACTTCTTTTGAGAAAGGTATTTTCCTTTTTCCCTTTCCAGGATCTTCAGGATTATTAGTGGCTTCCAGCTCTTCTGTTTGTCCGTTAGGATAATTGGCAATGGTAACCTTTAAAGGATCCAGCACCACCATCCTGCGATCGGCTTTTTTATTCAGGTCTTCCCTTACACTGAACTCCAGCAGGGCAACATCGATAACATTATTTCTTTTAGCTATACCAATACGATCTGCAAATGTTCTTATGGATTCAGGTGTATATCCTCTTCTGCGTAATCCTGAAACGGTAGGCATGCGTGGATCATCCCATCCGTCAACGATACCTTCATTTACAAGTTCAAGAAGTTTTCGCTTGCTCATAACAGTATAACTCAGGTTCAGTCGTGCAAACTCAATCTGTCGGGGCCTATATGCTCCTTCTTTCACTATCTGATCCAGAAACCAGTCGTAAAGTGGCCTGTGCACTTCAAATTCCAGGGTACATATAGAATGAGTAATTCCTTCGAGGTAGTCTGATTCTCCATGAGCCCAGTCGTACATTGGATAAATGCACCATTTATCTCCTGTTCTCTGGTGAGGTGTATGCATGATCCTGTACATGATAGGATCGCGCATATGCATATTGGGTGATGACATTCCTGTTTTGGCTCTGAGCACCTTTGCGCCATCAGTGAATTCACCTGCTTTCATTCTACGGAAAAGATCAAGATTTTCCTCTATGCTGCGATTCCTGAATGGACTTTCTTCTCCAGGTTTTGTAGGAGTCCCTTTTTGACTGCGGATAACATCTACCGATTGATCATCAACATAAGCTTTGCCTTCATTAATATACATTTCAGCCCATTTATAGAGCTGATCGAAATAATCAGAAGCATAATAAAGCCTGTCTTCCCAATCAAATCCCAACCATTTTACATCTTCCATGATTGACTCAACATATTCTTCTTCTTCCCTGGTAGGATTGGTATCATCAAACCTGAGATTGCACAGGCCGTTGTATTTTTGGGCCAGGCCAAAGTTCAGACAAATGGATTTAGCATGTCCTATATGTAAATATCCATTGGGCTCAGGTGGAAAACGGGTATGAACCCTTTTTTCATTCTTTCCTTCCCGAATATCCTCTTCAATTATCTGTTCAATAAAGTTCAGTGATTTCGCTTCTGAGCCAGCTTTCAGTTCTTTCTTTTCCATATTTATTTATTGAATTGGCAAAATTACCATTTAATTGGGTGTGAATCAATAGAAGTATAGAAAAATTGCTTGCAATTTATCAGCCAAAAGCTTACTGGTTACTGATCGCTGGTCATACCAGCACCAGTATTATTGCAGTGCAGGAAATTGCTGCCGTCGTGATAACCCAGAATCTCATTTTTCGCAGTGCAATTAGCATCTGTGAATTCTGTTCAGCAAGTTTTTGTATTAGTTCCGATTGACTTTTGTCATAATCCATCATCTCGTTATAAGAAGATTCAAGTTGCATTATCCTGGATTCAAGGCCATGCAGTTTCGGATGTTCAGAATCATCTTTTTCCTGTTTAACTTCTTTTTTCTTATTTATTGTCTTTAAAAGTTCACGCGCTCCTTCTACAATAATTGGAGCGGAGTTCATTAAAAGGGTCCAGCTAATTGGCATATTGTGATATTTAAATATAATTATAAAATTAATTAAAATATGTATATTTAATGAAAAAGCAATTTTATGAAAGTATTACTTTTCAAATTGATTACTATAATACTACTATGTCAGATGATGGATATTAATGCTCAGGGAGTTAAACAGGAACAAAAAACTTATCCAAGAGTCAGAAAAGCTTACCAGGATAAAGGAGAATTAATTAACAATTTGCTTTCTGATAAAGGTATCCAAACGGAAAATTTAGAGCTGTTTGTCAGGGCTTTTAAAAAGGAAAGAAAATTAGAAATATGGGGAAAGAACATTAAGGATACTTCCTATCAAATAATTACTATATATGATTTCTGCGCATCATCAGGTCATATGGGGCCAAAAAGAAAAGAAGGTGACAAGCAAATTCCTGAGGGGATATATTTCATCGACCGATTTAATCCATCCAGTAACTTTTATTTATCACTTGGCATAAACTATCCGAATGCATCCGACAGGAGACTTAGTCCGCATCAGAACCTTGGAGGTGATATTTTCATACATGGTAATTGTGTAACCAGGGGTTGTATACCCATTACAGATGACAAGATCAAGGAATTATACATACTTGCTGTCGAAGCCAGTAATAACGGTCAAAGCAGAATAGCTGTTCATATTTTTCCCTCAAGTGACTTTGAGTCACTTTATGAACATTATAAAGATAAAACCGGCTTAACAGAATTCTGGAAGGAACTGGAAACTATTTACCAGCGTTTTGAAGAGGATAAAACGCTTAACTAATTTGAATTTCCTGATTTAAAAAACTCAACTAATTCTTTTTCCGACAGATTCCTGTAGCCAAATTCATATTTTACTTTTCCGTCATCAATAAGATATACTATCGGCATAGAACCATTTGTAAGCCTGATAAAATCAATTATAGGAATAATAACATGAGGACTCTCTTTTGATTTTGATTCTCTATAAAAGCTCGTTAATCCTTCCTGTGTGCCAGCAAAAACATTTATTACTTTATCAGAAAAGTTAAATTTTTCTGAGATTAAAGTCAGTTTTCTAGCGAGTTTTTTACAATATTCACATTTAGTGCTGTAAAAGCATAATACTACTTTATCATTAAGAGGATATTCCTCAAAGAAATCTTTTAATATCTGTTGGCTTTCTTCCGATGCTTTGCCATAATCAAATACTCTGTTTACTTCTGAGTAATTGCTGTAATAAATAAAATCTGGGGGACTAATTATAAATGGAATGGATGCTGATATTATAATGGTAGGTATAAGTGCAAAAATGTTCCATTTCCTTCTAATAGCAGGTTTTTGTTTTTTAATAAGTAATAATAAAATAATCAGAACCAGGTTCTTAAATAATGAATCCCATGGACCCAATTCCAGTAGTTCACCGAAACAATTGCAATTTTCACTATTACCTGAAAGACCAAGTATCAATAAAAAAAATGAAAAAATGCTAAGAGTGAGCATTCCAATCCAAAATACAGTTTTCCTGAATACTCCTATTACAAATAAACTGCCCAGTGCAAATTCGAATGCTATGATTATCCTTGAAAATATTGCTGCTATATCGAAACTTAATAATTTAAAGCTGAAGACATATAATTCAAAATGATCAATATCATAAAGTTTCGCTACTGCAGAAAAAATAAAAACAAATCCTATTACAATTCTTAAAACAGTATTCATAGGTTAAAAAAAACGATGGCCACTTTATAAAGTAGCCATCGTAATGTAAACTAAATTAACATTTAATCTTTTTCGCACTCTACTTTCAAAAGCTGTTGACCCTGGAATTCAACAGTTTGATCCAGCTCCCAACATTTTTCCTTTGTGGTAACGATTACAGTTACATCTGCTTGTCCAGTATAACTATAAGTGCATTTACAATCTCTGTCTTTTTTACATGATGATGTTATTAATGAGAAACTAAAAACCCCAATAACTATCATGCCTAATTTACCGATAAGTCTAAGTGTTTTCATATGTTTTAAAGTTAATTAATAATATGCAAGATACAAAATAAATATATTGAATAGCAATATTAATCCTTTATAAATTTATTATGGTATTCAATAAACTTATTTTTCTGCTCAGTATTAAAGTATGTTTCACCCGAATTTTTTGTACCCCTCCTGATAAATTGATCGTATACCATTTTTTTCTCCGGTGGTTGTTCACCAAATTTTTCCTCATGCTTTTTCATGAAGTCAAAACTGCATCTTTCTTTAATACGAGGAATATCTTTATCATTCACAGGTATTTTTAAAAACTCTGCTATTTGTTTTAATGTACTTTCAAAATCATCAATTATTGCTTCGTATGATATATACATTATAGGCAATCCTTTTTTGTTGTCCCGCCATTGCCTGGTGAAGGTGAAATAATTATATCCTTTGGTATCAAAAAAATCATCCAGGAATTTTTCAAATGTAATATCGGGATTCATATAATTTTTGATTTGATAAAATTGCGAAACCGCTACATCCATTCCATTTCTGTGGACATAAATAAATCTCCCTTTTATAGCTCTGTCAAAATCCGAATAACTATCATGTGATTTTATTAGCCTTGGAGAATCTAACGTTCTGGGGTTTATATGTTTAAAGGCATCATTCTTTATCCATGGCGAAACATCATAAATATGATTAAAGTCAACATTACCATCAGTGGTTAGTTGATATAGTAACATTTGCATAAGGGTTGTTCCTGACTTTGGATATGTGATAATATAAATATCATCGTCCTTTTCGCCAAAAACCAGTTTATACCGGATAAAGTTCAATTCCCGACTAGCTTTGTCTATATTACGTTTTATACTTTCCAAAAAACGATACAGTCCACTTGTAATTTTGTAAATTATCTTGTCTTCTCTGTTCACCAGTTTGAAATTATGCTAAAAATTAATAATAAAATTTATTTATAACCTAAGATAGACAAATTTAAATATTTAACAGAGTAAATCAAAAAGTTTTTAGTGCTTCTATTATCATTGCAATGATTCAGTATAGATTCTATTAATGGTTATAATTATTTTGAACTTGCAATAGCAGTTTGATTTTTTGTATATTTATTCAAATCTACGTGAAGCGTAAACATGGTTTTCTTTATAAAAATCAGGGGGTTTATAAATATTATTATTGCATTAAGCATAAGTTTATTTTATTGTAACATGAAAAGCAACGCCCAGGATAAATGGTATCATCTGGTTAATATCGGACAACATTTCAGCCAGAATCATATTGTAGAGAAAGAAGTTGAAATGCAAGATGTTGAAAACTATCTTCAGTACAATGCAGATAATATTTTCAATGTGCATTTTAAAACAAAACTTAGCAGGATAATGAATGAATGGATAAAAGATGATACTATTACACCAGCTCGTGATTTTCAAAACGACCCCTATTTTAAATTAATTACTGATCGCAAGCTGGAGTATACTATTGCAGGATTTACAGATGATAAAGTAAATATATATTTCTACTTTACATTTGGCTCTTCGCGCTGGCATCACTATAATGCACTATTGGAAAACCTTATCCTGCCAAGAAATGAAATGGTCGACAGCATACTGAACATGAAATATTATGATGATTTGTATAAAACAGAGTATAAAGGAATAAAGCATGGTTCATCGATTATGATTGTGGAGCAAATCCTGGGTGATGATTATTATGAATACTTAGGGCAAAGTATGCAGTTGAGAAATATTTACTTTAAAAACTACAATACTGAATTTTGTATTCAGGATGGGATTGTTAAATATATTTCATCAGGAATACCTTCCTGGATGGATTCTGATCTTGTTAGAAAAAATAAATGAAATAATGGATACTTACTCAAATAATATTGATTGCTGCATCTGGAATGCTTCAAAAATTGATAAACATGATTTGACTAGATCTCTGATAGCGATTGAAGTGATAGATCATGAATCACATTTTACAAGAAAGATTCTCAAGTGCAAAGAATGTGGGCAATTATTCCTTTATCAGTTTAATGAAGAGGTTGACTGGATAAATGGTAACGATGAACAGTTTTATAAATGGATTCCTGTTAAGAATATTGAAGAAGCAAGAGAATTATGTGAGAAATCAATCTTGCAACTATTAAGTCTGCCAAGTATCCGAATTGATTTTTCAAAGAATATGAAAGGGCCTAAGGGTCCGTATAAATACGATTTGAAATGAATTGACCATAAAGTTTAAAAGATGAAACGATACAGCTTTACAATTGTACTGTTCTTTATGTTGAGTTTTTCTTATAGCCAGATGACTAATGACTTTCTACTTCTATCTTACGATACTAATTATTACGACAAATACTGCTATCTTAATAAAAATAAAGATACTATTATTCACCCGGGGAAATATTTAATGTGTTACACAGATACATTTTATAACACTGCTATTGTGTATTCCCAGCTTGAAGGGTTAATTATGATAAACAGAAATGAAGAAATCCTGGTACATATTTTTCCTTATGACAATGGCCCTGATTATCCCTCGGAAGGATTATTCAGGATTATTCAGGATGATTTGATCGGTTATGCTAATCCGGATGGGGACATAATAATTAAACCGACATTTGAATGTGCTTTTCCATTTCACGAGGGATTAGCATCATTCTGTACCGGCGGGATACTTGTCAATGATGGTGAGCATTCATGGTGGGAAAATGCAAAGTGGGGAGCTATTGATAAAAAAGGTAACACTGTTATAAAACCTATTTACGATAATTATTTTGAATTCCATGATGGGAAAGCTATTGTTGAATTTGATAATGATATTTATGAGATAGATACATCAGGAAATCGATTAAAATAAAAGCTATGATCAATTATACCACCTGGATAAGCCTGTTTGCATTATCTCTGGAGTTTTTACCTTCAATAATTGGCAACGGTGATATCTCAGTAAAAACTTACTTGAAAAATATTGATGAGATCTCTTCTTCAAATATACAAGGACTGTATGTCGAATACTATATTCCTGATAAGGATAAGGCATTAATAACGTATATACTTGTTCCCTGGTCTGATTTTTCCAGGAATAATAATTACACTGATATTGCAGCTGTCCTGAATGAACCCGCATTGAAATGTGTAAGCCCATTCGCTCTGGTTTACGAAAAGATCAATATCGAACAGTCAGATAATAATTCTGATATAATTGACAAAATCATTCAAGAAACTACGCTTCTGTTTGATGTGGACTTTTGCAGACTTATTATTAACACAGAAGAAGGAATTACCATTGAGGGAGGTTTTCAGGTAATTAAAGAGAGTGATTACCCCTATTATAGCGAGTTAAGTATTGCCCTTTCAGGTAGTGCACCGATTGATCCTGATATTCTGAGGAAAACAATCAAAAACAGAATGTTGTTTATTTCATTGGTTCCGGATAAGGGTGAGATAAAGAATTCCTGGGTATTCACTTCATGTGTTAAAGAATTGAAGGATGTTGAAAGTTTTCAAGAAGAATTATACGATAAGCTTAAGGAGGAAGTGCAAAGCTCACTTGAATTTACTGATACTGAATTAAGAATTAAAAAATACGAGGAGAATATTAAAAGTCTCGAAGAATTTTTCATTAATAAGCAGCTTGAAAACAAGTATATCCAGGAATTCTATTTTAATCTTCTAAGGAGACTGCTGCTGCTGGATCCATTGCCGTTAATAGAAATAAATACACATCCCGTTTTTGGGAATTATCAGCCTAAAACTACTCCTGACCTGGTAACAGATTATATGCCAGAGATACTCGGAGACCTGGCTATAATTCCTGAAGCAAGACTTGAAAAAATTGCAGACCTGGTTATTCTATTCAATAAATACACAATAAAAGCAAAAGAAAATCCTGGTGAAACAGTGGAAGGCAATATCGTTTTGGGTGGAATGCCGGAAGAATATCATCCTTCTTTGGAAGAGCTGATGCTGGGAGAGATAGGCGAAAGGATCGATGAGGTCAGAAAAATGAATTCAGAAAAAGAAATTAAGAAGTATTTAAGATCGAAAGGATATAAGAAAGTAGAAATTGAATATGTGAAGTTCACATTTATTCATTATGATGTTATGGGATCAGGGAGGTTTTTTTATGTTGAAACAATGGATACCATAAAATTCAGATTGCCTTAAACTATGTATTACTTTATAAGAAGACTACTTTATATATTAAACATTCTGCTCATCATTATTGCAATAGGAGCAAGTATTTATTGTATTGCTTATCTGTTGCTTGAATTGGAAAAGTGGATTTACTGGATCTTAAGATTGCTGATATCTATGGCATCAGTTCTTATCTTCCTTTTCCTGTATGTACTTAGAAAATCACATTTTCCTTGTCCGGGAATAGATTACAAATAGAATTATTATGATCACAACAGAAGCAGTTGAAGCAATTATTCGAAAACATATCACGGCTACCGAGAAGCTGGGGCACCATGGTAGTACCAGCGGGCATATGAGCCATATCGGATATTCACTTGATGAATTTACATTTGAAGAAACAGAAGAGAATACTATTAGTATCAAATACTCATATACAACTGTTGTGGAAACGGAGTTTACTTATTATCCTGATAATCCACCCTATGAGTATCATTATAAAAAGGAGATGATCATAGATAAAGAGCATAATATAATCTCTGACGAACTTTTAGAGTACAGTGATAATTTCGAGATTGAAATGGTAGCTGCGGATGATATACTTTTTGAAGTAACAGTTTACCTGCAAAAAGTACTTGAGAAAATTGAATGGAATTATGGAGACAACAGAGCTCCTTTCAAGTTCCCTCCTGAACTTGATATAATTAATAATGCAGATGGTGCAGACAAATATATTTGTATAATTGAAACAGACTTTGGCGAGGATGATGAAAAGATAGGATACGAATCTGATTCACCGGAAGGTCTGCTCGAAAAGGTTAAAAAAGATATTCCGAAAAGGTTTAAACTGAACTTTGAAATGTGAGATTATTACTGAATTATTATCCTTTTCGCAATTCTCTTTCCGCTGACAGTTTTACATTCCAGCAAATAATATCCATTCAGATCTTCAGTATTTATTTTCACGCTGTTTTGCTTATTTTTACTATATCCTTTTTGAATAACACGCCTTCCATCAAGAGAGAACATTCTGATATATTCAAAAGAATCATCAGAATTTAAAGTTATATTTAAAAAATCTTTAGCAGGATTAGGGTATATTAAAATACTATTATCCATTAATCGCCCTTGAGTAATTCCCACACCAATATTCTCAAGATTAATATCAATAACCGCACCATCAACAATTGTAAGATTATACGGAATAGATGTAGGAGGCATAGTATACCATCCATTAGAACCCCCACCCCATCCGAAATTAAAGTGATAAAATTCATCAGTATTATAGCCATCAACAACAAGATTATGACCACCGCTTGTTGTGCTTAATAAAGCCAGATGCGATGGCATAGCAATTTTAATATTATCTGCTATTCGTTTGTATAAGGATGTATCTGAATCAAAAACCATTTTAGCACTATCGAAGGAAAATCTTTTAAAAGCATCAAATGATTGAGCCAGGCCAAAAGTGCCTGATATTGAAGCAGTATATACCTGATGGGCTGCAACTCCACATGCAAATACCAGGGCAGCTTTCTGATTTTCCGTTAGTGGTTTTTGTCCTATATAATTATTTTCAAGGCTGTCAAGGTATTCATTTAATTCAGGAAAAGATGGAAAATCACGAGGTATATAATCATCATCAATCCAGTATTGATTGTTCGATCCATAGCTGTGATAATAATCATCTGAATCATCCAATCTTGTATTGTTAATCCGTTCGTGATAATTCATTATCATTGCCAGGGCAACAGAAGGGCAACCTGCTACACTTCTGCTTCCGTTTTGTAAATCCATAGGGCACATTAAATTATAAGGATGAGATTGTTTCCAATTCGTTTCAAGCCATCCTCCGGTAGTAGTACTACCGGCCGGCGGCCATTGCTGGAATGATCTTTCAGCAAAAACATAATCCTGTAACATCAATTGCCATTCATCCTGAAATAATTTTTCATTACAATAATCCATTCTATTTTGAATATCTTTTAACAGGATGGGCAAAATCCTTTCCCAGGATTCATCTCCCGGCCTAAAGTTTTGCTGATAAGAATATGAATAAACCGGCCTGAGATTTTTCGAATTCGATACAAAAAGATAACCCTTGGGATATAGGTTTGCGACCCAGAACAATGTTGTATTATCCTGTTTATAAGGATAAATTTTACTAATGCTTACTTTCTTACCATATTTTATCAGAAAATTATTTGAGATCTTTTTTGCTTCATCATAACTAATGCCTTGAGAATATGCATTAATAATAATTGAAAACGCAATTAATAATGTAAAAAGCCTTTTCATCGTTTATAGGGTTTTATGGGATTTCATTGTTAACAAATATATTGGAAAAATTTGCATAAAAAGAAACCCGGTCAACATTTGACCGGGTTCACTTTACTCTTTGAAAAAGGTTCTCCTTTTTTTGCCCCAAATTATAACAGGTTTTTACGATTTTTGTGAGATTACTTGTAATTTCCTGTTTGTGAAGGAATCCTCTTTTTTCTCAAGTTTTACGTCTAATATAATTTATCGTTGCTAAATTACAATAAAATGAAAGTTATATCAATTCGCAAAACCATGATTTCACTACGTAAAAAGTGCAATTCGATATGAGAAAAAAATAGTATTTTTGGCTTAATTAATTGGAAACTACATGAAAACAAAAATTCTGTCATTATTTATTATACCTGCAATCATCTTCTCTTGTTCTGAATCCGAAAAAAAGGTTGAGCTCAAAAAAGGAGAAAGTATAGAAATAAGTAAATCAGGAGATAGTTTACTTGTTAAAAAGAATAATAAGGGAACCCTTATTTCCAAAAAAACCGTAAAAAAAGGAAAGCTTAACGGGTTGTCTACAACCTATTATCCAGATGGTAAAATAAAATTTGAAGATTACTATCGCGACGATATTAAGCAAGGAATTTCAAAATGGTTTTATGAGAGTGGCGCTCTGTACCAGGAAACTTCATATGTAAAAGGGAAAATTCATGGACTACAAAAGATATATTATACATCCGGGGCACTTATGGCAGAAGTTCCATACCAATATGGAGAGGCCGTGACTGGTACAAAAGAATATTCCAAAGATGGTCTGCTTGTTTCAGATTACCCATATGTACGATATCATCTGGATGATACAAGAGTGGCATCAGGAGGAGATTATATGCTTAAAGTATTGTTCTCAGACACAAAGCTTGATGGGTTCTTTTACTACTATGCTAAAACTCAAAATGGGGATTCAACAAAAGTTGGAATTCCTGTCAGATCAAATAGAATAGCCTATATAATCTATAATCCAAAAGATGGAGATAAGTTGCCTGAGAGAATAATATTATACGGTGAATTCAAATCAAAGCTTGGTAATCCTGTAGTATTAACAACATTATATGTTGCTGAGTGATGCCGGATACCAAATAATTCTTAATTCTTAATTTAAAACGGGCTGCATTCCAATGCTCCACTATTTCCTTTCCTTATAGGTCCGTAATTTCCAAAACCACCTCTTTTCTTATTGCCGAATAACTGTATCTCGTCAAACTCTATAATCAGAGTAAACTCATGAGTTCCTCCGGTAGCTTTAGTTACGTCACTGAGCATTGCATCATAACTATATAAAAGCTTTAAACGGCTTTCGTCATTAAAACTCACATTTATACCAGCTAAAAGAACAAGTGCATCATGCTGGAGAAATTCAAATTCATCATTTCGATACCATATACCAATATATAATGGATCCTTATGAATATTAATACCTACCTGGTAAGATTGCATACCTCCCTGGTATGAATAAATCACACCCGGATTATATTTAACACCTCCCTTTTGCATACGAAACGAACTGCTTGGCCCACGATTTATATCATCCTGAATAATAAAATCACCTGAAATTACATACTTTCTTGGCAGTGGACTTTCCTGTTGCAGGAAGGTCTCATTAGGTTCGAATATATGGTGAACTGCAATACCAATATTGCCAACTATCTCATTTGAATTCCATGTTGATTGAGCAAACCTGAACACTCCACCAACACCAAAATCAGGATATGCAACCCTGTCATCAGAAGGATGCTTAAAATTAGATGGGTAAATATTCCCATATCTCTCATCAAGTTGATCAGAAAAAACCAATCTGTTCCAGTCAATTCTTTTCTGAACAAATGACGACATAATACCAAACTGTGTTATCATATTATGATGTATCGGAACCCTTACTGCAACAATAGCACCTATCTGTGTTCTTTTAATATACCCTTCACCCTCATTATCTGTATCGAACATTAAACCAAGTCCACCTGATCCTGGAATATTCCTTGCCGCAATATCTGTAGTAAAATTAAAATTTCTAAAATCCTGCGGTAATTTTACCCATTGCTGACGGTATGCAAATCGGGATCGCATCCCCTGGGATATACCCACATATCCAGGATTATAATAGATCGGATTACTTGTCCATTGTGAATATACTGCATCCTGGGCATCCAAAGGCAATACCATCAGCAGTATTATTACAAGAATAATAATTGGTTTAAATTTTTTCATGATATATGTATTTTCAGGTTTATACATTGTATTTTATCTGATTAAAGTAACTGTTCCCTGTTCTGCTCTTGAAAGCCCATCCATGTTTCCAGTACTTTCTCCTTCCCATATAATTCCATCTTTAAATATCGCCTTTACACGCCATAAGTAAACATCCTGAGGAAGCATTTTTCCTTTAAAGGTTCCATTCCATGCTTCAGCCGGACTTCCGTACTCATCCAGTTCAGTAGATTCCCAAACCAGGTTACCCCATTGATCATATACCTGTATCATATATGAACTTAATCCAATTCCCTTGGGTTTAAACAACCTGACCTCTTCATCTATACTCTCTGGTGCAAAAGCGTTGGGTATATAAAGAGCTTTAAATAGGAATTCAAAATCAACATAAGAAGTATCAACACATCCATACTTGTTCCATACAATTAATTCTATAGTAAAGCCTCCGTCATTATCATATTGATGGGTAATGGGTGGCTCTGTTTCATAGCTTATCAACCCATCTCCCCAATCCCACTGGTAATCCTGAGCACCATTGGATCCATCCTGAACAAATACATTGCCTTGAACATCATTGTAATTAGGCACTACCCTGAAGTCACTCACAGGTGCTGCATGTACATTGACATTCTTACTGATCGAGTCCTTGCATCCTGTTGCATTTACTACCATCAGCTCCACAGTATACAATCCAAGCTGGGTATAATAATGCCTCGGATCTTGCTGGTAGGAAACAGGGCTTTGTGACAGGGAATCACCAAAGTCCCACTTCCAGTCAGTAATATTTGTATTCATATCAACCGATTCATCTGTAAATTCCGTGGGATCTCCCAAACATGCCGGGCTGGTGCTGAAGTCAGCTACAGGTTTTGCACTCACACTTACTGTGCTTTGCACAGAATCAGTACATCCAAACTTGTTGGTTACCATCAATACAACACTATAATCTCCTGCTATGGGATAGATATACGTCGGATCAGAAACCGATGAGGTGTCGCCCTGTGATCCGGGCTCGCCAAAGTCCCAGCTCCAGCTCCTAATGTAAGAAGCTATGATGGATGTATCCCGGAATACAGACGCTTGCCCCTGGCATACCGGCTGACAGGTAAATCCTGCCGTTGGCAAAGGATGAACTATGATCACCTTGCTCATAGTATCTGAGATCGCATTGCCATGGATCAGTCCATGGATCACAAAATGTACATGATATGTTCCAGGATGAGTATAAGTATGGGTAACTACAGAAGTTTGGTTCTGATAACTAATATGTGTGCCATCTCCCCAGAGCCATTCATACATTATAATATATGGATTTGCCTGGGTCATGTCCTGGAAGTGAACCTCAGTACCCTGGCATGTTACTGAATCCATCAGTGCAAAGCCGGATAGTATGCATGGATTACTGGTTACCTGAAGGGTGATGGTATCCTTACAGCCATTTGTATTGGTGATGATCAATGTGACATGATATACTCCGGGAAGAGCATATTTATGGCTTACAGGCTGGCCATTTGGAACTGTAAGAGTGAGTATGGGTGAGCCGTCTCCAAAGTCCCACTGCCACAAATCTATGAGTGTGCCATTGCCCATGGACTGATCGGTAAATGTTATGGTAGTATCACAGGGCGAATCAGACCAGTCGAAGCTTGCTACAGGTAAGGGATCCACCATCACCTGCTGATACTCTGTATGCGCACATCCGTTGTTGTCGGTAGATGTTAAGCTTACAGTATACACTCCAGCATTAGAGTAGGTATGTGAAGGATGCGGTAATACAGATATATTGCCAGGATACAGTGGCTCTCCAAAGTCCCAGAGATAATCTGTCAGGAAGGTTCCCGAGGGTGCAATAATGCTATCGCTTAAGTATGTCGGCTCTCCCAAACAGGCCTGAGTATAGCTAATAGCCATATCAAAGGCTTCCGGTATACAAACCTGCTTAATAATAGTATCTCTGCATCCTCTGGTATCCGTAACTTCTAAACTTACGCTATAACAGCTGTCGCTATATGAAAATATGTATTGAGGATTTTGATGCACAGAATTATGAGCAGTCTCAAAAGTCCAGAACCATTCTGAGATAATGGATTGCTGGCTTGTTGTAGAATCCGTAAAATTAACGAGGCCTGTTTGACATAAATCCATTTGAAAATAGAAGTTTGCTTCAGGTCCTTCATATACTTCAACAATTCTTGAAGCGGTATCCATACATCCATCAGCAGTGGTTACCACCAGCATCACGGTATATACCCCGCTGGATGAGTACTGATGGTTGGGGTGCTGTTGAGCAGAGGTGTTGTTAGCCCCTGAGCCGGGATCGCCAAAGTCCCACAACCACTGCATAACAGGTGAGCCTGCCACCACATAGGAGTGGTCTATGAAATACGTCTTCTGCCCTGTACAGCTTGCCGTGTAGTTAAACACTGCCACCGGAGAGGGGGCAATATCCACAGCATGGGCTGCAGTGTTATCACAAGCCGAGGTATCTGTCACTGTGAGTGTTACCGTATAGGTGCCATAATAAGAATAAACATGTGTTGGGTTCAACTGGTTGGAATGCGGCGAGCCGTCGCCAAAGTCCCAATCGTAAGCTATGATGGTGTTGATATTGGTTATTGTGCTATCCACATAAAACTGTGTCGCTTCGCCCTGACAGGTATTCTCATAGGTAAAATCAGTAGGTGGGGATGCCGATACCATCACCTGTCTTGTAAGGGTATCCATACAGCCATTCACATTGATAACCTCCAGGATCACTGCATAGCTTCCCGGTGAGGAGAAATAATGCGTGGGGTTCTGCAGCTGGCTGGTATTGCTTGTGCCTGACTGTGGATCGCCAAAGTCCCAGCTCCAACTCTGGATATTGCCCCCTCCGTTAGGCTGTGAGGAGTCAAAGAACTCATACAAATCATCCTGGCAACTGCCCGTATGGGTGAACATCGCTACGGGTGAGAAGTCTATAATAACCACCTGTGTGCTGGTATTAATGCAGCTATCAGAGGTGGTGACCGTTAAGCTAGCCAGGTAAGTGCCCGAAAGTGCATAACTGTGGTATACATCCGGATCATCAGGGAACAGTATGGTGCTGTCACCACCGTCGCCAAAGTCCCAATGCCATTTTATGATGTATCCATTGACAGTCGATGAGTTGTCATCAAACAGTACCGGTAAGCCCTGGCAGTTTGGAGGTGTAGTGGTAAAGATCGGTGTGGGGCCTTCTAAGATGCTGATATCATGGAAAGCAGTGCCGGAACAACCTTCGGTATTGGTGGCTGTCAGACTTACTGTGTATGTTCCGGGAACATTATACAAATGCTGGGATGTTGGGTTGTAGCCATAGGTGCCATCGCCAAAGTCCCAGTACCAATCGGTAATCGTGCCTGGGTCCATAACAGCAGTATCGGGTGAAAAGGTGATCAAAGTGTCCTCACACCTAATATCGTATACAAAATCTACCGGAGGGCCCTGTTTGATATAAACCGGCTTGTCGATCGTATCGGTGCAGTTCTCATTGGTCATAATGATCAGGCGCACATCATAAGTGCTGTCACCATAAGAGAACAGGTGGGTGGGATCTTGCAGCTGGGAGATGTTATTGGTGCCCGAACCCGGATCATCAAACTCCCAGAACCATGAGATGATGCTTCCCGGTAAGTTAGGAAAAGAGGCATCTGAGAACTGTATGAGCTCATCCTCACAATCACCCGTCCAGTGAAAGTTAGCTATCGGTGAGTCGGTGACCTCCACCACCCTGCTAAAGGTATGGGTGCAGCTATCAGAGTTTTGTACCGTCAGTGTGGCGGAGTAAGTGCCCGGCTGAGAATAGGTATGCCATAGGTTAGGGTTGTCAGGAAAATAAATGGTCTCTGTTGGTGAGCCGTCATCAAAGTCCCACATCCAGCTTACAATATAACCATAGGTGGTAGAGGAGTAATCCTGGAAATAGACACTGTCGTAATCACATACAGGCCCTGAGTGATCAAAGTTGGCCTGTGGCAAAGGCCTTACATCCACCGTATGGGTGATGGAGTTGTCACAGCCGTTGGTATCTGTGATGGTGAGGGTGACATCAAAAAGACCCGTAGTGCTAAACACATGGGAAGGGTTAGGAATATTGGTAAAGCCCCCGTCGCCAAAGTCCCACAAATAGCTGGTGGTCATAGCCCAGTTAACTATTGTGGAGTCTATATAAAAATACGTGAGCTCGTTATGGCAGGTGGCACTGTGGTAATAGTCTACCGGTGGAGCATCACTCACAGTGATCGCTTTTATGATCGTATCTGTACATCCGCTGGTATTGCTTACTATCTCTGTGATGGCGTAAATGCCAGGGGAGGTGAAAATATGCGTGGGATGCTGTAGCGTAGATGTGTTCTGGGGTGATAAGGGATCACCGAAATCCCAATGCCACCAGCTTAGTGAGGTGCCCCCATTGGTGGTGGCCTGATCCTGGAACTGTACGTATTCATTCTCGCAGGCTCCACCCGTATGGGTAAAATCAGCCGTAGGAGAGGCAATGACCATTAGCTGGTGTGATGTTATATCAAAACAGCCCGCGGCAGTAGTCACCTGCAAGCTTACAGTATATGCTCCCGGGTTCATATAGCTATGGGTGATGTCAGGGCTTTGTGGATAGTGGATCGTATCTGTGGTGCCATCACCAAAGTCCCAGATCCAGCTTATGATAGATACTCCCCCTTGAGTGAGTGAGTGATCGCTAAACAGTATGTCCTGCCCCTGGCACTGGTGGTTGCTAAAAGTAAAGCTTGCCATAGGTGGATCTGTCACATGTACAGGATTTACTACGCTGTGCTCACAGCCGTGGATATCGCTTACCGTTAATGTTACATTATAGATACCCGAGGCGGTATAATTATGCGTGGGGTGCTGGGTGGCAGAATGGTTGAATGACCCTGAGGAGGGATCACCAAAGTCCCAGTAGTAGCTGGCTATGGCAGAAGGCCCTGAGGACAGATCGGTAAAATGGGTCGCCTGGCCAGGACAGCTTGTATCCGATACAAAGCCTGCCAGTGGCAAGGAGCGAACGCTCACCGCCTGGCTCGTGGTATCGGAACAGCCCTCTAAGTTGGTTACTATCAGGCTTACCTGGTAGGTGCCTGCATAAATATATGCGTGGGTGGGATGCTGTATGTTCTGGGCATAAGTGCCATCGCCAAAGTCCCACATCCAGCTCATAATACCTGATGAGGGAGCGGTGGAAAGGTCCGTAAAGTGGGTCACCTCACCCTGACAGGTGGAATCGGCAGAGAACATGGCCGTGGGCTGATCGGTGATCACAAGGCTCTTGGAAAGGCTTGCATGACAACCCTGGGTGGAGTAAACCGTCAGGGTCACCTGGTATAAACCCGTTATCGTGTATACATGCGTGGGGTCTTGCTGGGTGGAGCTCATACCATCACCAAAGTCCCAATGCCAGGAGGTGATCGGCAAGGAGCCGGATATGGTGGAAAGGTCCGTGAAATAAGTGATATCACCCTGGCACAACCCCTGGTAGCTAAAGTCCGCCGTAGGAGAGTGATCTACCTCTACCGGACGGATCACCTGAGAAGAGCAGCCCTGGGCGGTAAAGACCGTCAAAATCACATAATAGGTGCCTGGGAGTGAATAAGTGTGCATCGGGTGCTGGGTGGTAGCAGTGATGCCATCACCAAAGTCCCAATGCCAGCCGGTAATGCCGACGCCCTGGCAGGCAGACAGATCCGTAAACTGTGTGGGGGTACCCACACAGGCCGTATCGGATGAAAAATCTGCCGTGGGCTTATACACATCTACCAGCTGTAACAGCGTATCCTCACAGCCGTGAGCATCGGTGACGATCAGCTCTACCGGATAAGTGCCGGAATTTACATATACATGTAATGGGTTTTGCACTGTGGAGTAATTGTTCCAGCCTGATCCGGGATCTCCAAAATCCCAGCTCCAGCTGATGATGCTGTCGCCCACACCAACCGACTGATCTGTAAAGAATACGCTGTCGCAGCTGGTAGTAGTATGATAAAAACTTGCGATAGGTCTTGGGTTTATATGTACATCCTGCAATAGGCTGCCCTGGCAACCGTTGCCGTCGGTAACGGTCAGTATTACCTGGTAGGTGCCGCCCGAAGAGTAGTAGTGCGTAGGATGCTGATCTGTAGTATCTGTAGTGCCATCGCCAAAGTCCCAGTGCCATGAGTTGATACTAGAAGGACCGGAAAGGAAAGAAAGATCCGTAAAGTAGGTGCTGTCACCATGGCATGATGGGGTCTGGTAAGTGAAGTCTGCCACAGGGATCTCATCAATATGTACACCTATGGTGATATAATCCTGACAGCCGTTTAAGCTCGTTACCCATAGGGTCACATAATAGGTGCCTGAGTTTTGGTAGATGTGCGATGGGTCAGAAAAGGTCGAAGTGCCCCCGTCGTCAAAGTCCCACAAGTAACCCGTAATAGGTGATGATGGACTGGTGCTTAAGTTGGTAAACAGTGTGGGTAGCCCCATACAGGTCTGAGAGTATGTGAAATCCGGGGTGGGTCGCTCCAGATCAAGCACCTGGGTGAGGGTGTCTGTGCAGCCATTGGCATCACTGACAATCAGTCTTACCGTATATTGTCCTGAGTGGATATACACATGCATAGGATGCTGGAGGCTGGAGTAATTATGCCAGCCTGAGGCCACATCGCCAAAGTCCCAATGCCAGCTCACTAGCGTATCGTCTATCCCGGAGGAAGCATCTGCAAAATATACCGTGTCACAGCCCGTAGTGGTGTAAGTAAACGAAGCTACTGGTGGAGTGTTCACCAGTACCGGCTTTTGTATGCCTTTAGAGCAACCATTGGTATCGTAAACCGTCAGGGTGACTACGTAGGTTCCTGCATTGGTATACAGATGGGACGGATGCTGGTGGAGGCTATCGTAACTGCCGTCACCAAAATCCCAGTACCAGGAGGTGATCTGTCCGGAAGTGACAGGGTGAGACAGGTCGGTAAAGTATGTCGTATCACCAAGACAGTTAGGAAAGTTATACGTAAAATCAGCCACAGGAAGGGCATAGACCGTTAACTCTTTGGTGATATCCGAGGTGCAGCCGTTCTCAGTGGTGACACTCAAGGATACATAATAAGTGCCCGCTGTGGTGTAGGTATGGCTTGGGTATTGAAGTACAGAGGAGCTACCGTCGCCAAAGTCCCAGTACCAGCTGATGATATTCTCCCCTATCGCATAGGAAAGGTTATCAAAAAATACCGGAGTGTTCAAACAGGTGGTGTCGAACCTGAAGTCAGCAACAGGGCCCGGATAAACCTCTATAGTCTGGATCGTAAGGTTAGAACAGCCATTGGTGTTGGTGACCTCTAAGGTGACATCGTAAAAACCTGCCTGGGAGTATGTGTGGCTGGGGTGCTGTATGCTGGAAGTGTTGCTGGCTCCGGAGGATGGATCTCCGAAATCCCACGCCCAGATGATAATGTTTGCCCCCGATCCGTTACTGTAATCCGTAAAATGGGTCACATTGTTGATGCAGTTCTGATGTACATGGAATAAGGCCGTAGGCTTAGCATAAGAAACTACCATCTTGGTTGTCATATCAACACATCCATTGGTATCTATTGCAGTCAGGCTAACGTGGTATTGGCCAGACTGCGGGAATAAATGGCCCACTGTATCTGCACCATTTGTATATGTCTGTATGGTTCCATCACCAAAATCATAAATAAAGGTACCTATTGGAACAGCTGAGGCTGTTGACTGATTATAGAACCAGGTAGTATCTCCTATACATTCATCAGTAAATGTAAAATCTGCAATGGGCGGAGCTCCTATGTTTATGGTGTGGATAATAGTATCATAACAACCTGAAATATTACCAACAATAAGCATTACATCATACGATCCTGAATTGTAGAAAATATGCGTTGGATGCTGAAATGTAGAAACATTTAGAAATCCAGAGCTTGGATCATCAAAGTTCCAGTACCAGCTATCAATTTGTCCCATAACAGTATACGACAAGTCTGTAAAATGTGTCTCCATCAATGCACAGGCATTATCAAAATCAAAATCTGCTACAGGTATAGAAGATACTGCAATTGTTACTAAATCTGTCGCAGTACAAGCTCTGGCATCAGTTACTACACATGAATATATTGTAGTTGTATCAGGAGTAGCAATTGGATTGCTAATATTAGGATTGCTAAGGTTTCCAGCAGGACTCCATGTGTAATTTAATGGTGGCGTTCCACCTGAAGCACTGGCAGTAAGTTGAGTAGATTCGTTAGCACAAATAGTAGTTTGTCCTGCCGAAACCATTAGCATTATCTGAGGATTTTCATATATGGTGATATTATCAGTAAGAGTACATCCATTGGCATCTGTTATTAACAGAGAATGTATTCCCGGTCCAAGATTATAAACTGAATCAGTTGTAGCTCCTGTTCCTGAAGACCAACTATATGAATAAGGAGGAGCACCACCAAAAACATCAACAGATGCCCATCCGTTGGTTTGTCCGAAACAAACAGTATCGGTATTGTTTAAAGAAAGATATAAAGCTGTATCTGGCTGATTAATTTCGATAGTGTCCTGTGCAATATTGCTGCTATTATCAGTAACAATAACAGTGTATAATCCTGCAGGAATGTTGAATAAAGTATCCTGTGTTCCAATTACTCCCGGATCAGGTATCAGGTACCAGGAAAATGAATAAGGTGGAACACCACCTAATATAGAAACAGCAGCCCATCCTGTATTATCACCATGACAAGCAACATTTTGTCCTGACATACTTATGATCAATGAATCCGGTTGGGGTACAAAAACTGAAGAATAAGTAGTACATCCATTGGCATCAGTAACTGTATCGGTATAATTGCCTGAGGATAATCCTGTAACAGGATTGCCCGTCATTCCATTCGACCAGCTGTGGGAATACGGGGTAGTTCCACCTGCAACAATAGCATCAATTTCACCATCAGTACATCCCCAGCATGTAGGTTGAATTACACTGAACCCTGTAATTTGTAATATATCAGGTTCAGTAACTATAATGGGTATAGTATTAGAAATGCATAAATTGCTGTCTCTGACCACTGCAAAATAGTTACCGGGCGTAAGTCCTGCAAAGATGCCATTCGTTTGATAAGACCATCCGTTATCAATGGAGTATTCATAATTTCCAGTACCCCCTGTTGCATTGAAAATATTGATGCTTCCATCAGAAAATCCATTGCAGGTAATATTGGTATGTATAGTATCAAATGTTATTATTCCCGGACTTGTAATTATTATATCTCCTGAAGTTAACTGACAATTATTACTATCATTAACCTGGACAGTATATGTCCCGCCAGTAAGATTGGTAAATATTCCTGTATTATTTGAAATCGAATTAGGAAGGAGAGTATAAACATAAGGGGAAATACCTCCTGAAACATAAAGGTTTATTATACCATCACCTGCATTATTGCAGGAAGGATCCTGTTTTGTTATTGAATCGATAATTAATTCGGAAGGGTTTACAATTAAAGCTGTATCTGAAGATACATCAGGACAGCTATTTGAGTCACTAACCTGAATATAATAGGAACCTGCATCCAATCCTGTAAATAATCCATTTGAATTAGAAATATTATCCGGTTTCAATGTATAAATGAGGTTAGTTCCTCCATTTGCAAATGCTCTTATCCAGCCATCATTGATATCATGACAGCTTATGCTGGCATAATGCGTTGAATCAACAATTATTGTATCAGGATTATTAACTATTATATGAGGAATAGAATATGAACATCCTGCCTGATCTTCAGCGACAATCTGATAAGTATTAGCAGATAATCCTGCAAAAATTCCGGAAGTATTAACAATAGAGTCTGGCCATAATGTATATGCCAGTGATCCTGTTCCACCGCTTAAATAAACCTCAATAATGCCATCATTCAAATTGTAGCATGTAATATCAAAAACATTTAATGAATCCAGGATAAATGGATCCGGACTAAGTATAGCAATTATTCCTGTTTCAACATTACATCCATTATAATCATAAACTCTAACTATATGATTAGCAGCAGAAAGGTTATTAAAAATTCCTGAATAATTTATAGTGCTATCTGTAGAGGGATTAAGAACATATGCATAGCTTGTTGTATCATTTCCTCCGGAGGCATATACCTGTATAAAACCTGTATTTGTTCCCGGACAAGTCAGATCCTGTTTTTGTATTGAATCGATAAGAAGTTGTGAAGGATTATGTATGGTTATAGTATCTGATAATGAAGATGGACAATTGTTCGTATCTGTAACCTGAACCCAATAATCACCTGCATCTAGTCCTGAAAAATATCCTGAAGTATTGATAATATTATCCGGGTACAAGGTATAATCCAGATTTGTTCCACCGCTGCCAAACATTCTGATCCATCCGTCATTAAAGTTGTAGCAACTGATATTCTGGTATTTTATTGAATCTATTATTATTGCATCCGGATTCATAATTATCAAATCAGGAATGAGAAGAGTACAATCGTTTGTATCGCCTACAATTATGTAGTATGTTCCTCCAGTTAAAGCTGTAAACTCACCTGTAGTATTCACAACAGAATCAGGATAAAGAGTATAACTTAACAAACCCCTTCCTCCGATAGCCTGAGTAAATATGTAGCCGTCATCAGCATTATAGCATGAAATATCCTTTACATAAAGCGAATCAAGAGTAATAGCTTCAGGATTTATAACTTCAACAGAATCACTTGTTGCCAGGCAACTATTTGTATCGCTAACGCCAAGATAATACCATCCGGCACCCAGACCTGTAAAGACACCAGTGTGGTTAGTAGCAATCGGCCATGCTCCGGAATACAATAAGTAAGTATATGATAAGGTGTCAATTCCTCCTGAAGCATATGCTGAAATAATTCCATCATTCACATTATTACAACTTACATGTTGAACAATTACGCTATCGACCATAATGGTATCAGGAACTGTAATTCTGAATGTATCAGATATAACATCAGGGCAATTATTTGAGTCACTGGCGGATATCCAGTAATCTCCTGTAATCAGTCCTGTAAACCATCCTGAAGTATTCACAAGGGAATCAGGAAATAAAGTATAAATTAATCCTGTACCACCGGAAGCATATGTTTGTACTGTTCCTGAATCAGAATAACAGGAAGCTTGTAAGATATTCAATGAATCTATTGTTATCAGATCGGGTTGACTAATTACAATAGTATCTGAAATCACGGTACATATTGAATCACTGATTGTGATCAAATAACTACCAGGATCGAGGTTATTAAAATTACCGGAAGTATTAGTAATATTATCAGGAATAAGGGTAAAACTTAAAGGAGGATTTCCTCCTGATATATTAAGCTGTATCCATCCGTCAGTTAATCCGTTACAACTTACATCTTCATATGTGATGCTGTTTATAACTATATTGTTTACTAAAACATCATGACATATTGTTGAATCACAACCATTGATGCTTGTAACCGTCAGGCAAACATTATAAGTGCCAGCAATAGCAAATGTATGGGTTGGGTTTTTAATTCCTGTTAATGTCACTCCATCACCAAAATCCCACTCCCAATCCACAATTGTCAAGGCCGGAACGGGGATACTCCAAACAGAATCGAATCCATAGCTCAGATCAGTAAATTGAGTAGGTAAGCCTGAACAGATTGTATCAAAAGTGAAATCAGGATGGACGCTTGTAATATATATCTGGCGGCTAGTATCTGTTGCACCACATTGTGAATTTGAAGCAACAAGATTTACAGTATACCATCCTGGTTGAGAATAAGTATGTGAAGGGTTTATCTCGGTAGAAACAGTACCATCACCAAAGGTCCACAAGTATATTGTAGTGGTTTCACATCCGCCACCAAAACCATTATGAGTAGTATTTACAAACTGTACTGCATCACCCAAACAAGATATTGTATCACAAACAAATAAAGCAATTGGAGCTTCATAAGCAGTTAAGCTATTATACTGCATTGAGGCTGAATTACACTCATTATAAGCTGTTACGGTTATCTCAAAACTTGAATCTGGTTGACTACAATGAGAACTTGTAAATATATGCTCAATAGTATCATTTATGAATGGCTGATTATAGCTCCATATTACCGGAGGAGTTCCGTCATCAAAGTCCCAGACATAATATGTACCTGCACTATTTGATGAGTATCCACCCAGAACAAATTCTGCAATAAAAGGAACACATCCTGAGTTAGCTCCGACAGCACTTAATCCAACATTAGGATTTGCCTGATTTGCAACAATATAAGTTTCAGATGAACTACAAGCATTGCTGTAAACAGTAAATTCTAGGTTAAAAATTCCCAGTGAGGTATAAATGTGTGTTAAAGGGAAATTCGTGTTTTGTAGGCCAGTTTGAATATTTCCATCCCCCCAGTTCACAGTCATACTGTCAATACATGCAGGATTAGGAGTAGTATTTAAGACTGTTAATGTATCATTTGGATTTCCTGGTTCGGGATTATTATGGCAATTGCTGAAGTTATATCCTGAATTATCATAAAGTCCCGGTTCAGGAATTCGTTTGGAGTGAACCGTATCTGTATGCTGTGCCGTACAACCATAAATATCTGTTACAGTCAAAGTAACAGTAAACTCCTCAAAAGTATCACAGCTTGCATTATTCACAGAATTATAAGTATGGGAAGTGAGAGGATTAAATGTGGTGAGAGAGTTACCATCACCAAAAGTCCATTGATACTCAAGTCCAACTCCCGTAGATGTATTTGCATTAAAAGAAATGGGAGTGTTTGAGCATATACTATCCACAGTAACTAAAAACCCTGCAACCGGAAATGGATTGATTTGTACTGCGAAAGATGTATCTACAGAGCAACCTGATGTATCGTATGCGGTTAAGATAACATTATAATTTCCTGTTGCTCCATATGTATGAATTGGATGTATTTCACTGGATGTATTGCCATCATCAAAATTCCAGAGGTAATAATCTACCAGGCCGCTTGGGAGAGTTGTGGTTTGATTTGTGAAAATCACCTGTCCTAAGGTATCACAGGATACCTGAAAAGTGAAGTTAGCTTCTAACGGACAAGATTGGGCTGATATTTTTCCAATGCTTAATATCAATAACCCAATGTATATAACAAATAATCTTAATTTATCTTTTATGTAAAAATTCCATTCCATGAGTCTGGCTATTTTATAATGAAATACATATCATATACTTATCTTTTTTCACAATTTCTATCCTATTCTATCGGATCAGAGTTACCGTACCTTGTTCTTCCCTTGACAATCCGTTATTATTACCAATACTTTCTCCTTCCCAAATGGTATCATCTCTAAATATGGCCTTAACCCTCCACACATATACATCCTGTGGCATAAATTTACCTTTGAAAGTACCGTCCCATGATTCTACAGGACTTCCGTTTTCATCCAGCTTTGTAGACTCCCAAACCAGGTTACCCCACTGATCTATTACCTGAATCAGGTATTTTCTTAATCCAATTCCTTTAGGTGTAAATAATCTTACTTCAGGATCCATACTTTGAGGTGCGAAAGCGTTGGGTATATAAAGCGCCTTGTATACAAATTCAAAATCAACATAAGAAGTATCAACACATCCATACTTGTTCCATACAATTAATTCTATAGTAAAGCCTCCGTCATTATCATATTGATGGGTAATGGGTGGCTCTGTTTCATAGCTTATCAACCCATCTCCCCAATCCCACTGGTAATCCTGAGCACCATTGGATCCATCCTGAACAAATACATTGCCTTGAACATCATTGTAATTAGGCACTACCCTGAAGTCACTCACAGGTGCTGCATGTACATTGACATTCTTACTGATCGAGTCCTTGCATCCTGTTGCATTTACTACCATCAGCTCCACAGTATACAATCCAAGCTGGGTATAATAATGCCTCGGATCTTGCTGGTAGGAAACAGGGCTTTGTGACAGGGAATCACCAAAGTCCCACTTCCAGTCAGTAATATTTGTATTCATATCAACCGATTCATCTGTAAATTCCGTGGGATCTCCCAAACATGCCGGGCTGGTGCTGAAGTCAGCTACAGGTTTTGCACTCACACTTACTGTGCTTTGCACAGAATCAGTACATCCAAACTTGTTGGTTACCATCAATACAACACTATAATCTCCTGCTATGGGATAGATATACGTCGGATCAGAAACCGATGAGGTGTCGCCCTGTGATCCGGGCTCGCCAAAGTCCCAGCTCCAGCTCCTAATGTAAGAAGCTATGATGGATGTATCCCGGAATACAGACGCTTGCCCCTGGCATACCGGCTGACAGGTAAATCCTGCCGTTGGCAAAGGATGAACTATGATCACCTTGCTCATAGTATCTGAGATCGCATTGCCATGGATCAGTCCATGGATCACAAAATGTACATGATATGTTCCAGGATGAGTATAAGTATGGGTAACTACAGAAGTTTGGTTCTGATAACTAATATGTGTGCCATCTCCCCAGAGCCATTCATACATTATAATATATGGATTTGCCTGGGTCATGTCCTGGAAGTGAACCTCAGTACCCTGGCATGTTACTGAATCCATCAGTGCAAAGCCGGATAGTATGCATGGATTACTGGTTACCTGAAGGGTGATGGTATCCTTACAGCCATTTGTATTGGTGATGATCAATGTGACATGATATACTCCGGGAAGAGCATATTTATGGCTTACAGGCTGGCCATTTGGAACTGTAAGAGTGAGTATGGGTGAGCCGTCTCCAAAGTCCCACTGCCACAAATCTATGAGTGTGCCATTGCCCATGGACTGATCGGTAAATGTTATGGTAGTATCACAGGGCGAATCAGACCAGTCGAAGCTTGCTACAGGTAAGGGATCCACCATCACCTGCTGATACTCTGTATGCGCACATCCGTTGTTGTCGGTAGATGTTAAGCTTACAGTATACACTCCAGCATTAGAGTAGGTATGTGAAGGATGCGGTAATACAGATATATTGCCAGGATACAGTGGCTCTCCAAAGTCCCAGAGATAATCTGTCAGGAAGGTTCCCGAGGGTGCAATAATGCTATCGCTTAAGTATGTCGGCTCTCCCAAACAGGCCTGAGTATAGCTAATAGCCATATCAAAGGCTTCCGGTATACAAACCTGCTTAATAATAGTATCTCTGCATCCTCTGGTATCCGTAACTTCTAAACTTACGCTATAACAGCTGTCGCTATATGAAAATATGTATTGAGGATTTTGATGCACAGAATTATGAGCAGTCTCAAAAGTCCAGAACCATTCTGAGATAATGGATTGCTGGCTTGTTGTAGAATCCGTAAAATTAACGAGGCCTGTTTGACATAAATCCATTTGAAAATAGAAGTTTGCTTCAGGTCCTTCATATACTTCAACAATTCTTGAAGCGGTATCCATACATCCATCAGCAGTGGTTACCACCAGCATCACGGTATATACCCCGCTGGATGAGTACTGATGGTTGGGGTGCTGTTGAGCAGAGGTGTTGTTAGCCCCTGAGCCGGGATCGCCAAAGTCCCACAACCACTGCATAACAGGTGAGCCTGCCACCACATAGGAGTGGTCTATGAAATACGTCTTCTGCCCTGTACAGCTTGCCGTGTAGTTAAACACTGCCACCGGAGAGGGGGCAATATCCACAGCATGGGCTGCAGTGTTATCACAAGCCGAGGTATCTGTCACTGTGAGTGTTACCGTATAGGTGCCATAATAAGAATAAACATGTGTTGGGTTCAACTGGTTGGAATGCGGCGAGCCGTCGCCAAAGTCCCAATCGTAAGCTATGATGGTGTTGATATTGGTTATTGTGCTATCCACATAAAACTGTGTCGCTTCGCCCTGACAGGTATTCTCATAGGTAAAATCAGTAGGTGGGGATGCCGATACCATCACCTGTCTTGTAAGGGTATCCATACAGCCATTCACATTGATAACCTCCAGGATCACTGCATAGCTTCCCGGTGAGGAGAAATAATGCGTGGGGTTCTGCAGCTGGCTGGTATTGCTTGTGCCTGACTGTGGATCGCCAAAGTCCCAGCTCCAACTCTGGATATTGCCCCCTCCGTTAGGCTGTGAGGAGTCAAAGAACTCATACAAATCATCCTGGCAACTGCCCGTATGGGTGAACATCGCTACGGGTGAGAAGTCTATAATAACCACCTGTGTGCTGGTATTAATGCAGCTATCAGAGGTGGTGACCGTTAAGCTAGCCAGGTAAGTGCCCGAAAGTGCATAACTGTGGTATACATCCGGATCATCAGGGAACAGTATGGTGCTGTCACCACCGTCGCCAAAGTCCCAATGCCATTTTATGATGTATCCATTGACAGTCGATGAGTTGTCATCAAACAGTACCGGTAAGCCCTGGCAGTTTGGAGGTGTAGTGGTAAAGATCGGTGTGGGGCCTTCTAAGATGCTGATATCATGGAAAGCAGTGCCGGAACAACCTTCGGTATTGGTGGCTGTCAGACTTACTGTGTATGTTCCGGGAACATTATACAAATGCTGGGATGTTGGGTTGTAGCCATAGGTGCCATCGCCAAAGTCCCAGTACCAATCGGTAATCGTGCCTGGGTCCATAACAGCAGTATCGGGTGAAAAGGTGATCAAAGTGTCCTCACACCTAATATCGTATACAAAATCTACCGGAGGGCCCTGTTTGATATAAACCGGCTTGTCGATCGTATCGGTGCAGTTCTCATTGGTCATAATGATCAGGCGCACATCATAAGTGCTGTCACCATAAGAGAACAGGTGGGTGGGATCTTGCAGCTGGGAGATGTTATTGGTGCCCGAACCCGGATCATCAAACTCCCAGAACCATGAGATGATGCTTCCCGGTAAGTTAGGAAAAGAGGCATCTGAGAACTGTATGAGCTCATCCTCACAATCACCCGTCCAGTGAAAGTTAGCTATCGGTGAGTCGGTGACCTCCACCACCCTGCTAAAGGTATGGGTGCAGCTATCAGAGTTTTGTACCGTCAGTGTGGCGGAGTAAGTGCCCGGCTGAGAATAGGTATGCCATAGGTTAGGGTTGTCAGGAAAATAAATGGTCTCTGTTGGTGAGCCGTCATCAAAGTCCCACATCCAGCTTACAATATAACCATAGGTGGTAGAGGAGTAATCCTGGAAATAGACACTGTCGTAATCACATACAGGCCCTGAGTGATCAAAGTTGGCCTGTGGCAAAGGCCTTACATCCACCGTATGGGTGATGGAGTTGTCACAGCCGTTGGTATCTGTGATGGTGAGGGTGACATCAAAAAGACCCGTAGTGCTAAACACATGGGAAGGGTTAGGAATATTGGTAAAGCCCCCGTCGCCAAAGTCCCACAAATAGCTGGTGGTCATAGCCCAGTTAACTATTGTGGAGTCTATATAAAAATACGTGAGCTCGTTATGGCAGGTGGCACTGTGGTAATAGTCTACCGGTGGAGCATCACTCACAGTGATCGCTTTTATGATCGTATCTGTACATCCGCTGGTATTGCTTACTATCTCTGTGATGGCGTAAATGCCAGGGGAGGTGAAAATATGCGTGGGATGCTGTAGCGTAGATGTGTTCTGGGGTGATAAGGGATCACCGAAATCCCAATGCCACCAGCTTAGTGAGGTGCCCCCATTGGTGGTGGCCTGATCCTGGAACTGTACGTATTCATTCTCGCAGGCTCCACCCGTATGGGTAAAATCAGCCGTAGGAGAGGCAATGACCATTAGCTGGTGTGATGTTATATCAAAACAGCCCGCGGCAGTAGTCACCTGCAAGCTTACAGTATATGCTCCCGGGTTCATATAGCTATGGGTGATGTCAGGGCTTTGTGGATAGTGGATCGTATCTGTGGTGCCATCACCAAAGTCCCAGATCCAGCTTATGATAGATACTCCCCCTTGAGTGAGTGAGTGATCGCTAAACAGTATGTCCTGCCCCTGGCACTGGTGGTTGCTAAAAGTAAAGCTTGCCATAGGTGGATCTGTCACATGTACAGGATTTACTACGCTGTGCTCACAGCCGTGGATATCGCTTACCGTTAATGTTACATTATAGATACCCGAGGCGGTATAATTATGCGTGGGGTGCTGGGTGGCAGAATGGTTGAATGACCCTGAGGAGGGATCACCAAAGTCCCAGTAGTAGCTGGCTATGGCAGAAGGCCCTGAGGACAGATCGGTAAAATGGGTCGCCTGGCCAGGACAGCTTGTATCCGATACAAAGCCTGCCAGTGGCAAGGAGCGAACGCTCACCGCCTGGCTCGTGGTATCGGAACAGCCCTCTAAGTTGGTTACTATCAGGCTTACCTGGTAGGTGCCTGCATAAATATATGCGTGGGTGGGATGCTGTATGTTCTGGGCATAAGTGCCATCGCCAAAGTCCCACATCCAGCTCATAATACCTGATGAGGGAGCGGTGGAAAGGTCCGTAAAGTGGGTCACCTCACCCTGACAGGTGGAATCGGCAGAGAACATGGCCGTGGGCTGATCGGTGATCACAAGGCTCTTGGAAAGGCTTGCATGACAACCCTGGGTGGAGTAAACCGTCAGGGTCACCTGGTATAAACCCGTTATCGTGTATACATGCGTGGGGTCTTGCTGGGTGGAGCTCATACCATCACCAAAGTCCCAATGCCAGGAGGTGATCGGCAAGGAGCCGGATATGGTGGAAAGGTCCGTGAAATAAGTGATATCACCCTGGCACAACCCCTGGTAGCTAAAGTCCGCCGTAGGAGAGTGATCTACCTCTACCGGACGGATCACCTGAGAAGAGCAGCCCTGGGCGGTAAAGACCGTCAAAATCACATAATAGGTGCCTGGGAGTGAATAAGTGTGCATCGGGTGCTGGGTGGTAGCAGTGATGCCATCACCAAAGTCCCAATGCCAGCCGGTAATGCCGACGCCCTGGCAGGCAGACAGATCCGTAAACTGTGTGGGGGTACCCACACAGGCCGTATCGGATGAAAAATCTGCCGTGGGCTTATACACATCTACCAGCTGTAACAGCGTATCCTCACAGCCGTGAGCATCGGTGACGATCAGCTCTACCGGATAAGTGCCGGAATTTACATATACATGTAATGGGTTTTGCACTGTGGAGTAATTGTTCCAGCCTGATCCGGGATCTCCAAAATCCCAGCTCCAGCTGATGATGCTGTCGCCCACACCAACCGACTGATCTGTAAAGAATACGCTGTCGCAGCTGGTAGTAGTATGATAAAAACTTGCGATAGGTCTTGGGTTTATATGTACATCCTGCAATAGGCTGCCCTGGCAACCGTTGCCGTCGGTAACGGTCAGTATTACCTGGTAGGTGCCGCCCGAAGAGTAGTAGTGCGTAGGATGCTGATCTGTAGTATCTGTAGTGCCATCGCCAAAGTCCCAGTGCCATGAGTTGATACTAGAAGGACCGGAAAGGAAAGAAAGATCCGTAAAGTAGGTGCTGTCACCATGGCATGATGGGGTCTGGTAAGTGAAGTCTGCCACAGGGATCTCATCAATATGTACACCTATGGTGATATAATCCTGACAGCCGTTTAAGCTCGTTACCCATAGGGTCACATAATAGGTGCCTGAGTTTTGGTAGATGTGCGATGGGTCAGAAAAGGTCGAAGTGCCCCCGTCGTCAAAGTCCCACAAGTAACCCGTAATAGGTGATGATGGACTGGTGCTTAAGTTGGTAAACAGTGTGGGTAGCCCCATACAGGTCTGAGAGTATGTGAAATCCGGGGTGGGTCGCTCCAGATCAAGCACCTGGGTGAGGGTGTCTGTGCAGCCATTGGCATCACTGACAATCAGTCTTACCGTATATTGTCCTGAGTGGATATACACATGCATAGGATGCTGGAGGCTGGAGTAATTATGCCAGCCTGAGGCCACATCGCCAAAGTCCCAATGCCAGCTCACTAGCGTATCGTCTATCCCGGAGGAAGCATCTGCAAAATATACCGTGTCACAGCCCGTAGTGGTGTAAGTAAACGAAGCTACTGGTGGAGTGTTCACCAGTACCGGCTTTTGTATGCCTTTAGAGCAACCATTGGTATCGTAAACCGTCAGGGTGACTACGTAGGTTCCTGCATTGGTATACAGATGGGACGGATGCTGGTGGAGGCTATCGTAACTGCCGTCACCAAAATCCCAGTACCAGGAGGTGATCTGTCCGGAAGTGACAGGGTGAGACAGGTCGGTAAAGTATGTCGTATCACCAAGACAGTTAGGAAAGTTATACGTAAAATCAGCCACAGGAAGGGCATAGACCGTTAACTCTTTGGTGATATCCGAGGTGCAGCCGTTCTCAGTGGTGACACTCAAGGATACATAATAAGTGCCCGCTGTGGTGTAGGTATGGCTTGGGTATTGAAGTACAGAGGAGCTACCGTCGCCAAAGTCCCAGTACCAGCTGATGATATTCTCCCCTATCGCATAGGAAAGGTTATCAAAAAATACCGGAGTGTTCAAACAGGTGGTGTCGAACCTGAAGTCAGCAACAGGGCCCGGATAAACCTCTATAGTCTGGATCGTAAGGTTAGAACAGCCATTGGTGTTGGTGACCTCTAAGGTGACATCGTAAAAACCTGCCTGGGAGTATGTGTGGCTGGGGTGCTGTATGCTGGAAGTGTTGCTGGCTCCGGAGGATGGATCTCCGAAATCCCACGCCCAGATGATAATGTTTGCCCCCGATCCGTTACTGTAATCCGTAAAATGGGTCACATTGTTGATGCAGTTCTGATGTACATGGAATAAGGCCGTAGGCTTAGCATAAGAAACTACCATCTTGGTCATTGTATGAGAACATCCATTACTGTCTGATACCGTAAGGCTTACATGATACTGTCCTGCCTGGTTAAAAACATGGCCTACTGTATCTGCATCATAGATTGAATAATAAGTTTCTATAGTTCCATCACCGAAGTCATATTCCCAGATAGCAATCGGACCTAATGTTGGGGTTGCAGCTTCATAGAACCAGGTAGTATCATCCTTACATGAATTTCCAAACGTAAAATCTGAAAGAGGTGGTGTACTTATATATATTGTTTTAACAATAGTATCACTACAACCATTATTACTCGCAACAGCAAGCATTACATCATAATAACCCGTTTGGATATATGAATGAACAGGGTTTTGTAATGTTGAAGTGTTATTAATACCACTAGATGGATCATCAAAGTTCCAGTGCCATTCTATTATTCCTCCAGGTAATGCACCTGATTGATCAAAGAAATGAGTTGCAGATCCAACACATGGTATTATATAGCTGAAGTCAGCAACAGGCTGGTGCTGATTCCAGACATCTTTTGTAGTTGAATCTATACATCCATTCGAATTAGTAACAGTTAAAGTAACCTGAAATATTCCTGAAGAAGTGTATACATGAGTTGGATGTTGTAATGTTGATGAACCTCCGTCACCAAAATCCCACAGCCATGATGTTATGGCTCCGGAACCAGTAATGTATGACTGATCAATGAAGTGGGTGGTATCACCATTACAGCTGGCAGCAATATATGTGAAATCTGCCACTGCGCCATCATCAAGGCTAACGGATTGTGAAGCAGTATCATAACATCCATTAATAGTTGTAACACTAAGTAAAATATTATAAGTTCCTGAATTACTATAAGTATACATAGGATTTTGCAGGATGGAAGTATTGCCGTCACCGAAGTCCCAGTACCATGAAACAATAGTGTCACCATTAACTGTTGATTGATCTGTAAAATAAATTGTATCGTTATAACATGATGGATTGGTATGAATAAAATCAGCTACTGGCAATTCATAAATAGTGACCAATTTGTTGGTGTCGTTAAAGCATCCGCTATCCGAGACAATTGTCAGGCTGACAATGAAATTTCCAGTTAAATTGTATGTATGAATAGGATTTTGAACGCCAGATGTGTTTCCATCACCAAAGTCCCAGCTCCAGCTTGAAATTTGTCCTGGATAAGAAGTAATACCATGAAAACTTGTTTGAAGGCCAACACAATTTGTATCATAAGTAAAATCTACCAAAGGTTTTTCAAATATATTCACAGATTTTATTGTAGTATCATGGCAGCCATCGGAGTTGGTTACGATTAAGCTAACATTATATAATCCTGGACTTGTATAGATATTAACAGGGTTTTCCAGGATGGAAGTATTGCCATCATCAAAGTTCCAGGACCAAGCTATAAGGCTATCTGCATTTGCTATTGTAAGATCATTAAAGAACACTGTATCGCTATTGCAACTGATTGCATTATAATTAAAGTCTGCAATAGGAGTTGAATGGATCTCAACTGCAATGGTAGTATCACCATTACATCCGTTTGAATTAACAACTTGCAGGAATACATTATAGGTTCCTGAAGAATTATAAGAATGCACAGGATTTTGCAATAGTGAAGTATTTCCATCCCCGAAATTCCAGAACCAGGAAATAATACTGTCTGCATTAGGAATTGACTGGTCTACGAATTGAGTGTTGGCATTTACACAGGCATCGGTATAGCTAAAATCCACTGCAGGGTTATTAAGAATTATGATGTTTTGAGTTATAGTATCAACACAGTTATTAATTGTAAAAACTATCAGTGTCACATTGTAGCTTCCCTGATTAACATAATTATGTATAGGGTTTTGCAATACAGAGGAATTACCATCTCCGAAATCCCATAACCATGCTGAGATCGTATCTAGGTTACAGCTTGAATTATCCAGGAATTGAATACTATCGCAATTCAACATACTATAAGTAAATGATGCCAGCGGATCATCAATGATCAGTAAAGAATTGGAGGTAGTATCCCAGCAACCAAGGGTATCGAAAATAGTAAGTGATACGTTATAATGTCCCGGATTAACATATTGATGTGCTGTATTCTGGTTAATGCTGTCATAAGTTCCATCACCAAAGTTCCAATACCAGTTTTGCAATGGTGTATTTCCTGAAATAACTGACGCATCGGTGAAGTATGCAGAATCATAATTACAATTCTGGGCAGTTAAGTTAAAATCAGCAATTGGTGATTCAGTAATTTGAATTGATCTGACAATAGTATCTTCACAATAATTTGTATTGATAACTATTAATCTCACATTATATGTTCCGGGAGTTACATATGTATGTGTTGGATTTTGCTGAACCGATGTATTGGCAAAACCTGAAGCCGGATCATCAAAATCCCAGTTCCATCCGACGATTACACCAAATTGTACAGTCGATAGATCAAAGAAGCTGGTTAATTGTCCTGCACAGGGAGCCTGATAAGCAAAGTTAGCAACTGGTGGTTCCTGAACTGTAACCACTTTTATAACAGTATCCGAACATCCTGAAGTATTAAAAACTATTAATGTTACATTAAATGTTCCATGGGTAGCATAATGGTGAGCCGGATGCTGCATATTTGAAGAACTTCCATCACCAAAATCCCAATCCCAGTTAGCTATCCCTGTAGCATTTGGAATTGAAGAATCATAAAACTGAACTGAATCATTCTGGCAGGATTGCTGTGAGAAACCAAAGTTTGCAAATGGTGAAGGGTTGATTTGAACCTGCATACTTGTATCATCAATGCATCCATTTGAATTGATCACCTGCAGATAAACGCTGTAGAGTCCTTGCCCTGCAAAAATATGAGAAGGATGTTGCAGGTTTGATGTATATCCATCACCAAAGTTCCAGTACCATTGAATCAGGCTATCGGAATTTGAAATTGACAAATCCGTAAAATACACAGTTTCTCCTGAACAATTTCCTGTATAGGTATATGCGGCAACAGGACTTGGACCCACATTTATTGTATCGGTAATTGTATCTGAGCAACCGTTGTTTGTTGTAATAATCAGACTTACGCTATAATCTCCAATTAAATTATAAAAATGCGTAGGGTTTTGCAGGAAGGAGGTATCCAAAGAGCCCGATCCAGGATCCCCAAATGTCCATATCCATGAGTTAATAATACCTGAAACAGTAGTTGATATATCAAGAAATTGTGTTGGCAAACCTACGCAGCTTGCATTGTAATTAAATGCGGCTATTGGATTTCCGGAAATAACTATTGATTTTGAAATTGAATCTAAACATCCATCTGAATTAACAACAATCAGACTCACCTGGTATGTTCCTATTGAGATATAAGTATTTGCAGGATTTTGTTGTATAGAAGTGTTTCCATCACCAAAGTCCCAGCTCCACGAAATAATATTACCAGCATTTGCAACAGATAAGTCCTGGAAATTTATATTATAGTTTTCACATGAAGGTTGATCCCAGGTAAAATCCGGAATTGGTAATGCATCTATTATAATGGCAATTGTAGTATCATCAACACATCCATCGGAGTTTGTAGTGGTAAGCGACACATTATAAGTTCCAAAAGAGGCGAAGGTATGTGTTGGATGTTGAGTTGATGAAGTGTAACCATTATCAAAATCCCAGTACCAGCTTATCAGTGAATCGGCATTATGTGTTGAAAGATCAGTGAATATCGTTGGATTTCCTTCACAGGTTCCTGTATAGGTAAATGAACTTTCAGGCAATTGCCAAACCAGTATATCATTGATTATGGTATCATAGCATCCAATGGTATTCCCAATAATAAGGGTTACCTGGAAGGTTCCTGCTGAGCTGAAAAGATGTGTCGGACTTTGTTGTGTTGAAGTGTTAGCTCCGGAGTTTGGATCACCGAAGTTCCAACTCCATGAGCTGATGGATCCTGTGTTAACCGATGAAAGATCAGTAAAGTGTGTTAAACTGTTAGAGCAAACTGTATCAAAAGTAAAGTCGGCTATAGGTCCGTCATGCACAAATACAGATCTTGTTATTGAATCTGAGCATCCATCAAGATTTGAAACCACAAGTTTTACCTGGTAGGTGCCAACATTGGAGTAATTATGTATTGGATTCTGAAGAGCTGAAGTATTACCATCTCCAAAGTTCCAATACCAACTGTTAACAGATGAACCAAAAATTGTATCTGTCAGATCTGTAAAATAAGTCAACCCATTTATACAGGATGTAGAATCACTGAAATCAGGAATTGGAATTGCATTTATTTGAACTGCTATAGTAGTATCATTTGAACAGTTGTTTGAATTCACAATCATCAGGTTAACATTATAATTTCCTGAAGAAGCAAAATTATGAGATGGATTTTGAGATGATGATGTATAGCCGTCATCAAAATTCCAATACCAGCTGATCAGTGAATCTGCATTATGAGAAGACAGATCAGTGAAAATGGTAGGATTTCTTTCACATGTTCCTGTAAAAGCAAATAATGCATCAGGAAGATCATATACTAATATGTCTTTGGTAATAGTATCATAACAACCGATAGTGCTTGAAATGATCAATGATACTGTATAAACTCCATTGCTTGAAAACTGATGTCCCGGACTTTGCTGCGTAGAATTATTACTTGCTCCTGATGCGGGATCACCAAAATCCCAGTACCATGAATTAAGGATGCCTGTATTTACATATGACAGATCAACAAACTGAGTGGTTTGTCCGTGGCAAACTGTATCAAAAGTAAAATCAGCTAAAGGTCCATCGTGAACGAAAACAGATTTTGTAACCGAATCGCAGCATCCTGAAGAATTATGAATTAATAATTTTACACTATACACCCCTGTGGATGAGTAATAATGAACCGGATGTTGTTGTGTTGATGTGTTACCATCATCAAAATCCCAATACCAGTTTGTGATAGGACTTCCATTCATGTTAACACTCAGATCGGTGAAATAGGTAAATCTATTCAGGCAGGAAGTTGAATCTGAGAAATCTGGAATTGGAATAGAAGCAATGTAGATGCTTATTGTAGTATCATCATTGCATCCATTAGAGTTTTCGACGGTAAGGGTAACATCATATGTCCCATAAGAAGCAAAAATGTGGCTGGGATTTGGTTCAGAAGAAGTATGACCATCATCAAAATCCCAATACCAGCTGATCAGTGAATCCGCATTATGTATAGATAAATCAGTAAATAGTGTTGGATTGTTTGCACATGTACCAGTATATGTAAAAGAGGCTGCAGGCAATGCATATACATGGATAAGCTGAGTTGCTGTATCGTAACATCCTGTGGTATTGCCAACAATTAATGATACGGTATATATTCCGGTGGATACATAAATGTGACTTGGATCATGCAAAGTAGAAGTGTTACCGTCTCCAAAATTCCATAACCAGGAGTTGATCACGCCAAATGCAGAAGATGAAAGATCGGTAAAGTTAGTTGGTGTTCCCTGACAGGCAGTATCAGCTGTGAAGTCTGCCACCGGACCGTCAAAGGATATCACAGATTTAGTTATGGAATCCTGGCAGCCATCCTGGTTTGTTATGATCAGTTGAACCTGGTAAGTTCCTGATATCAGGAAATTGTGAACCGGATGTTGCAATGTCGATATGTTTCCATCGCCAAAACTCCAGTTCCAGGATGCGATGCCTGAACCATTTGTGGT
>CAZDWF010000006.1:0-54655 GCA_964508895.1 uncultured Bacteroidales bacterium
ACAAAGAATCTATTTCTCAACAACTTACTGCCAGCATAATCAGCAGCATTGTCCATGGTCGAGTTTTCATTTTTATCACCTTTATTAGAACATTCAGCTAGTAGATAAGGCAAACTATTTAATAAGCACACATACAATCAACAAGGTAAAATAAAATATTCCCAATAATCCTGCTATTGCAAAAAACATTCGATCAATTCTTTTGTCGCCTAATTGACAATGTTCTCTAATTTGAATTAAAAGGTTACTTGGTGAATCTTTGCCTGTATTTAGAAAATAAAGTGGAATAAAGATAATTCCTGCTAAAATATATGAAAGCATGCTAAATTTATTTCCTGTTTTTCCAATAAGCAAAGCAACTGCAATAATGGACCAGCTACTAGCTGAAATCAAAAAAGTAAAGTTTGCTTTAGCTATTGCGGAAAGGAACAAATTGGCATCTTGACCATATGAAAAAGGATTGGCTATCCAAGGCCAAGTTGCCATATCATAAACTGCCGCAAGTAATTCATCTCCTTCAAGTTTGGAGAGATGAAATCGTAATAGATTGAAGAAATATCGAAAGGACAATTGAAAATAGAACCCAATTAATAAAATGCAGACAAAAATATACTTTGAGTTAAGTTTTAAACTCATAATTGAAAAATCATTTTCATCCGTAATAATAACAACAGTAGCAATAAGCAGGAAACCAGATACCACTTTTGAAGATAACTGGAGTTTTTCCATAGAATTTCTGATCCCTGCTCTGGCGACTTGAATAATCTTATCGTTATCTTTCGAAAAAGCTGCTTTGTTTTTGCACTGATTATCGTTTTTCATATAATGACCTTTCAAGAATAATTCATAAATTTCATTTACTTCCTGTAAGGGGTCTTTGAGAATATGTCAATTCAACAACTTACGTAGTTTTTAAATATCTCACTTATCCTCATTTAATTCTTTTAGCACACTCCTTAAAGTTTACTACATAGCCAGCCCAATAGGCATTGATGACTCCCTTGATTATTCATTTTTGCTTCTGATTCAATAGCAAGCAGTTCATTCTCTCTTCCCGCAACAGTAAATCTATATTTATTAATATATTGTTCTCCCATAAGATGTTTCATTGGATATTTTTGGGATGGATTGGACGCCAATTGCCATTTTGTTTCTGTAATTCTAATCAGACAGTAATCTACATCATGGTGATTGAATACTTTATGTCCTAAATAGACACCTTGGTTCTCTGATGTATCATAAATAGCTAAAATTTTATTGCATTGGGTTTGTATAGTGTGGGGTTTACTATTCAGTATTTCTTGGGCTTTTAGCTCATCTTCCTTTTTCTGCTCTATTCTCTTCAGATCATCTTCAGTAAAATCGTGGTTAAAAGCGAGTCTCTCGAGAACTTCATTTCTAGATTTACCAATATAGCTTGATAATAATAAAAACCAATTCCTTTCCCAATCTGTTCCTTTTTCATAGGCATAGCATATTTTACCTATCTGATCATAATATGGATCTTCATCTTTGAGCCATCTGCCCATGAGAATTCCTGCTGGAGTTTGTAGGCTTTCGTTATAAACAACTGCTTTGCAAATGTTTTCAATATCATCTTTTATTCCATTTTCCCAAGGATGGTGATCTATCCAATAGAGTTCGGAGCCTTTACGGGATAAAGCAGCAAGCAGTTTTGGAGATTTAGCGTTGGCAGGAATATCAGAAATATAGATCCGACAGGGAATCTGTGAAGACTTTAGAATTCTAACAAGAGAATAATTGACATATTTAGCATTTGAGAAGAAAAGTTTATATTTAGATTCTTCATGTCGGATGAGTTGTGCGGCACACACCATGCCATCGACATCGCCGTGTGAAATAATTACTGAATTATGTTCAAGATTACCCATATCTATTCAGGATTTTCAACATGTATTATTGTAATTATAAACTAAATTACTTGCCAATTCGATCATTTTTATTAAAATTAACTTCAGCATAAAATAACAATGTCTAGAATAATTCGAACTTCTTAATCAATATGTAAACGCTAAGAAATTCTTGTCGTTTTGACAGAGGTTAATATGTTTTTAGTTGAACTGCATGGCAAACTGTCCGCTCAGCTCGAAGTAAAAGAAGACATTCTTACTTCAAATGTCTTTTCGTTTTTTAAATATGCTGATAGAACTATTTTTCTAAAAGCATTTTTACATTTATTTAGTCTCAACATTACTATTGAAGAAGCAGAGAAAGCTGAGTTTCTTTTTTGGCCTCATTATGAAGAAGGAACTGAGCCAGATCTAGTCCTCTTGGTCGGTAAATATTACCTTTTGGTGGAAGCAAAATATTACTCGAATTTTGCACCAGAAACAAAGTTATCAAAAGCACAGCTGATTCGTGAAATTGAGGGAGGGAAACTTGAAGCCAAGAGTTACAATAAAATCTTTAAATTGCTTGCTATTACAGCTGATCATTACTATAAGGCTGAGAAGTTCAAAATAATCCCTTCTGACTTTCATGCTGATTTTATTTGGACTAACTGGCAGTCTGTAACTTCTTTTATAGAAAACACACTTGAAATCAAGACAAAACTAATTGGCAGAGACCTGTCTTTTGCAATGGATCTTCTTTCGTTGCTGAAAAAGAAAGGTCTTCGAGGTTTCCAAGGAATTGACAGTTTTATGAATATCCCTAAATTGTTATCCAGCCAAAACAACGTGTTCTTTAATGCGGAAACAGCTGTATTTAGAGGTGATTTTTTGGGATTCATGAAAACTCTTATATATTCGAAAAAACTTAATCTTCTGCCTGAATATATCTTTTTCAATAATAATTCTTTTGATTTTAGCCTCAAAGATATTGTTTTAATAAAAAATACAGAAAAAATCTTTTTCAATAGGAGTTAAGCAATGCAGGATAAAAACATTATTATAGAACAAACTCAGATAGCCTTTGATTTCATCCAAAAACTATTTATGGAAACTTCGTATCTAATAAAAGAAATAGAAGGAATTCTAAGCCAGGATGGATTTATCATTGGAAGACCCTCTGGATATGGTGTCACTACAATGAGTTCAACAAGTTTAGAAGCGAATTACGTAAACCTGTGGCTTCTAAGAAAGTTTGCAGTTTTTTATGTTGAAAAAGATAAAACAAAAATAAATAGAGGTCAGACCGTTACACCTTTAACCAAAGATACAAAAATCATATATCTAAGGTTAGTGTTAAATGACAAAAGTTTAAATGAACCTCGTGTATATTCTGGTGTGCTTAATAATTTTGAAAGAAAATCAAAGCGGGAATGGCCCAAAAAATTTGAGCATATAATGGGACACATAGAATACAATGACACAAAGATATTAAAAAACTTCAAAAAAATTGAATATGAAGATTCGTATGTTAAATTCCAAGGGAAACTAGCAGAAAATAATCTTTTTGAAATAGAAAATAGTGAAATGATAGTTAATAAAATAATTGAACCTTGCATGAAATTGTACAATAGTTTTTGATTTTATCTTGAATCGGTGACAAAAATATTTCTTAACTATTCGGCCAGAAGAACATATCACTAAAATAAAGAGATTTATGTCGATTGTAAATAGCGAGGATCATGTTTTAATATTAACTTCAGACTTCGAGGTGTAATTCCCACAAACTCATTGAATATTGAGCACTTGGATGTAAAGTGTAAAAGAAATGCATTCGATTGGTAAATGATAATTGAGATTTTATCTGAAATTAGATAAAACTCACATGATTTTAAAGTTGAGAAATGCTGATTTATGGATATTTGCATTTTTTAGTATGTTACGAGAATAAATCAAAGGCATAATCATAAATGATCACAATGTTTTCATGAAGCAACGGTTTCCTGTTGAGAATTTATCTTTCTTTTTCTGCAATAGTCATCATAGTATGGGCTTAAAATATTTTTATCAATCCATCTGATGACTGGAACGCAGACTGCATCACCGAATCCAAAAAGTGCTTGATTAATTGGTACCTCTATAATATAGTCATTTGCACCTTGAAGACGAGCGTATTCACGCGGAGTCATCCATTTCATTTTTATCTTTCCATTGTTTAAAACTATTACAATTTGTCTTGCACTCCCCCCCTTTGGAGTTCGCAGGCATCCAGCGACTCCATCAAATCTAACTTCAGATCTCATTTGACCATGCCTTTGTCTACGAAATATAGTGGAAGCCCAGAGTTCGTTTTGGTTTTTAAGAGTGTTTATTTTTTCTTTATGTAAGTCGCTCATCATATCTACATGTTTTTTCGTGTTTTCTTCTGTCCACCACTCTTGCCCATCGTCCAAGTCGATAAAATCCCTGAGGTCATAATTATCTTGTACCGGCTCCTTTAGATCAGTGGTAACCCATCCTGTAGGGAGGTCTATATCTTCCATTAATGCGATTAACTTTTTAGATCGTAACATTCCACATAATGACATTGCTCTGTGCCACGAATCACCAAATTTTGCTATCTTAGATCGCTTTATGATTCGAGAACTTTTTACGCTCTGATGGTATCCAATCACAAAAAGTCGTTGGCGGCTTTGTGGAACAAAGTACTTGGCATTAACAATAAAAGAATCAACGTAGTATCCAAGCTCTGAAATTGATTTTACGGCAGTCTGAAAATCATTTCCGTTATGAGCTGTTAGAAAACCTGTAACATTTTCTATCATTAATAACTTGGGTTTCCTCCTTCCCTGAGATTTGATTATGTCCATAAAACCAAAGAATGTAGAAGACTCTCTACCTTTAAAACCCTTATAGTGCCCTGCAAGTGACATGTCAGTGCAGGGGAAAGAAGCAGTGGCCATAAAAGCAGGTTTTTTTATATGGCTTAAAATTTCCTGAGATTTCCAAATATCTTCTTGGTGATAGTATTCACACTCGTCAAAGTGTTCCTTGTACATTTGGTGCTTTTTAGGATCGATATCATTTGCATAGACGCAATTCCAACCTGAATACCGAAGGGCATCATGTACTAGACCAATTCCCGCAAAAAACTCTAAAAACGTCTTTTCCATATTCTATTTTGATACCATTTTAAAATTCTTCTGGACTTTGTTGCTTATGGCCAGTATTTTACCAGTTTTAAGATTATTTTCAAGTATGTAAATGGTGTTGTGCACATAAAATGAATAAGGCCCTGGAACATGTAGTCAAACAGATTCATGCTGCCAAGTCAGCCCTTGAGGAATTAGATCCCAGAGAGATGGACTGGCATGCTCGATCTTTACATGCTGTAAAAACACTTACTCCTTGGTTGATTGACACGGCACCGCAATTGAAACAACATGTAGAAGAAGTATTAAATTCACCACATCTGTTGCGGAAAAAATGGGACGATATAAAATCATATTTCCATGGGAACAAAAAAGACATAGCCTTAATGGAACGATATCTTAGCGAAGAGAATCTTTTGCTAGAGCATATTCCTGGAAATGTCGTGAGCTCTGTTGTAGAGCAGTTCTTAATAAACAGTCACCCACAAAAGGCTTTGTCTTCAAATGGCAAAAGTGATTACCCCGACCTTTATCTAAACAAAAACGATTATTCTAATCTCCCGGCTTCTTCCAGAAGCGGAAGCTATGGAGCATCAATAAAAGGTAATAGGCCCGTCAGAATTCCTGATGGCTTAGAACTTAAAACTTGTAAAAAAAGGTTTTCTGTAGATTGTCATTATCCACACATTGGTCTTCATTTAGTACTAATTTTTGGTAAAGATGAGGGCATTGCTCATGTCGATGATATAATGGTTGCTTATTTGACAAGTTCAGATTATCGAGAAGCTGGACGTAAAACACGAGCAACAACTGTCAAATATTCTTTTAATGGTCGAAGATTCATATCTATTCTTACAAAACACTAGAAGATAATATTTCTTACATAAGATAGCCTTATATATAATTCAATTAAAAAAAACAAATTAGTTCTCCCTGTAAATCATCGTCTTTATAATACCTTCTGAAGTCGCCGGGAAAGTTGTTCTATATTTCTAACTTGGCACTCCCAGATTACTATTACTTTCCATCCTAGATTTTCAAGTTTTTTCTTATGAAGTTTATCTCGTTGTTTATTTGTCTCAAATTTTTGAATCCAATACTCAACGTTATCTTTTGGAGTACTCGAATACTTGCATCCTCTATGTCGATGCCAAAAGCAGCCATGAACAAATATTACTGTGTGGTATTTCGGCAGTACAATGTCTGGGGTGCCGGGTAGAGATTTTCGATGAAGCCGGAATCTATAACCCAGTCTATGCAAAAGAGAGCGGACTATAACCTCAGGTTTCGTATCAAAAGATTTGACTCTTGACATAATCCAGCTTCTTTTGGATTTGCTAAATACATCAGTCATCACATAGAGAATCTATAAACAAATTATTTATTTGACGGATAGCCTCATAACAGAAGCTATCCCAAAACCTCAATTTATTGCTAAGCAAGAGCCGATATATGGCATATGGACCTTACAAACGAACAATGGCAACGGATTTGGGATGACTTCTAATTCCTTTAATAATAAAATAAATGGCATCCCTATCTTTCAAGGAGCAATAGATCATATTATTAACAAAAATCAAATGTTTTCAAGAAATGAACAAAGTTTTTGAAGCAAGCAGCAATTTCAGAATTAAAAAATATGGATTCTATGACAGTTAAGCAACAATGCGACAATGTTTCCTTCTTTAATATAGTTCATATATATACATATTATGGATTTAATACAATATTATTGTATTAGTTATTATGTTTTTTTCAAAATCCTCTGCATTGGCATATTCACAAATCACTTCATCAGAGATAACCACCAAATGTCCATCATCCCGTTCAATACAAACCAGATGGATATCACCACCTGAATCCCAAACTTTTCCATTAAAAACTTCGGCGATCTTATTAGCTTCATTTTCATCCATATTATTTAGTCCTAAAAGAAAAAGTACATGATTTATTTTATTTCTTCGAGTTCAAAATCATCACCATATCCTAGATATGTTTGGCATAAATCTCTTGCTTTTTGCCAGTTATTATTTTTACAATCACTGGCAACAGTGACCATCTCTTGTAAAAAATGTTTAAGTATGATTAATACTGTCCTGACGCATATATCATAGGGCAATCCTTCTGTCTTACAATAAGCATAGGCTCTTTCTCTCTTTCTTTTTGGGACGTGAGTACGCGAAAAACAAAAGTCTTCACAGATTGATCCTTGGGCTCCATTGAATAAAATATTTTCAGGGGTAAGAACGGGATTTCCTGCTCCTCCAGAACCGCTTAAGGGAATTTCTATCATTTCAAACAACTTGGCACAATTGTCAACGGCTTGGGCGAACTTATCTTTTGGTAATTCAATTTCACGTTCCCAATAATGTGTCAATCCCATTTCTTTTCCTTTTAGCTTTTTAATATTTAAATCTGGTTATATTATAACTGGATTATTTCTCTTGTCAATTTGAACAAATGAGGCTACAAGATAAATGTCGTCTTTATTTTGAGTGTTATACTTGAGATTATTGAAGCTTATTAGTATGATGTTTATAAGTATAATCTTAGAAAGGAATCATAAATGTATGTAGGAACTGTAAATACAGTTGACGAAATAAAACAATTTTTTGAATATTTGATTACTAAGGAGCACCTTAACTTTCACCCCGATGAAAATTTCTCAACCTATGTATGTTTCAGAACAGGAGAGCCGACTTTTTCAAAAACAGAGATTAAACATTACAATTCTCTGATGGATAAAGCTTTCCATATCTGTGAAGAATCTGGATCAGACATTTATAATTTAGCTACTAACTGCTTTGAATCTTATATGAAGTAAGGAATTATATGATACCTGTTGTTGATTTATTCGCAGGCCCAGGTGGTTTAGGAGAAGGTTTTTCTGCCTTTGCCCCTCCCAATCCAGACAACCGCTTTAAGCTCTCTATTTCGATAGAAAAAGATGAGATTGCACATAAGACACTGCTGCTGAGGTCTTTTTACAGACGGTTTGAAAATGGGAATGTTCCTCAAGAGTATTATGATTTTATAATGCAGCCAAGATTCAGCATCCAAGGATTAAATAATTTACTAAATAACTTCGAGGAAGGAACATCTGCTAGGGCAGAAGCTTTATGTTTCGAGCTTGGTAGAGACAATGATGATATATTTCAATATATCGAAGAATCAGTCGGAAACAGAATTCATGAAAATCTTCCTTGGGTCTTGGTCGGAGGGCCTCCCTGCCAAGCTTATTCTCTGGTTGGCAGAGCTAGAAATAAAGGTAAAATAATTGATCAAGATAATGAACAGGAATGGAGTCTAGATACTGATGATAGAAGCAGGTTGTATCTTGAATATCTGAAAGTTCTGGCTCAATTTCAACCCGCAGTGTTCATAATGGAAAATGTCAAAGGGATGCTTTCGGCCAAGCTGGGAGATGACCGTATTATTGACTTAATAACCAATGACCTGCAAAACCCCAATGATATTCCTCATTTAGGTATCGATCCATTATCTGACAATCGATATCAATATCGGCTCTTTTCACTCACACAAGAGTTTTTAGAAGGAACACCATTTGAACCCAGTGATTATGTAATCAAATGTGAGGATTATGGCATACCTCAAAGGCGACACAGAGTTATTATCATGGGTGTTCGCGAGGATTATTGGGATCGAGATATTGACATTATGGAGATGAAAGAAGAGAACCCACTGAAAAGTACAATATATGATCTACCTTTCTGCTTCAGTCGTTTTTCCAATAGAGTAAATGGTTTGAATGATTTTGATTTGAAACTTTTAGAATATAATAACATTACTGACTTAATAAATGATTATTTTGCAGAGCTTGATTTCGAAGATGAAAGTCTGAATGATAGAATTGCATATTATCTTGAACGGTTAGGTCAAATAAGACGTGGACCGAAGAATTCCCCTTTTGATCCTGATTGGTTTTTGAGCCGAAGAATGAATGGTCATTTCTGCAATCATGAGCCGCGAACGCATATGAGATCCGATTTTCTAAGATATTTTTTTGTTTCATGTTTTGGTGAGGCATTTGGAAGATCTCCCAGACTGGAGGACTTTCCAGAGGAGCTATTGCCTGCTCATGAAAATGTGGATGCCGAAACGTTTGTTGACCGATTCAAAGTACAACTAAAAGACATTCCATCTACAACTGTTACATGCCATATATCAAAAGATGGGCATTACTATATACATCCAGATCCACGTCAATGCAGAAGCCTCACTGTACGTGAAGCGGCAAGATTGCAGACATTTCCTGATGATTATTTTTTTTGTGGAAACAGAACTCAACAATACCATCAAGTCGGGAATGCCGTTCCACCCTTATTGGCAAAGCAGATCGCATCGATTGTTTATCGGATATTAGAAGAATAGGTATTTTCTAATGACAGATATAATCAGTAAAGAAAAACGTAGTTGGAACATGTCTCGTATCAAAAACAAAGATACGAAACCGGAAATGATCGTTCGCTCAATGTTACATAGGATGGGCTATAGATTTCGATTACATCGGAAAGACTTACCAGGAATACCTGACATCATTTTACCAAAATACAAAACGGCTATATTGGTTCATGGATGTTATTGGCACCGCCATAAAGGATGTAAATACGCATATAATCCAAAAAGTAGAGCAGATTTCTGGCAGAAAAAATTTAAGGATAATATTCTTCGTGATAAGAAAAACCAAAAATATCTTGAAAAAGCAGGCTGGAAAGTATTTATAATCTGGGAGTGTGAAACCAGTGATCCAGAAATTTTAATGTCAAAAATCCAAACATTTCTGCCTGTCAAGTCCTAGGAAAATATCCTTCATTTGGTTCGTCATGCGTTCCAACCAATACTCCTCGGTCAAGCAATCTATTCATTTCTTCACATGATGTTTCAGGGAGTAAAGCACACGCGTAGCAAGCTGCCAGATTACATGAGTCTGTGCCTTGGCCCTCGGAATCCATACATACAGGATCATATGAACACCATTGTGCTTTTTCTAATGCTTCATGAACAATTCTTTCGAGATTGCCAATTCTTCCAGAAGCAACGACTCCTCCCATTGAACCTTCTGAATCACCTGATGAGGTATATATTAGCACTCCATTCATTCTATTATTAATATTTTCATGATTACAATAGATTCTTTCTCTCAGAGATGAACTACCATATCCGCATTCATAACTTAATTCATTAATTATTAAGTGTGAAAATGTATGCAATAGTATAAATAAAGGATTTATCGCTCGAGTTTCAATCCCTCGATTAATTCTACTCTGATTATATAAGTCAATCAATCTCCTTGCTCTGGTTTCAATTTTGCTGTTACTAATCCATGAATTAAGGGCTTGACTGTTAAATTCAAAAAATAAACCTTCACCTCTATTTATAACAGCAGGAAGCCAATTGTATTGTCGTATACCAAGCTCCAACTTCATTTCTTCGAGCTGCCTGTTATTATCAGGTACAATCCGACTAAAACCACAAAAAGCTCTTGTTTCCCGGAGTTTATGAACTAAACAGATGTTTTCAAAATATTTACTCAGAAATCCTGAATACTTGCTACTTGAAATCTTTTTTACATAAAAGTCTTGATTATCTCCTCCTGATTCATTTAAGAGTGCTTGATATTCAACGTAACGATAATCTTCTTCTGAATCTGATATATTTCTTTCCTCAGTTCCCGAAATCCGGTTCTGTGCGACATTTATCAGTTCATCAACATTTAGTGATTTTTGATCAGCCAACATTTCAAATCGATTTCTGTCTAGTTTGCCATCAACTCTACTTTTCGTCAGAAAGCTCCAGTTTTCTTCCAGTATGTTGATCAGTCTCCGATTAATCTTTTCATGCCACATTGGAAGATATATTGAAGTGCGAATCTGAGGAAAATATACATTTGAAGCACCTCTCTGTACAACATTTAGTTCATTTCCACAAACTATTGAAGAAGTTTGTCCAAGCCAAGGACGAGAACCATTACAATTCTTTATATCGGTCAGAGAGCCCTTGTTAAATGCACCTGCCATTGATTTTTTCAGTCCACAGTTACAGGTAATTTCGATGCCACTTAATGCTCCAGCGTTTCTTCCAGCTCTAAATCTCAATATATGTCCTTCTTGGTGATTTATACCATTATGTACCCATTCCATAAAAGGAAAGTCGTCGATATGGCCTTGTGAACAAACTGTGATAAATCTTACAGGTATCATTCTTGTTCTTCTGTATTGGGGTGTCTGGTGACAACTCATTCCCGTTTGGAACTGTTTTCCCTGACATTTTTGAGCTGCTCCATAGAAAGTCATTTTAATCATATGGCCACATTTTGGACAATAATGCCATTGAGGAAAACGTATGAAAGGGACTTTCATTTCTGGATTTGTAACACCATCACCCCTTTCTCGATAATCTGGTGGGAAACGAAACTCTTGAACATTTAGTCTTTTTTGAAGGCGTTCTTCATTGAATACATATTCCTTGGGATTCTGTGCAAGTGAATAAAAAGCCTCCCATGCATCAAGTCCGCAAACCATAAGTGATTCGTCATTAGGAAAATTGACAATATTGCCAATACCCCATGGTGAAATAAGTTGACTTCTTCTAACAGGTCTTTTTTGTATTCTAACGCGTCTTTGAGCCATAGATAACAGCCTTCTTTCCTTTTCAGTCTTCATCAATTTCGTTTACAGGATAATGGCCAATTTGCTCTGCTTCACAGCTAGCATCGACACTTCTCATTGAACTAGGCGTTGGCCAAGATCTATGTTCCCAGCTATCTAGTGGTTTTTTACCAGAAGGATACATTAGGGGAGGAGAATCATCGTTGTATATAAAATTACCATAAACACTTGGAGCAAACCTTTTCCATTCTTGAATTTTTTCTTCTAACAGTATCAAGGTTAAATCTAACTCCTCAGGGGATACGTTTGAAACCCAAGCCTCAATGAGTTCTCTTATTTCATTAAATAAGCTGTCATTAGGAACGGGCTGTGGATGTTCAGCGTTATCTTTGGTTCCATACATTCTGACTAATCCAGTCAATATTGCATGTAGACATCTTTCCCTGACAGCACAGGAAAAAGGAGTTATGCTTGTAGGTTCAACTTGGCTGTAAATAGAATTATGATAAGATTGAAAATGTTCGTAATGCGATCTATCTCTTGGCTTGGAAGGATCATAAATAGTAAATACAATTCCCAAAGCATCTTTTGATCTTCCCACACGACTTGTTGCCTGTATATATTCTGATGTTGTTTTGGGTTGTCCAGTTACTACCATTAACCCAAGGCGTGGAATGTCAACACCAACAGAAATCATGTTTGTAGCTAAACAAATATCTACGGGATGTTCGGTGTCATTAGCAGGATATTGAATTTCAAGCTCTTGTAAAGATTCCGGGATTTTATAACTTGGAATACGACTTGTGAGTTCAATCCAGTTATTAATAAAACGCCTTAAATCTTTTCCTGTTTTCTCACGTAATAAATGGTAGTTTTTTCTTAACCAGATTGTGTTTAAATACTCACGAATATCTGCTTGAATCATTGTTGCGGTATGGCCAAGTTCTCTCAGGCTATTATAGTATGAAACTATAGTCCAATATGGATCCCTAAGTGATTCTTCAGATACTTCAACCGATTTCGCAGCCTGAATAAGAGATGCTAATGCTCGGATTTGAGTTGTGATATGTGATGGTGAACCATTAGCAAATACTCCGCAATACATCCGTCCGTCTGATTGGTCGTCTTGTTTGGCAAAGAAAGAATCTCCTGCTTTCAAACACTGTGGAGGGAACAAAAACACATTCTTTTTTCCACAGTTATAGAGGTTGTGGCACTGTTCTTCAGCTCGACTTATAGTAGCTGTAGAAGCAATAATTTTAGGTCTTATTTCATTGTTTGTACAAAGATCGTTAATCAACATTTCATAGTGGCCCACTACAGATCCCAAAGGGCCAGATATTAAATGTAATTCATCTTGAATTATTAATTCTGGAGGAGTTCTTCTATTAGTATCATTCAGACCAAAGAGTGCTCTTGCCTCAGGCTTCCAGATCAAAGTGGCAAATTTATCAACAGTTCCAATTAAAAGTGTAACTGGTTTTTCATAAATAGTTTCATCTATGACCTCTACAGGCAATCCATCTTCATCAGAAAATTCACATAAATTATTTGGACATTTTAAAATGACATCTGCCGGTCTCCTTTTACGTTCATAGCCTTTTATTCTCTGTTCACCATCAACTTGTACAACACCCATTTGAACACCACACCATGGACATTTTAATATAACGAAGGAAGTCGAAGGTGTTTCTCCTCGATCAAGGGCTTTGTATGTATCAACAGCCTGCTGCCTATTGTTAGGTGTGGATTCTCGACCAACCCATAAACCTATGCTTATCCGTTCTGTTCCAAGTGTCGCTTCATATTCTTTTCTGATATTGTCACATGCACATATTAATGATGAGGCTCGCTGGAATTGCTGTGTTGTCAGGAGTCTTAACGTATATCTCATTAATACTGTAGTGCCATTATCATTTTTATTTCGAAGTCTCTTTAGAAAAATAACATATGCTGTGAGTCCTAAATAGGCTTCAGTTTTACCACCACCAGTCGGAAACCATATTAGGTCAACAATGTTGCGACTAACAGAGTCAGGATCAATAAAAGATTTCAAATTCATCAGAATAAATGCGATTTGGAATGGTCTCCATTTGCCGTATCTGGTACCTTTTTGAGCGTCCCAATCAGGCCAAGTTGATTTGTCTGATATATCAGGTAGCTGCTTATCATGGTCTTCAATTATCACAGCCTGCATCGAGTTTTTAGTCCATTTTCTCAGGCCTAATCCATATCTGAGTTGCTGTGTTAACATTGCACGGTTCATTAACTGAAATGCATGCCTAGCCAGTCTTTCATTATTTAGAATATCGATTCCTTCTTTCATTCTGTCGCAACATTTTATACAATTCTCGATATGCCTTTTCGCCGTACTCATTAAAAGCTGATTGCCAGAAAGTTCATTTTTAGCGGTTTTTTCTTGCAAATAGACCCATTGGCGGTATTTTTCTGTCAAAGTTGTTAAAGAAGAAATTACATCATCAAAATTGCCTTTATCACTCATTGTATACATATCTAAATCAACATCAGATAAACGGGTAGGCACAATTGGTTTTATTTCATGCAATGGCAAGGTTTTAGAGATTATTTTTTTAACAATATTATTGTGCTCAGACCATTGTGGTGAACATCCATGACCAATGGCATAAGTTTTTGAGTCTCGATAAAGGAGCATCTTTGATTTCTGTTCATCATCAAGATAAGTTTGACTCGCCTGAATGTAAGGTGAAAATGATTTTCCTGGATCTGTGATACTTACTTCGATTTCAACTTGAAAAAAGCAATCCTCATTTCTAATCGTCCCTGTTGAGTGGATACAATTTAATAAAGTAAACGTATACAACTGAATGGATGTATCCGTTCTTGTTGTTCTGTTCCTGACATCAAATACTAAACCAGTTTCCTTAGAATCTTGGATAATTTTGCATTGGCTTTTTCTGCTCCCGATATCAGGAAGATCGCTTCCATTAATGATCAACTCATTTTTTATCGCTTTGCGAACAAACGCCACCTTCTCTCTTTTTCCACCGCTTCTAGTGGTAAAAGGATATTTATCTACTTTTAAATATGTACCAGCAGATATAAATATTTTTAATTCTTTTATATCATTGCCTAAATAGCAACTGAAACCCATTGCAGAAGGCAAAAATGAATTTGCCAAGTTTGTCGGATCTTCAATGACATCATTGTTACTAATTTCTCCAGAAAAATCCTTGCCGTCTAACTCAAAATTAATTGAATCGACTTCTTCATCGAGATCCTGTGTTAAAATTTCTTCCTCCTCTTTATCAACAGAGTCGGTTAGACTAACGGTGGAGTTTTGAGGAAATAAAATTCCAGCGGAGTATCGCATCCTCGGAGGATCAGACAAAATGATCTCTTCGCCATTTTCTTGTGTGTAAGGTTCTGTTGGATCAGGACCAATTAATTCTTTTTCCAAAAAGCGAACGATCTCTTCTCTCATAATTTTTCTATCCTCATCTTTATTATTGAGTCATAAAGTTCTTTCACATCATCATCAAGAATTAATATCAACTTCGCCTTTGCTCTGGACATGGCGGTATATAACAGCATTTTATTTTTTTCAAATAGTTCTCTATTAATGTCAACAATTATAATGATAGAATTTTCCAACCCCTTAAAACTATGGATTGTTGCGTATGTAACACATTGGATATTATCTATACTTATATTTGATGGATCAAGCTCAGTTATTTTAATGTATTTTGAAGAGTAACATGAGACAGGGGAGTTCGATAATTTAAAGGGTGACAAAATCGTTATGGCTTTCAATGGAACTTTATGTTTCATATAATTTTTGAGAATCTTATCCAAGATGTCTATCTGATTTTGATTATTTTTTGAAAAATAGTAATCAACTTCCTCACCATCAATATTACTAGACATATATACAGGAGAAGGAAAATGAGTAATCATGGATGTTTCTTCACCAATGGGTTTGGTGTTTCTGCAATTAACATTTAGATTGAGTCGAAAATAGCTCCCTCTTTTTTCCAGCTCTTCATACATTTCACTTGGCGTATAATCTCCATAAATACTCTGCTGGAGAAAGTCGCTGTAGATTTGCCATCTACCACCTGCAATGCCTCCATTAAGAATTGCATCAACAACATCTAAATATTCAGATCTAATGAGATCTTGACCTTCATCTATGATAACATAATCATATTTTCGAATACCTATCTGATCTATAGCTTCAAGTGCTAAAAGTGGTAAATCACAGGTGTAAAATTCATCGGATTTAGAGGTGTGTTCCAAATGGTTATTTTTTGTCGCATTTGAAAAAAGATATTGGTGAAAACTCATCACCAATATTTGAATATCTTCATAGAATGATAACTTGTGTCTGACCCATTCAGAAAGCAATCGATTATAACAAAAAAATGCAATCCGGCATCCCTGATGGGCTAATCTTTTAGCGGCTTCTATGGCAAGCAGTGTTTTTCCAGTTCCTGCTGCACCATTTATTAAAAGTCTGGGATTATCAGAAATCTGGTCCAATATTTCATATTGTTTTTCTGTATATGAACAGATGTATTCTTCACAATCTTCAATATAGTCATGTTTAGAAACAAATACTTCAAAATTCCCTCTGAGATAGTTAACTAACTGCTTTATATCATCTTTGGTCGGCAAAGATTCGTGCCCTTTGAACCACGCACACTCCGAAAGGTGATTATAAGTGAATTTCGAAAGTGATTTTATATAATTACTGATTGGCTCTCTTCTGGACGACCTATCATATATTTGAGATTGTTCATATTCCACTCCTTGGAATTCAAAATTAATATGTGGAAACATAACCCCAAAACCATATATCAATCTCCAAAGCTTGCTTTGGACACCAAAATGCTTTTTTATCATTTCAATCAAGCTGAACATGCCGTCACGAGACTGCTCGAAAGGTCCAATATGTTTTTTGTGAATATTTCCGTATCTGTCGGTAATTACCCATACTCCATCTTGCCTTTTAACTTTTCCTGATTTCACTTCAAGGCAAAAAATTCCAAGCTTAGGAGCTAAAACAACAAAATCAATTTCTCCATATACACGTTTAATATGAGATGACAGGTTAAGAGAATGAAGAATCACCCAATTTTTAGTTTCAGGATCTGACTTGAAATATTCAAAGATTAATTTTTCACCTGTGCTTTTAATATCTGGAGCAATACATGAAGGTATCATCCGTGCCATCTGGTTTCCTAGGTTTTGATTATCCTGTTTACTGAAGAGTATCCGATTTCTAACCATTGAGAGCCGATCTCTTCTATTTTTAGTACTTCAATTTCTCCATAGCCCTCAACTTCAAAACCTTGTCCCAAGGTAATTGAATTAATGATATCAGGAAGTTCTGATTTCATTTTATTATTCAAGGCTCTCGATGCCCTCAAGTGTTCACTTCTCATAATTCTGACAGATTTAATTGATTCATCTAAGTAGGTATTGAGCTTGCCATCACCTGTCAGTTTTGCAATTATCGGTATGACGTTTCTTTGGTTTTTAGGGCCAATTATCCTCTTTCCATAAAGCCAACTAATCACCGTTATGGGTTCTCTTTTCAGGCCTGCGTCAATAAGTTTGTTATACAATTTATCAAAGTCACAATTAATCTCATTTCCAAGAAAATAACTTATGAGGGCTATTTGCCAATTTTTATAATTTTTTACAACCCAATCATTGCCATTTTTATTCAAATCCTCTGTTGCTTTTTCTGCTAATATATCTCTATCCGATGTAATGTCATATATATAATCACCAACTTTGATATCCTTGATATTTTTTCGATATATATCCGATCCTTCATTGATCATTATGTCCGTGATAACAGGAAGGCGGTGGCTTTCGGATACAAAAGAAAAGCGGCCGTGATTAAATCTGATTAACTTAGCTTTAACTTTGCCCTCTTGTGAATTTCCAGACTCAATATATGCTTGTGCAACTTTCTCAGAAGATATTTCATGCTCAGACATTTCTTCTTTTGTATCATCAATATCGCTTGGAGGAATATAATCTACTGCCTCATGGTTAAAGTCTTCACCAAACAGGTTTTTAAAAGAACTTCCTCTCATTTCAAAAGAAGTATTTTTTCTATGTCTTTTCTTTCCTGAGTTATACCATTTCGTTTCAAAAGAATACAGTAGCGATGTGATAATCGATGAAATATTTGAATTGAACAAAATATTCATTTTACAGGAATTTAACCAACCTGGAACGATAATTTCATCTGGCAATTCTTCTGAGTCATAATTTTGAAGATCAGCAAAACCAATCACTCTAATTCTATTTTTACCAAGCCTGTTTGACTCTATTTCCCAAAAATGTTTAGAAATTTCATAGTCTTCGTCAATACCGTGAAAGATCGCGATCTTACTATCACAATGACCTATATATTGCTTTGCCGCTTCTAGTTTTTTGTTGTCTTTTTCTATGTGCTTTTCAAGGTCATGCAGAATGATATTGACATTTTCAAATATATCCGGAGGGATGACGACCCTGAGCCTTAAAATATTTGCGTTTATTTTACTTATTTCAGTTCTTGTATTATTTTTCATATCCTCAGAAAGAGGATGTAATAACCTTGTCAAGCAGTTAAATATCCTTAATATTTTCCAATATTGAAGTAGTAATTCATGACCAGATTCTTCAAACCACCCTTTGATCGCAGATATATTCGTTGATAGGCTGTCGTAAGAATTATCTTCACATTTGATGCATTTGTAATTCTTTTTTACATAATTTTTGACTGAATTGTCAATGTTTTTAAATGGGGTGCGAGGGGAAGTACTATGTGAAGTAATAAGACTTTTATTTAACAGACTCTCGTTCCAGTGCCACAGCTTGAAACCAGCGTCCATTAGTTTTTCAAGCTTATCAACTTCAGTCAAATCAGAGAAAACAACTGTAGGAATATTATTGTCTAATATTAAATCAGCAAAACAGCTATAGTTACTAACTAAGCTTTCTGCACCGTCTAGAATTATACCTTTAACAACAACATCTTCATTAAAAAGGTTCTCTACTGAATCAATGATTGGTGAAACTATACAGCTTGGAATTGACTCGAATCTATCGTCAAGTAATCCTCGCAAGATTCCATCTGAAGACAATTTTCCCCAAAATATATAATCACTAATTGTGTTTCCATTAAAAAAATGATTTTCAATAAAATTCTTTGTTTTCCCTATAGGCGATATAGTTACTATGTGATCCGTAAAGAAGGATTTATTACCTAAAGTCCTTATACCCAGCAATCGATCGAGAGGAGTTTTAAGATCTGGGCATTCTCTATATGCTCTTTGCACTCTTCCTATTGTTGATAGTCTTTTCTGCGTATTTACACGTTCAAATGATAATTCCTTGTTTTCTGGAATCAGCCAATAACATTCTTGGGAACATTTAACTTTAATATATGGTTTCCCATCAATTATTTCATGGGATTCATATTCAACTATGCATTTATTAGCAAATAAAAGCTTTTGCCCCTTCTGGAATTGTAATTGTTGTGTTTGATTTTCATCATAATTCAATTTTAAGATTTTTAACATAACGATACTGGTCACCCAGTATGGGATGGCAAATTTGTTTGGTAAAAGAATGATTAAGCGATTGCAATGAGGATTATTTAAATTGATAGTTCTATAGGCTAGATATGCAGACTGTGTAATCAAGGGATGGATACAATCTGAATTACCATGCCCGTCTTTTACAATTTTATCCTTCAAATAAGGAAAAGCATTTTCAACAAATGAATTCCACTCCACTTAAAACGCCCCTTTCATGACCATGCATGTCCACATCCCTAAAAACACTAATTTATCCTTCAAAAAGTGAAATGTAGAAGCAATTATAAATAATATCCATTATGTGCCCATTTTGCAAGGTTTAAAGTCCCTAAAAAAGCCGACAATCATCGTTTATATAAGTTACGTAATATTCATCATTCTCTCTTTTAGGATCTTGTATTTCAGAGCAATGGTGACCAGAAAATCTACTTGACGGACCATATTTGTAAGATAGCAGTTAAAAATAGGTCTTTTGTGATTAATTTGCCCTTCATAATGGAGTATTATACTTCCATATCAGAAATAGTCAAATAGTTGGCTCATGTTGGGCACCAAGATAGCTCTATGTTTATATATTGTTTTTTTAACATGTCTGGAAAAAAGTATAATGTGAATACTCCTTGTGGGCATAGGCTAGTATATATATTGTTAAACCTATGAAGAGTCGTTTGAACTCCTTTGTGTAATTTGCTCAGAATTACAATCAAATAAATGATTAATCAGCAAAGAACATCTATAAACGACATCAAGAGAGAGAGAATGAAGCATGTTAGTTCCATGAGCCAGGGTGTTTCTCAAGTTCGAAAAAGATTTTGCAAATTCATGAAGATCATCTTTTGTAAGATGCCCTAGCCCCACATCTTTTTTTATAAAGTTTTCCTGGATCTTGCTAATTTCTATTGCTTTCATTATAAGCTTATAGGTGCCCCATACATCCTCGTCAGCAACGACCTCTTTTAGTGAGTACTCAAGCACAGAAAAACATTTAAGTTCAACGACTTGAAAAAAAGAATAGCAATGCCATGTATAGAGATATAGGTTTTTGACAACGTTGAACTGGCTTCTAATTTCTTCTGGAACACACTCCGACAAATTAATTGGAGAAACTAAATTATATACATCTTTAAGCGTAAAAGACGCTCTTTTCCTGTCTTTCTATTAATTGTTACATAAATTGTGTTCCTAAAGTCAGGTTCATTAATATCTTCATATTTCTTAAATTCTTCCATATAAAATCACCCCTCAACACCATTCCTTTTTTTAACTTCCTCTATACTCTCATCATGCCAAACTACAGGAATTCCTTCCTTTATAAATATTTCTTCAACCTCTTTCATTCTGTCTTTATTTTTTGGCCGTTTAGGGAAAATAATCCCAGGGCAAATATCTTTACCCTCTCCACTCTCTACATATTTACCTTCTAATATTTGAGATTCAATATAATTCCATATTTGACGAATTTGTCTTCTGGCATTTCTTTTGACAGCTTTATCAGTCATTCTATCCCAGTCAGTTGCTTTTATTTCTACTATAGCAACAACACTATTAAGTTCATTACCATTAACAAAAACATCCACTCTGCCTCTTCGTCCAGAGGGCTTTATAATATATCTTTCTGGGGTAATATCTCCCTGAGCTTCTCTCTTCCATTCATCTTGAATGAGTTTGTGGAATTTCTTCCCTCTTGATAGCTGAGGTGGCTCTTTAGATTTTGGCATAACAATTTACTACCACAAATTGACTTTATAAATATTCTTCTAAGTTTATAGCTCTAAACTTCTTGTCTCCAGCACTTGAAAGTCCTGACATTTTTTGGCTAAACAATTCAAAAAAGTCATAATCACAAGTTGTAATAATTATTTGCTTGCCGGTTTGAGAAAGACCTAATATTATATCTATAAAGGACATGGTATTCATTTCATCCATTTGCTGTATTGGATCATCTATTAAAATTGTCTGAAAGATTGAAATATTTTGATATATTACTCGTGTCAAAAAAATAGACAACGCTAATATATTTAATTGGGCTTCACTTAAATATGAGGAAGGGGTATAGTTGGTTTTTCCACTATAGTTTTTCAAAAATATATATAAATTTCTATTTTTTCTCTGAGGAGACATTACTGACTCAAAATGGACTTCATTGAAATATTCATGCCGTATGAACTTTTTATAAATTTCATTAATAAGAGGTCCATACTGCTTAATGCTCTTTTCTAAGCCCATATGTGACATTAAAGCTAATTCTTTATTAATTTTCCGTAATTTATCACGACAATTAGTCCATTTGTCTTTTTCTACTCTGAATTTTTCTATAGAATTTGTAATGATCTCCGTTTCATCCTTAATATTAATTAGTCCGAAAAGATTACTTAAATCTTTTAATTGAGAGAGTATTTGATAATAATACTCCATTGTTGATGTATCTATTGTAGAAGGAGCAAGACCGTGTCCGTCAGAATAATGATCAGAAAGATGGTATTTGGCAATTAGAGATTCTATTTCGATTAGATATTTCTCTACATCATTAGCATTTTGCTTCAGAGCTATTTTACCATTAATATAACTATTGAGTTCTAACAATTTTTCTTTATAATTTTTTAAAGCTTTTTCAACTTCACATAATTTCTTATTGATGTTGATTATTGTAATTTCATCTGGAGAAAGCAGTGAAATAATTCCCTCTTCCATGCCTAATATAGTATTTTTAACATTATTGTATTTTCCTTCGTAGAAATCATAATTCTTTGCCAGAATATCTTCATTTATTTTCTCTATTTCGTCATTAATAGTATCAATATCGATCTTATTAATTTCACTTTCCATGTTCGCAAGACGAGATTGAAACTCATTTATGGCTAATTGCAGATCTTTATCTTCAAAATTCTTCTTCTTAAATACTTTTTTTACCATTTTCTCGTAATCAAATATATCACTTTCAATGATCTGGATTTCTTTTTCCAGTCTTTCCTTTTCTTTACTTTTTAGCTGAATCAATGACACTATTTCTTTTGCAGCCAGATTTTTATGGAGCCTATAAACACTAAAGATGAAATCTTCCAATTCTTTTTTGTATTGTCCTTCTGAAATTTGATTAATTATCTTTTTGTCTAACTCTTTCTTGTCATTATACTTAAAACCACAACATGGACAGATAAAATTATTGTTAAAATAAAACAGATTAGTTTTCTGTATTATGTTTTCACTCATACCCTGGTCGTCTATCTCTGCATTATTTAACAGAGACAAAGTATTAACTTCGCTTTGATACTGCATAATAACAGTTTCATGGCTTTCAAGTATCTCTTTGGATTTTCTCAATTGTATCTTCTTAGTTGAAATCTCTTTCTGTTTTATTTTGATTAATTTGTAATCATCTAGTTTCTTTTTCAGTATATTTATTTGTTTGCTTAAATCACTTTCCTTGTCCTTGCTCAGGAACAGTCTTTCTTCAAGGACTTCTTTTTGATCATGGAGTTTTTTATTTTCTTTCTCTATTTCTAAAAGAGTTTTCTTTAGATCTTTTCCTTTTAGGACCAAATTTTCGTATTCTTTATAATTAGCCTTGAACGTTTTTAAAACATCCTGTGCTTCTTCCATGTCTTGAATTTGAATACCTGTTTTTATTGCTTCTTGCTTAAATTTTTCGGCTTTCTCTGTTTCTTCCTTTACGGCATCACGAACATTTCCGATATAGTCTAAAAAACTACTAGCGTTGACATGAATTCCTAAATCACCCAATATCGTTTTCACCTTCAAATAAACAAGATTTATTCTATTAAACTCATGTTGTTTATTTTGTCTTTCCTTGATTTGGTTATTCAGCATACGTGTCAAGATATCACAATATTTCAAATAATCATTTATCGATGCAGAGTAGTTAATCATGCTTTTATCTAAAGCGATATTTATTCCATTTTCCAACACACCTATTATTTCTTTATATTTTTGAACTGCATGATCGTAATCTATCTTATATCCTTTATCTTCGATGTCTGCTTTTTTACGAGGCCCATATTTCCTTCGAAGGCTCCTTAGATTAGAATCTAGCTCAGCAATTAATTTGTTATATTTATTGACCTTAGTTTGTGTTATATTCCGACATACACTCCTCAACTGAGACATTAATTCGTCTATCTTTCCAAAGCCAAACATTTCCGAAATTAAATCATGCCTGTTTGTCCTTGTCTCATTTTCATCTTTACTGTTAACCCCATGGATAAAATGTCGGATAGAATGTTGTCCAAGAAAATGAGTATGCAGTAAAATATCAATATACTCTTTTTTTTCTGAAAGTTTTTCATTTCCTGTTAGAAATGATATTATATCATGACTGCAAGCTATTCTCTCATTTAAGTAGGATTCACAACTATTGTCATGTATATTTGTTTCGATATTAAATAATTTACCTTTTGAAATACCTGTTAAATTAATTTTCGACCTTCTATCAATTGCCTTGTTATTGATTAATGTCGAGTATCTATCTTTCTTTATGTTTTTAATGTCAGGATCATATTCTAAATGTTGAACAGAATTAAATATTGAAAATTCTATCGCATCAACTATTGAAGTTTTACCTCTTCCATTTTTCCCATAAACAATTGTAACATTACTATTTAGATCAATTTTAATATTGCTAAAACATCGGAAATTTATCAATTCTAAGGTATTTATTTTACTTGTTTCGCACAGTAATTCTTTTTGCTCAGGTGACATAAACTGCTGACTTTTTTTATCCTCTTCATTCTCTTTTGAAAACAACCACCCATATTCTTGTTCAGTTTCAATTTTTTCAACAACATCTGTCATCCCTTCAGATGTTAATAGAGTTCTTAGTGATTGATCGGGAATAATGTCTTCTATGATTGGGATATATTCACGAAGCACTTCCTCTTTGTCCGACATCCACATTGGCAATCTACAAGCTAATGCCTTTTCAATAATTTTACTTGTGTAATTTTCCGGTATATCGATAAATATTTTTCTGAAGTAGTATTCATTGCTTTCTGCTATAGATAATTCCTCATGTAAACTATTATCTTTTACTATTTCTTCAGGAATGATATAGACAAGATATTGATTCCTCTTGGGTTTTTTATGTTTATATAAATCCCGTTGGAATTTTGCCCATGACTTTACTAGTTCAATATTATTTGTAACATGGCAATATATCGAACTAAATAGATTTTCCGCACTAAGTAATACACTGTCTTCTTGAGTTTCAATTCTATGAAGTTCATAATTAAAGCTTTTGTTACGAAGAATGAATTTTTCGGTGGTGCGTCCGATTTCAATTGGGCAGAAATGCTTCATTTAACTTTTCCCTAATTGTTTCGACATCTTTATATTCGGAATCTTCATTTAATTTATTAACTAAATAACAAAGACTTAATACATATGGATATTCGGGACGGGTTGTAGAGTAAGGTCTACTCGTCCTTCCATGTACTTTATTTTGCTTAACGCTATTTAGCAACTCATCTATTTTCTTAGGCTCACCACTCCATTCATACAAATATTTCAGTCTTTGTAGCAATAATAATTGAGAATCTGTATTTAATGAAGACAAGAAATCACTTTTCTCTTCTCGAAACACTAGATCATGCATATTATCACAATCCATTATCGAAACATATTTATCTCCAATGTCAAAAATATTTCGATTAAGACTCAACTGTTCATGTTTGGTGTGTAGTATTGCAAGTGAAACTAAAAAGTATTCAAAAAGTTCGTCAATATCCTCCCATGTATCACAATTAGTTGCCTTATGTTCTTCTGCATGTAAAAGTGTTAGCGTTTCGATTAAATCGTGAGGTCTTTCTTGAAATATCTTATCAAATATATTTTTATAAAGATTGATATTGCCAAAATACCTCACTAGAGAATTTCTAATAAAAAGTGATTGCACAAAACTAAAAAATTGTCTTAACAGTATTTCTTCAAATTCATAGGTTTCTGGAATATGGTCAATCCCCATCAACTCGAAGTCGTCATCAAATCTTTCTACACCAGGCTCTTCAATAGGAGTAATATTTTCTCTTAATATCCGAGATGGTCTGTCATCGGTATTTATTATAAATGATATTACACCTGGATGCCTTATTCTCCACAGCACATAATGTAAGCTATCATTCTCACCATGTTCTTTTTTAAATGACTTCCAAGCATATAACGGCTCGGCAACACTGTCATTCAAGGTATGAGGAGGTCTCCCTCTATTCATTACAGATACATTAGAATATCTAAATTTTCTTAGATCTACCATAGAAATGCTATTGACAGAACATACCATTGTTGTAGAAGTGTTAACATCATGATTTTCACGAAAATACAACATCTTTATCATTTTTGTATAGTGAGAGCCAAGGGGGGCTTTATTTTTTTGAAGTAAAAAAATAAAATCTATTTTCTCACGACTTGGATTTGTATAGTAATTGTCGATTGATTTGAGTAATTTTAATAATACAGGCGATTCATCTCGTTCAAGAATGAAATCAGAGCAAATGTTTACTATACTTTTAAAACCGCCTAAAGAAAAGATATATGCTAACGGAGATATAAATTGTGAGATAGATTCATAGCGACTCCGACTCATTTTAGGCTGATAATATATAAAACTGTTGCCATCATTATCTCTTATGAGAATAACAGATGTGTTGACAAAGTGAACATTGTGCCCAAAATCCTCAAAAGAAAAATCTTCCACACTGTTTGAATCCTTTAGTAATTCTAAGAATTCATCTTTTGTTATAAGCTCCATGCCAAAGATTATTATTGTATTATTTATAATTTCACCTTCCCGCACTTTTTGGATCATACGCATTGCATTTTCTTTGCTAATTGAAAGCTCTGGGAATAAGAAATAATGAGGGCTACCTTTTGTAAATGTATTGTTATTATTATATTTTAAAAAAACCTGCTCTATTATCTTAGAATTGTTTTCTCTTTCTTGTTGTTGAATTGTACCATCAGATTGGCATTGTTCTGGCATTTGTATTTTTACAATACCAATTCTGTTAGATTCAAAATAGTTAATATTCGATATTTGGACTTCTTTTATTGTATATTCACACATAGTTTTTTAATCAATAACTTCTTCTCCTTTCACTCCCTAGTCATAATATTTTACGGTATGTTGATTTTAATCCTTTTGCCTGTCATGTCTGTACAACCGCAATCACTTGCAGTAGCAAGACACGCTAATATCGGGATAATTGCATCACAAAGAGTCAATCGCGATGCAAGAACTTTCATACAAAACCTCCACGTTCCCTTATAATTAATAGTACATACTTTCTATCCCTATAACAAGATAAATTTTATAGTTATTGGGGATTGGCTAAGTTGTTTTTTCATTAATGCTTATCTATAGAAAAAGTCATCTAAGTCTAGACAGTAAATGATGTTATTTAGGAAATCCACCCTCAATCTCTAGACCACCAGGCTCTAATCCACCATGAATCTCTACTGTCTAAGATGCATCTCAACTATTCATTTTTGATACTGAATTTCTAATTTTTGGAAAAAAGTCAATTTTGTGCCCAGTTCACATATTGAAAAAATATGATTGTAAGCATCCGTTCAATAGTACAAAAAACTATTGCCAAGAGGTAACCTACAACTGTTTTTTTATCTATTTGCCGTTTGATCTTCATATTATTTGATTATGAATTTATCTATTTCTAGAATCATTTGGAGCTATCATTTTTCCGGCAATAGATTAAAAATCTAAATATTTTAAAACAGAATCCCCCCTATCAAAAAAATTAAAATTAGGGGAGGTAGTTCAAAATATAGATATCTTAGTTTTATGTTCTATGGTAAGGGTGCCTTTTACGAAATAAAAAAGCATGCTTTTTCTGACTATATCTATGTGTGATTTTCGACAATGTTTCTATATCTCCAGATTTTCCTTTATTTCATCAATCAAACAGGCGACAGTTTTCTTGCTTTTTCTCTTCCTCCTTCTGGATTTTTTCTTCTTTGGCAAATAAGAATTTACTATAGGAAGCAGCTCAGGATACTGCATCTTTATATCTTCATATTGAAGCTGAACTGAATTAAACTGATACCCTATCACTGCACTTTAAACCATGTCAAACAATGAGTATATCAAGGCTATTTTATATCAGGTGGTGGTGTGTTATGACTCCACATATCTTCCCGACCTTCATAGGCATTACAAACAGGAGGGATTTCGTCGTCTTCAATGTCACGAATTAGTGCCTGTTTAACAATTTCGATATCCGATTTAAGTCGATAGTGATGCCAGGGAAGATACTCCAAAACAATAATGCCTGTCCACCCAAGAGACACCAGTTTTCGGATTACGCTTATACTAAATGCATTAATGGGCAGATGCTGGGCGTTTCTATTCCGTGCGGATAAATGGACGACCGGAATATGCTGCCAATATTCCTGAATGATACTCATTATTTTATCATTATCATGAATATGTGAGGTGTCCAAGGTCATCGGTAGTTTTGCTTGTATAATTTCGTCCGGTGTAAATATACGCTCATGACCTGTGAAAGTTTCTATAGCAATCGTCACGGATGACTTGTGTTTCAACTTCCGAAGATTGATACGAGCTATTTCCTTTGAATTGGATTTGTTTTTCTTGGAAATTCGGTTGGGATGGACCGTAATAATCTTTGCATCAAGTGCTTCTGCTATTTCTATTGTCTGAGCTCCCCAAAGCAGGAAATCGTCATCGTTTATTTTTGCCTGTGTCGCATGGATCGTGGCATAAACGATATCCTTACTTTTTAAATTTTCAATTATTGTTTTCAGCTCAAGAGCAGCCTCTTTCCACCACTGATAACGGTAGGGAAGTGCCAGTTCGATTGGAAAAGTCACATCTTCCAGACGCTCGTGGATCTGGTGGATCGCTGCAAAACTGACTCTGGCAGAAACTGTTATTGAAGACTTCATAATATTTTTCTCTCTTTATATTTCATGAATTAGTTTGAGTTTAAAATCAAGATAATCACAAGATACCAAGACATATCTTACTTCATCTACGACTTGATCTGCCAATATTGAAACTGGTAAACCATGTAAATGGCCAAATACACACACATCGATTTTATTTTCGGAAATAAGTCTTGTTATTTCATTCGATTCAAACGTTGAACTTATCGGTGGAAAGTGAGTCATAAAGATCCTCAGTCGTCCGACGGAGTTCAGCATTTTGGAAAGACATAGCTTTAGGCGATCCAACTCACGATTACGGATTTTCTCGTGATTATACTGTGTTTCTTTGCCGTTTAGGTTATTCATTTTTACATTTTTTACATAAAAACCTGTAGCACAATCCCACTTTATAAATGGATAATTCCACAATCGTGTTCCGCTGACTATGATATCTTCAATTTCTATAGTATCATTCTGGATAAAATCCATATTCTCAGGAGCAGCATTTCTTAACTTTTTAATACTTGACCACCAATAGTCGTGATTACCTTTGACGAACACTTTTCGACCCGGCAGGTCAGCAATAAAGTTAAGATCTGGTATTGTATCTTCGTATTTTAATGCCCACGAAATATCACCTGGGATCAGAACAACGTCAGACTCATCTACTATATCGCTCCAATATTCCCTGATCTTGATATTATGGTTCTGCCAGTTAACCCCAAACTTTCCCATCGGCTTAGGATTAGCAAAAGACAGGTGCAAATCACTGATCGCAAATATCTTCATGTATATTTTCCCTTCTTTTCAGTCTTGCTTCCCTTAAGCATTCATGCTAATTTTCAGCTTGTTGCGTTGTCTTGAATTGCATATATTTAAATCTTAGATATGCTATGCCAATAAGGAATATCATTCAAGAGGATTGTTTTGGTAAAAATCCTTTTTGGGGCCTCAATCCATGCTGCACAAGTAATGCACCAGGAATAGACAAAAGACAAATTCCTGCAATAGCTCCAAAATTCTGGGGGACTCCCACCCGAATCATCACACCAATTACTGGGGAGAACACCAAGCCAATTAGAAATCCACCTAAAATAGTCAAAGTTATTTGCACCACACCAAACCCTGGTATGAACGAACGAATTAGAAGACATATCCCTACTACCAACATAGGAATATATGTTTCCATTTCTTGCATTGTATATATTGCTTCAGCATGATCATAATATTTTTGCTTTGATGTATCAGTTAATAAGCTTAGTAGTCCAACATGACCATCCGGTGCTCCAAAAACTATACGGTTTTTGGTATTCTGATCAAGTGGATCACGTTTATATTCTTCAACGATTCCAGCAAATCCCGCAAATATGATAAAACCTGAAACAACTAATCCTACCTTATTGACTTTCCATTTTGTAGTTTTGTTTTCTGTAATCAGTTCATTTTCCATTTTTTATCCTTTCAAAATAGCAGTTTAAGAGTCTACATCTACCAGTTCATTCTTTTCATTTTGGAAGATCAGGATTACTTAAACAGGAGACAAGAAAGCATATGAATAACAACATAAATAGGACACAAATTGTTGCGAAACTTAAGACAACAATGAAAGCAGTATCAAATACAAAACGAGCCGCCTTTGATTTCTTTAGTAAACTGGAACGATTCTTGATGTGATCGTTTACATCTAATAACCACTTTCGATAACAGACTATTGCTTTTCCAATTATGTATGCCCCTATTAAAACTAAGGGCAAAATCAGAACTGGAGCACCATGAAGCCCAAAGCTTCCTGTTTCAACATGTCTGTCAAATGAAATTAACAGTAAACCGATTAGGAAACAAAAACGTATGAATTTGCCTAAAATTTCACTCTTTTCTTTTTTTTCAATATCTTTCAGCATCATTTAAAACCTCCTTATTAAACATAAAAGCTTCCATTTTTTTTAATATTTCTAAGGTTTTCATCTACAGGCATAAGACAGAATATTTCAGAAGCGATGTTCTTAAGTACATCCGGATCATCCTCAAAAAACACATCAATTTTCTTTTCTCTGCATATCTCTGCCTTCCATTCATTGACGCCATAATTTAACATCGAATTAATATCTGAGAGGATCAGTTCATGATAATGGATATTCCATTTCTTCATATCTCGCTCAGTAATTTTTCTCTGATCTCGATGGGTTATAATGATGACCTTATGACCTGCATCAATAAGAGCCTTAGAAAGAAATGAAAAAAAGCTAACATTCCGTGTAATCGTATCATCGATATCAAATCCAATTATCATTTATTTATCTCCAATATAATGGTGAGTTAATAGTTACACATATTTCAAAATCTCTCTCATGTCGTCTTCAATTACAATGTCAGCAGCTTTTCGGATTCTGTCTGTCTTTGGATTAAAGGCAATAGCAAGATCAGCGTGCTTGAAAATTTCAAGATCATTGTCATTGTCGCCGACATATGCACAAAAACGGCTACTATTCTTTGTACTATATTTCATTTGATTGAGCCCTTGTCTCTTTCCCAATCCGTCGCCAAAAGCAGTCAATGACCAAGATTGAAGAATGCCGTTTTTAGAAAAATTCAAGCGGTTAACATGCATTTCATCGAACAATTCTATTGGGATTTTGCCAGATAAAGTGTTTTCAAAACCGCCGGAAATAATAACTAGTTTCTTTCCCGCTTTTTTGAGTGCTGAAATTGTTTCTATTGCCCCTTTTGATGGTTTTATGTCAGAGAAAATCTTTTCAAATTTTTCTTTGTTGAGTCCCAAGGCCTGATAAACACGCAGATCAGTGTCACACCAAGTGGCATGCGATAGATGGCCCGCTTTATATTGCTCACAGATCTGGGCATTCGATTCTGTGAAATTAAACGCTTGATCGAGTAATTGCCACGAATACCCATCCATTTCCAAAAGTGTACCATCGATGTCGAAAATCCAGGTGCCGATACGATCATTTAAATCCTGAAAATATTTTCTTAACTCAAAGTAATGACCTGATTGAAGCCAATGTAACCAACTCTTCTTACCCTGTAAAAAACCGACACGAAATCGAGTTCCGAAGAACATGTTATCTTGATCGTATTTTCTCATTTCGATGGCTTTTTCTTCGTTTTGGATATACGCTTTTAGGTGATGCTTAGCTTTGTCTCGATCTCCAATAAAGTAATAGGCCCTGAAAAGAGAAATATGGGTATCTGTATGGCCTTTACGGCAACTAAATTGTCTTTCCCACCCAGAAATGGCTTCCAAAGCTAGCAGCTCGGCTTCTTTGGTTTTACCCATTAATCCCAGTTTTTTTGCTGAATTAAACTTTTTCTTATTAGAATCTGTCCTTTTCATTATATCCACCTATAATTGTACGTGGGTATCCACTGTATATTTTCTATTAGTTAAAGTAAAAAAAAGTGGTGGAATTTCATAAATTTCTAAATTTTATAGAAATTCGACTGAACTTTTTGTCTTTACATAATAAGAAAGTTGATTTTAGGAGTACAAATATGACTTGGGAATTGGATCCGGATTTTTACAATAAACTGAAGTCTAAGTGTATCTCTATTTTAAGAAGTAAAGGTTTAGAACAATATGCCGAAAATGCCCTACATGAGCATTTAGCAGAAGTTGTCGAAAAACAGAATTATCAAAAAAAACTTGAGGAAATGTCCAGCCAAGAAAGGAACAGATATCTAACATCGTGCATTATTAATAAAGCTAAAACAATGGCCAAGAAGGCTAATGATTCCCAAAAAAAGAATAAATGTATGCACTCGTTCAGCTATTTAAATGAAGATAAAATTAGGTCATATCCTCCATGGCTATATAGTCAAATGACAGACGGGCTCAATCCAGAAGAAATATTGATATTTTTACTGTATAAAAAATATCAGCAAAACGAAATTGCTAAAATTCTAGGTGTAAGCAATACAACAATCTGTCGTAAAGTCGATACTATGAGGCAGAAAATTCGTAAAAATCTTTCAGGAGGCACAAAAATGAGTAGCTATAAATATAGTGATACAGAAATTTATAATTTTGTTGATACCCAAGAACCTAATTCAGGCTTCGGGAATAACAATCTGCGGCGGGCTATCCGTTTTTTACTCCAACCAATTCGATCATGGTGGCCTTCAGGGTCGGATGACGATACAAATCCACCTATTCCGACAGGACTGCATGAACAGATTGAAGGCTTAATTGAGGCCCATCAAAATCCTAAATCTGTTGAAGGCGTTCTGGATTCAATAAATCATGGATCATATGAGACTCATGTGGAAAGTTTGCATCTTCTGGAAGCTGCTCGGCAATTAAATAAACCCTATCGATGGATCTCACCTGAAGAATCACTCCAGATTGCTGAAAATATTGAACACGCTGAAATTGCAAAGCGTTATCTCAGCGAGATTTTTAGAAAATCATTAGTCATATATAAGTCAGAAAGGAATAAAAATTCTGATTCAATAATCACACTTGTCATAGATAAATTGAAAGATTTGGCTGATAGATTCGAAAAACAAAGAGGCAGAGGCTGCATCCCATTTGTTTTATTGCCAAAGGCCCAGTTCCCTTTACATTCAAAAGCTCAGGAAATGGATGTAGAGAAAACTAAGAATTTTAAAAAATATCTGAACCAATTCAAGGAATCCTGCGATAATTTGAAAGAGGATGATGACACAACTTTTCATGAATTGCAGTCAATCGTTGATTTCCTGATTGATCTTTTAGACTGGCATTGCTTTGATGCACCTCGGTATCTTGCACCAGCTATTATAGAAGAGGCGATAGAGCTTTCCTTAGCAGTAAATAGAATGTATGATTGTGATAAGAAAGACATTTTTGAGGAACTCGGTGATCTTCTCTTCATGTGTCTGTGGATGTCCAATGTATTAGCCATCCCTAATTTAGATCGGAAAATTTGAAATTTTTCGTGGTGCAATGAGTATAAAAGCATGGATGGCTAATGGTTTTTTATATGTCAACACAAGAATTATATAGATTTAGATTCTATATTTACAGATATTTTTATGACCTCGATGACGATACTTGCCAGCCATTGTATCAGCATCTGTTTTGTAACCTATTTCCTTTTTGGCACCCAGTTTTCTTAATTCTTCACGAATTCGCATCACATCTTCTCTGTCAGTCCAATCATAGGTGTACACACATATAACATGATTTATTTTGCCTGTATCTTTATTAACTTTCACCCAGCGTGCAGAAGCAACTTTTGCCTTGTTTCCCAAGGAACCATTTTCAGTAGCATGTTTAATTTTTGCCCAGATTTCATCAACGTTTTCAGGCAATACAAAAATGAGCCATTTGCCGCTATTTTCATTATCCTGCGGGTATGTGTCTAGATTCTCCAGTCGCAATGCATAGATCCATTCTGAGCGTACAGATTCGTCTGTAGGCTTGTGATGACAATAGGGTTTTGCTTTTTTAATCTGCTGCTCTCTGATTTTTTCGTGCTCTTTACTTGCCATGGCTTTAATCAAGCTATATGTTAACCTCTAAAGCATTTGTTTATTAAATATAATGTATTTACTGTTATGAGCAAGATGATTTTCTTCCATAAATTTAATAATGTCACTATGGCATTCACAAGGATCATGAGATTTAACAACACTTGTAGATATTAGTATTATATTCTTACTTCCCATCCCCCAATTTCCCCCGGTCGAAAAAGTCGAAATTAGGGGAGGTAATAAAAATATATGGATGTTAGTCCAGACTTACCCCATAGGGTGGGGTCTGAGGATATATGCTTTTTTTTCTGACTACAAGCTTTGTTTATATTTGGACAAAGCTCTTATATCTCCAGTTTTTCTTTCATTTCATCAATCAAAACTGCCACTGTTTTCTTCTTTTTTCTCTTCCTTCTTCTGGATTTTTTCCCCTTTGGCAAAGATGAATTAATCATCATAGCCAATTCAGGATAGTATTCCTGGAATTCATCATAACTATATTGAACTGAATTGAATTGTATCTGTAATGACATGTAGTTTTATTCTGCTTTTCTGGAAGATATTCCTTTCTATTTTTTTCCAGTTAATAAAAATGTATCGTTGAACCCACTTCTTCTAGACCCTATCCTCATTTTTAGAGTTAAAACAACGATCCAGCACCCATGGCAAATAACATTGCCAGTGTTTTACTACCAACTGTCAAAAATTTGACAGTAAAAATACCAAAAATACAGCCAAAAATGACTCAAAATAGACTGCAAAAAAACAATCTAAAGGCTTTTTACTAAGGTTAAGCTTTAGATATTTTTCAAATTTTCAGTATGTCCTTGCATTTCAAATAGTCCAGCGTTACAAACTTCCGGCTCGTAATTTGATGAGTTAATAAAAATCCAGACAGATTGATATTTCTTCTAATTAGGGAGAAAGGAAAATATGACTATGGCAGAACAAACGATTAATGAGATCAATGACCAAACTGCTCCTTCACTTATTGAGCATTTCGTAGGACAGACCAGAGTAAAGCAATTGGTCAAGACAGCATTGGAGGCATCGTGGATGGATGGGAATCGGCTACCTCATATGATCTATTCTGGCCCTCCAGGCGTTGGAAAAAGCCAGCTGGCTTCAATATTAGCCAAGGAATCAGGTGTTGAACTGATGGAGCAACTAGCTCAGAATTTATCAGATATCTCCGATGTCCAAGGATTTCTTCTTCAAGCCCGCGAGAAATCCATTCTTCTTATCGATGAGATCGACCAACTTGGAAAACTTCAGCAGGTCACCCTGCTACGTGCTTTAGAAAATGGGAAATTGTTCTTAACCAGCGGACAGAAGAAAAAGACTACAACAATCAAATTAGAGCCTTTCACTCTTATCGCCTGTACGAATTTCCCCGAATATCTTTTAAAGCCATTACAAGATCGCTTTAAAATGATACTGCCATTTACGTGGTATTCTGAGAGGGATATTGAAACTATTTTGAAAAACAGAGTGGTTCATTTGGGTTGGGATGTTGAAGAAGAAGTTTATGTCCAGATATCTCTGAGAAGTCGTGGAACACCTCGTATTGGATTAAGATTATTAGAAAGCACTCGTAGAACAGCCAGAGCGAATGGTGACACTGCAATCAATCTCCATCATCTACATATGACACTGAAAATGGAAGGAATTGATTGTCTGGGGCTTACGATTGATGAAAGGAAATATTTATCTATTGTGAAATATCACAATAATTTAGTTAGACTCAATGTATTAGCAACCTGTTTAGGGATCAGTAGTCGAAGTGTCAGCACGAATATCGAACCTTACCTGATACGAATTGGTCTTTTGACAAAAGATCCCCGTAATGGATGCCGTGTGCTAACAGAAAAAGGAATGCAGCATATTTCTGATAATCCTGTGGAGTTATAAAATGAGTGAAAAATATATTCCTGAGAATCTGTCTATAAATCAGCTCTGTGCATTGATGTGTATTTCCCGTTCACGCTTTTATCAGCTTTTAAATGATCGTTTTATTCTTCCTCCAGTTTATTCTCTGGACTCAAAGAGGCCTTTTTACACTCGTAGTATCGCTGAGAAAAATTTATCTTTCGTCAGAAACAACAAAGGCTGGAATAACAAGGTGTGTCTCTTTTATCAGACAACTCGCAGAGCAGGAACAACAGTATCAAAATCCACTAGAGTCAAGGCTCAGAAAAAGGAAACCATTTCTGATATTAACCAACATCAGGATCTGATTGAAGGACTGGCTTGTTTCGGACTTACTGATGTGAAACCTGCTCAAATAGAAGCTGTTTTGAGCAAAATCTATCCCTCTGGAATTCAGAATATTGATGAAGGAGAGGTTTTAAAAGCTGTGTATTGTGCAATTTCTGCACAGAATTCGAAAGATAATGTCAACAGATAACTACCATTATCTATTCAATCCAATAGGAGAATTATCCAAATGTCATCTAAATCTAACTCACAAGCAGGTAAAAATTGGCGAGATAATGTTTTTCAGGATATATCTACTGTCTCAGATGAGGGAGTATTATTTAATCAATTTTTAGACAGCCATGATTTCTCTGACCACAGCGTCAAAGCGTTTATTTTTGATCTCCGGAAATTTGCCCAGTATTTTACCTCTGTTAACAAAGAGCCGTTTGACTCGACACGTATCACGACTGTCGATTTGACGAGTTTCAAAAGGTATTTAAGAGAGGAATTACATCAAGCTGTGTCAACTGTCAATCGGGCCTTGGTGAGTATCAGGAGCTATCTGGAATTTCTTGTCGGGCAAGGTCGGCTGGAAGTAAATCCTGGGAAGATAGTCAAAGAGTTAAGACGACAACAGCCTGTTCCCAAGGGACTAGAACGAAGTCAGGTGAGGAAGTTGCTCAGAGAAATTGATCTGAGGAATGACATTCGGAGCAAAGCCATATTTTCTATATGTCTGCATACAGGATGCAGGGTCTCGGATTTAATCCAAATCGAGCTTCAGGATCTGATGATCTCAGATAGATCAGGTTCAGTAATATTCAGAAATGGAAAAGGGAATAAGGAGCGGCAAGTACCACTTGTTTTAGATTGCAGAAAAGCTCTACTGATGTACTTGTCAGTAAGACCTCCAGTAAATAGCCAGAAACTCTTTATTGGGGAAAGAGGTCCGCTGTCTGATGTTGGAATTAGGAATTTGTGTAAGAAGTATTCTTGTATTTGTGGATTTAAAATCTATCCTCATCTGTTAAGGCATAGTTTTGCTCTTCAATTCTTAAAAGATACAAATAATGATTTGGTAGCGTTAGCTCAAATTTTAGGTCATGAGAATTTAAATACGACAAAATTGTATTCTCAACGATCTGACTCAAATTTGGCTGAGATTGCTGAAATGTTGAGCTATTGAGGTGGAAGTATGGGACAAGGCAAAGATTAGGATAAAAGCAATTGACCGTAAAATATAAAATAAGTGGTCAATGGATTCGTCAGTTAAAACTGACAGCTTATTGTTGAATCAAAACTAATATCTGTTTTAGTGAGAAGCGAAAACACAAACCCGAAATCCGATGTAGCTGCTGCGGTTAACTGGGTTGTCGCTGTTGCGATCGGCAACCCGACAGTAGTTGACACCGTTGCCCCAGTAGCCGCCACGCATAACACGAGAACTATTGGAACTGCTTACAGGCCCTGTTGGATTATTTGTCGGAGAAACGCTATCGCTATAGTAGCTTAAATCGAACCAGTCATTGCACCACTCGTATGCATTGCCTGCCATATCATAGAGACCATATCCATTTCTCATATCTATCCCTGCTGGCGTCTGTCCCCCATTATAGTAACCTATGGGGGTTGTCCACGGATACGCCCCTGTTTCGTAAAGGTCACCGCAAAGGTCAAAGTTGTAGTTTGCCATAGAGCAATCTATACTGTCACCCCAGGGGTAGCGGTAATATGGATTGTAGTTTCCCCCGCGGGCTGCATATTCCCACTGAGCCTCTGTCGGTAAACGGAATCCGTTCTTGGTAAAATCACATTCCCAAGTAGAAAGATCGTAACAGCTTTGCAATCCTTCCTGCTGACTTGTCCAGTTGCAGTATGCAACACAGCCGTACCAACTTACTTCAACCATAGGATGGTTTGACATGTCTGTCGTACCATCTTTAATGTTGACGCTGAAAACCCCAATGGAATAGTCAATCTGACTAAAAGAAGAAACTGCGGTGGAAGTGTTACAATAAGGGAAACTATTGCTGACATCATCTGCCGCATAGACAATACCACTATCTACTTTTATCTGAGCAGGATAAGCAGAATTAAGGAAATCGACATACTGCTGGTTGGTAATTTCATGCTTGCTCATGTAGAATGAGTCTAATGTGACAGTGTGAACGGGACGTTCATCTGGATGGCCTTCATCAAAATGGTCCCCCATATCAAATGTACCTGCAGGAATAAAGACCACTTCGAACAGATAAACTGAAAATTCTGCATATAAAGTATAGTCACCGTCTACTAATACAGTAGTTGTTGCTGAATCAGGATCGGTAACCTTGCCTTTATCTACCGCTGTGCCTGTCCATTTAACAAAGTAATACTGCAAGTCATTCTCAGCTACAATGTTAACAATGGTTGAATTATCAAAACTAAACTTACCCTCGCCTGGTGTTGAAACAGAACCTCCATTTGTAGAGTTTATTGTCAAAGCAAAAGCTTCGAAATTAGCCCTGAAGATACCATTGGAACTTGCAGTGGCAGTTGTGCTTATTGCAAGAGGATCCCCCACACTTCCGTCCACAATATCACCTGTCCAATTCACAAATTTGTGTCCAATTTCACTCTGTGCTTCGATAGGGATAACTGCATTAGGGTCGTACTTAAATCCTCCTTCTCCAGGATTAAAAACTGAACCTCCTGAGGTAGAGCAAAAATAGAGTGCATGAGTTGGTGATTCTCCATAAAGCCAGTATTCCGCCATGAACAATAAATCGTTTGGATCAACTATTCCGTTTTCATCTATGTCTCCAGCAAAACAAAAACCTTCTTGGCGAAAATTTCTGGCAAATATAGAGAAATCGGCAATATTAATTATACCATCCTCATTAAGATTGGTTTTATCATAATTTGTTGGGCTTAATGTAAATTTTTGTACATCATAGTCAATCTCTATACCCTGATAATCAGAAATAATAACAACGGCTTTAAACATTCTTTCAAAAGCATCCAAGCCCAACTGATCGTAGGGATTCCATCCGAAAAAGAATGAATTATCTCCTGTCTCAATATCAACAATTCTGGTAACAGTGTCGATTACATCATCTGCATCTTGATAATATATCGTTAAATTAGCATCATGTATCATTGAGCCGGGATTGTAATAATCAACTGCAATCCAACTATCTGTTTGATAAGTATATATTGAAACTGACAAATCAGACTCGAGCATATTATAAGCGTAATTCTCTATATTATCGTTAGGATTATTAGATGTTTCAAGTTTCGTAATAAAAGTATGAGTTCCCTGTGGATCATTATATCTAACTAGAACTTCTGGTTCATTACAATCTACTATATTTTCAGTATATTCAAAGGTTTCATCAGGAATAAAAGTTCTTCCAGCTTCGATTCTTCCTCCACCTCCAATTAGAGAGTTTGTGACTGTAGTTGTACTATCAGGAGAATAAAGAACAGCCTCTATTCCATATGCATCATAATTTCCTGCATTCGTAAATTTAAGTTTTATTGTTTCATTTTCATCCGAAGATTCTTTAATTTTCCCAACTATCAAGATTGGGGAGGGGTGAGAATTTATGTCCTGATGGCTTGTTCCTATTTTTATTTCAGTGCGGTCCGTGTAAAAATCATGGTCTGAATCCTGATGATAGATTAACTGCAAACGAGTTTGTTTTGTGGCAGGTTGATAAGCAAATCTTTCTGCGGTGTTTTCTAAATCCTGTATATAAACATTCCACCATGACCATTCAGTGACAGGTTTATTAACTACGGAAGTGATATAATTGTCTTCAACTGTCAACTCAATCTCTGTTCGTTTATTTGACGGATGACCTATTTGAACTTCTGTATTCAGTCTTTCAAGGGCATTAAGATAAGTTTCTCCATAATTAACATAGGTCATATAATAATCTATAGACTCATCACCATCTTCAATGCCGTCATTTATTTCAACCAGAACATCTCGTCCCCAAGCATTCAGAAAATCAAGTTCGGCTGCTCCATAACTATAATCTGCCACCTTGATTTTAATGGATTCTCCTTCATCGATAGCTCTTAATTCTTCAAGAGTAATTTGAACATCCACACTAAACACTTTAGTGTCTCCTGGACTCAAATTGTATTTTGTATAACCAGGATCATCTATGGGCGGTATTGTAATGGGTAAATTATCCCCTATATAAATATTAAACCTCAGGTCATTTATCTCATTGGCTATATCTGAACCTGTATTCATAATCCAGAACTGGAACCTCAGCTTTCCTGCATTGTTTGTATCTGTTGTTGTTGCATTGACCCATTTTTCGCCAGTTGCAATTGAATTGCTGTTCGTTACAGTTGTTTCATTATAGGTAGTCCTTGTTATTGTTGTAGAAAAGGTCGATTCATTTTTTGCACCTCGGCTTGTGGAGGTTTTTCGTATCTTTTCTGTCGTCAGTTGCCCCCCTGTGGTCATCGTATTTGTATGTCCTTGGTAGTTATCTGCATAAGAACCTGTTTCAACAGTATTTTTCACAGATCCATAGACTTTTCCATATGCTGCGGGACCTATAGCAGACACTGTTACCCCAACTTCTGCCCCCACCTCCACTTCTGTCTTGTTTCCCTGGGAATATCCAGTCCAGGATTTTGCTTCAGATGTGCTAACTTGTTCTGTATACGAACTTTGCTGTGTAGAATCTTCCTCTGCATTGCTATGCTCAATCCATTCCCCTGTAGTGTAAGATGAAGTCGTACCTACGCTGTAAGATGAACCTTGCGTTTCTGCCACAGCATAGCCTTGAGTTCCTTCTTCCCATGTCTCACTGCCAAAAGTAATGATGGGTATTTCTTCAACTGATATCGTTGAATCAACGACTATTTCAATGACAGGATAGGCTGCAACAAATACATTATCTCCAGGAGCTTGCACATAAGCAGGCATTGGTGTTCCACCTATGCTTGTCCCCCATATTTCCTGATAATCGTCATATGGATCTCCATCTGTGCTTGAATTGGTAGGATCCGTTCCCCAAAAGAAAACTTCTGCTCCATCGCTAAATCCTTCATTATCTGTATCCCATCCATCAGGCATTCCGTCAAATGGATTTATATCAAGATAGGTAGGATTAGTTCCATAAATATAAACTTCGTCCCCATCTTCCAAGCCATCCCCATCTGAATCAACGTTATCAATATAAGTATAATAAATATATTGCTCTTCAAAATCTGTCAATCCATCTCCATCTGTGTCAACATCAGCATAAACAACCTTAACTGGCAATAGAATAAAAAAAGATAGCAAGAGGCATATGGTAATATTATTTAGTCTCACTATTTTATCTCCCGAATAGAATGTCATTTCTCTATTCTCCCTTCTACCTACACACTACACTCCTATTATTTTTCACTGGGATATATGAGATGCCTCCTCAAAGATGAAATAACTATACCCATTCCTCAATTCACAATATTATACCATTTCTATCTATTTTTTCAAGAAAATCACCCTCATGAGCCCAGTTCCAACAGTATTTTTCCAGTGAAACTATTAAAAATCAATATACAGTGAATAGCATGGATTTCTATGACAAGAATGAGGTTTTTAGAGAAATTAGAGTACCAAGAATGAAGTACAAAAGATTTTTTATGATATTGGAGCAATGATGCCTGGAAAGATTACGGGTATTTATGTACGAGTGAGCAGTATTCAGTAGAAAGAAGATAGCCAGGTTGATGAATTAAAAAGATGGATTGAGGTTCATCAACCGAAGAAGGTTAAATGGTATAGAGATAAATTTACAGGCAAGTCAATGCACAGACCGTCTATGGGGAAACTTATAGATGATTTGCATAATGGGAAGATAGATACAATCCTGATATGGAGATTGGATAGGTTGGGCAGGATGGCATCAGGGTTTATCAAACTGTTCGACGAATTACAGAGATATAAATGTAATCTAATTAGTTTGAAAGATCATTTGGATTTAAGCACTCCAGCAGGAAGATTAACTGCAAACATAATAGCATCGGCTTGTGCATATGAAAATGAGATAAGGCCTGAACGTATAAAAGCTGGACAGAATGCCAGTAGGGCTAGAGGGAAAAGATGAGGAGGTACTAAAAAAGGGATAAGAAAAAAGTAGAGGCAAAAGTCAATACTATTATGGGTATTTTGGAACAGGGAATTAGTAAGGCAGAGATAGCAAGGTCAGTGGGGATTAGTATTCCGACTGTTTATAGTTCAATTCAAAGGACATTATAACCTATAAACTGAGATGTATCTTTAAAAAATAACACAAAATAAGGGTTATCCAGTGGCTCCCCCTGGGACGGGAGGTGGTCCAGTGGCTCCCCCTGGGATGGGAGGTGGTGCAAAATATTCACACTCTGGATTTTCTGGTTCCCAATAACAATCTACCATCCAATTATAAGCCATCTGTGCCAAATCTAACAAGTCAACCTTACAGTTGTAATCAAGATCACCCGCTACACGAAAGAAACAACGATCTTGAATATAAATATCACTGATACCTTGATATTTACCTATTTTATAAATACGGAATTCACTATTAATAGCTGAGCCATCAGCCAATGTGCCAATGATTGTGCCAGTATAATAATCAGTAACATTGGGATCTTGACCTTCTTCAATCAAGGTTCCGTAGTCACTAAGCTTGTCACCATCAGAAAGAGATTGACCATTGACTTCAAAATTTGAACCACCAAGATGTATAAAAGCATTATTATAAGTATGAAGAGATCCAAAGTTGCCTCCATAAACGTTAGTTCTAGTATCGTCATGGGTATAAATATTGCCCCCAATAGTGCCTCTAGGCATAGTAATTATTGAATAATTAAATGCCAATAGGTCCATACCAATAACTCCAGCATCGATCAATTTAATATGTGTACCAGGCCAATAAGGAGATTCAGGGGTATCATCGAGTATTATAGAGTCATTTTGATACGTAGAATCGTTGATTACATAAGTACCACCATCATTTATGTAAATATCATTTGCTATTAAAATGGGTTGAACCACAAAACAGGTTATTACTATTGTAGACATGACAATGAAATTCTTCATCTTTTCATTCTCCAAACTTTTGAATAATTTCTATATTTCCTTTTTCTCCGAATCAAGGGCAGAGAGCTAATCAGCAAGAGGAGAGTTGTTGGTTCGGGAACAACATAGTCATACTCCATAGCACTGACAAGCCCGTATCCTGAAACATTAACAGCAGAGTGATTGCCTGTTAGAGTATTTATTGTATTAAATATTTTGTCAGTTCCATTGTTACTAGTCCAATAAAAAAACTGGTCATTAACAGGATCTAAAGCATATGTGCCTGATCTGCTACTACTCGGAGGGGCCGTAGATATGTATGTAATAGTATGGCTATCAGGGGCCATGCTAAGAAAGGAATAACCATCAAAACCGTAAAGAGTATTTTCTATAGGGTCATACTCCATAGCACTGACAAGCCCGTATCCTGAAACATTAACAGCAGAGTGATTGCCTGTTAGAGTGTTTATTGTATTGAAATATTTGGTAGTTCCACTCTGTGTCCAGTAAAAAAAACTGTCGTTAACGGGATCTAAAGCATAAGAGCCTGTCATACTCCCATTCTGAGGAGCCATAACTATATTTGTGATAATACCATTGTTAGGATTCATGCTAATAAAAGACCACCCATCAAAACCGTATAAAGTATCCTCTAAAGGATCATACTTCATGGCACTAACAAGCCCTGAACCAGATGTAAAAACTGAGTGGTCACCCGTTAGTGTGTTAATTGTATTTAAAGTCTTATTGCCGCCACTAACAGTATAGTAGTAAAATGTATTATTTGTAGGATCGAGAGCATGGGTGTTAGTCATACTCCCATTTTGAGGAGGGGACGATATGTTTGTAACAATACCAGTGTTGGGATTCATACTAACAAAAGACCACCCATCAAAACCGTAGAGGGTGTCAGAAAAAACTGTGGAGGGTGAAGCAACAAACATGCATGTGCATAACATCAACATCGCAATATATTCCTTACTTTTCATCTTTCCAACCTCCCGATCCTGAATCTAATCTATTTCCTTTTCCTCAAAAATATTGCTCCTATAGCAAGAAGAGAAAGGGTGTAGGGTTCGGGTACAAAGGCAAGACCTTCATACCGATTGACACCTGCAGTGCCCATGTTGACAAGGCTTCCATCCAAACAGTTAATTCTTCTCAAGTTGTTTGTGTTTCCACCATACAAATAATTGTCTTCAGAATTATATGCGAGTCCTTTTACAGTAATATCTGCACCTCCAAGATTAGCTGAGATTTGAGCCACGCTCCAATCATCAGGATTAATGCGAAATAAATCATTTAAACGTGTAGAATACAAATAACCATCGTCAGTATTATATGTTAATCCCATAGTCAGGACGCTTGCATTTGCACTGCTTACTGTGCTTCCATCTGAAGGGTCTATCAGCCACATCGTTGTCACATGTCTTGAACCGGCATATAACAATCCATTATTGGGATTATATGCTAAGCCATCGATATCAAAATTACCGACAGATGTAATAAGTTCAGTAGTTCCACTTGTTGGATTAATACGCCACAATGAAGTTTGACTACCACCATAGAGATAACCATCAGAACTGTTATATGCTAAGCCAAGAATGTCAACTGTTGGCCCCATTTCTCCTGTAACTAATACTGAGCCTCCTAGTCCAGTCAAATGACCATCAGGATTCAAATGATCAATTTTCCACAGGTCATTGGTATAACCACTATAGAGTTGAACTGCACATTCTGCTTTACTATTCAAAAGAAAAAAAACAATTAGCATGGTAATAAATACTATCTTTTTCATCTTCCCTTCTCCTTTCCTCATCCAAATAAAAAAGCCCAAAATCATAGATCCTCATCTACAAAATACGGACTTTCTGTTTATCTATTTTTTTCTTTCCATTACCTCTTCTCCTGCTCCTCACCATAGACAAATACTATCATAATTCTGTTGTTTTTCAAGAAAAAACCATGTTAAATGTTGTCATATCTCTTCTTAACAATATAAATTCTGTATTTACCACAGTGCTTCAAAATCATCTTTTATGCTATATTATATAATAATAAAAATGACTATAAGATTTCGAATCTTACAGCCATTCGGGTGTAACTGGATTGTTAGATTTATCTTCTCCTTGAAACCACGTATTTATAGAGTAGTAGAGCAGAAAACACGAAAAATTGTGAAATAGCAAACAATTCAGTAAGCCCGGTCTAATACATTGACTTAGTTTATTCGTCTTTGTATTATATATTTCTAGGTTATTCATATAATCCTCGATTTTTTAATCGTTAGAAATGCAGGAAAATATCTTCTTTAATATGCACGAGGGAAAGATGGATAAATCTGCTAAAGATAAATGCCCTAAATGTTTTTCATATGGATGGTTTGGAAAAAGTTGTTCACATTGTGGTTATAATAAAGAAGAACATTGGGTTTCTAATCAAAATAATAGTGAATCTCATATCATATTAACTTGTATCAACTCAGCTTGCCGACAGAAGTTAAGAATTCCTTCAGAAAGTAAAATGCTTAAAATTACATGTCCCAAATGTAATACATCATTTTCTCCCGAAGAAAGAGCTGATCAATGCTTTGATATAGGCATTAAATATTACAATGAAGGGAATAAGAGTGAAGCACTAAATCTCTTTAAAGAAGCTGTTCTTTTACGAGGAGATGAAATTGACTTACATTGGCTAGGATCAACATTAACAGATTTGGAATTATATCAAGAGGCACTTCCCATATTATTAAAGGTTTTAGATGTAAGTGAAGAAATTAGCTGGACGGATTATCACTGGATAGGAACAACCTACTTTCGATTAGAATGTTATGAGGAAGCTTTATCTTATCTTAAGAAATCGGAACCACTATTAATTAAACAGGAAATTGATGAGGAAGAGTGGATTAAAGAATGTTTAAAAATGGAAAAAAGATATTACACACCGAAGGAGACATTAGATGAAACAATAGATCTTAAACGTTCTGCAATAAAAAGCAGTAAACAAGCCAATAACTATTGGCTTGCTAAAACTCTTATAAAGTTGGAACGATATAATGAAGCTATGGGATATTGTCATGATGCTTTAAAATTATTGCAAAATGAAACCACTGAGTACAAGGAAGAATGTGAACAGTTATTTGATTTATGTAAAATAAAAATATCTAAGAAAAAGGATTAAGTAAAGGCTAAAGTGTATTGAGGGTGCTTACAAATAATTATATTTCTTACTCGGATCATCGACACATGAATATTTAGCGAGGAGAAAAAGATGGACTCCAAAAACTGGATGGCGAGGAATATAAAACGAAATCTAAGGAATGAAAGATATATTGAGGGGGCTAAAAAACTACTTGCTATTTTATTCGGATGGCTTCCTCGATTATTTAGGAGAAAAGAGGATTTTACAGTTTATGGTGAAGATAGAAAACCAATTAAGTTTCCAAAAACTAGCCACGAAAACAAAATACTTAAATGTCCATCATGCAATGCATCTCTTGGTAGCCGTAAGGAAATTCGACAAATGTTGGGATTGGATATCTTTTCTCCTTCAGCAAGCATAGGAGGAGGAACAAAATGTCCACATTGTGATGCTGAAATTTACATTACATTATAGCTGACAAATATAATCGAGAATCAAAACCAATAAAAACAAGTACATTGCATTTCAGCTATATTTAATGAGGACTCTCCATTATGATTCCTATCAATTTGACACCTTAAATTTTAAGCTCGATGGTATGGGTGGGTGTCTCGAATAAAGGAATTGGGCATAGAGATATTTTTATTGAAATTAAAGATGTTTTTAGTAGGATACTTTGTGTTATGGAGGTAGTATATTTAAGCATCTTTTTCAAATACATGGAAGTGGGCATGTACAATGATATTAGGGATTGATTTAGGAACAACTAAATCGGTTGTGGGAGCATGGGATAACAATAAACCATATATTATTCCACATAGTAATGGCAAGTTAAGCACTCCATCCAAAGTATTAATTACTCAAGAAGGAGAAATATTTGCAGGAAATCATGCAGAACAACATGGGGACAGATACAATGAAGCGGTAAAAACTATTACTGTAAGTTCCGTAAAAAGACTTATGGGGAAAAGAGGTGAGACTGGATGGGGATGGTGGAAGACTTATCCACAAGAAGTTTCAGCGTTTATATTATCCGAACTTAAATACCAAGCTGAACAAAAATTTAATCAAAAAATTGAAGATGCTGTTATTGCAATACCCTCTCATTTTGATGAAGGTCAGCGTAGAGCAACAAAAGAAGCAGCTGAAATTGCAGGACTTAAAGTCCATAGACTCTTGAATGAAGCAACGGCAGCTATACTTACATATGGATATCAAAGAAATCCCACGGGTAAGGTTATGGTCTGTGACTTTGGAGGAGGAACTTTAGATGTCTCCATCGTAGATGTGAGTGATCAATTCTATGAGGTTTTGGCAGTCGAAGGTGAAAGTAAATTAGGAGGTGACGATTTTGACCAAGTGATCGTTGATTATATTTTAGATAAATACAAGAACGAGTGTAATGTTGAAATATCATTGACTCAGACTCAAAGCCTATTATTAAAGGAAGTAGCAGAAAGGGCAAAGATAGAATTAAGCAACTCTAACGAAACCCATATTTATATACCCGGTTTTTTTAATCACTCAAATCAAATGCTTGCTATTGATGTTACTATAGACCGCAATACATTTGTTCAATTGTCCAACAGTCTACTAGACCGGGTAATTAACCTTATAAAAAAAGCATTAAATTCTGCCCGAATAGTTGCCTCAGATATTACTTCGTTGCTTCTTATAGGTGGGAGTAGTCGTATACCATATATTAGAGAACAAATAATTTCAGACTTAAAAATCAATCCTTTTGTTGGAGTAAATATTGAAACGTGTGTGGCTGAAGGGGCAATTATCCTTGCAGGGATTCTTGAAGGATCTACATCTTTGCGTAATCTGCTTATACTAGATGTTATTCCAAGTACATATGGAGTGAGAGGATTAGGAGAAGTATTTAATCCAATGATTAGTAAAAATTGTACCGTTCCATGTTCTAAAAAGGAAGTGTTTACTACGGTTGAGGACAATCAAACTGAAATCGATATAATGGTATATCAGGGAGAAAGAGAGTTTGTTAAAGATAACGTCTTCTTAGGGAAGATGAAACTAAAGAATATTCCACCTGCACCCCGAGGTGTTCCTCAAATTGAAGTAACTTTTGAAATCGACGCAAATATGATTGTTAAAGTTTCAGCAAAAGATTTAGGAACGAATAATGCAACTGAAATAGAAGTTAACAGCCCTTATGGACTTAATCAAATACAATTAGATGTTATGAAAAAAAAGATGAGTTCATGGTTATTTGACAGAAAACACAAATATTCTGTTCGTTCTTTAATCACAACGGTTGAGCAAACTATTTCCAATGACAATTCATGCTTAAAATGGGATGAAATTAATGAATTAAAAGAAAAGATTTATTTATTAAAAACCTATGAAAAACAAAGGGTTTCTGAGGAGGAAATTGAAGAAATATGTTTTTTAACTAAATCGCTTCACGAGAAAGCTCTTAAGAAAATTGAAAGTCATAACAAAATAATCGAATCTGCGGAGTTAATAAATAATCAAATTAATAAGTCATTCTCATCATTAAATTCTTATGATATCCAAAAAGCCGAATTATTAATGGCAGGAAAATCATTACTGGAAGATTACATCCTTAGATCCACTGCTATAGGAGAAATCCAAAAGCTGCTAACTTCAATTACAAAAACTTATGAAGACACTAAAGTTGGCTGCCTTTTGGACAGGTTATATATTTTGAAGAGTGAAAAACAAATCGATGATTGGATTTCTCACTCCTCGAATTTCGAGTTTAGAACATCAGAGATTGTTAGTAAAGTGTCAATGTTGATGGAAAACAAAGATGTTAAGGATTTTATCTGCTTAGTGGAGGAAGACAATTGTAGATTTAGAGAGCCTATATTAAACAGACTTTTGAATTCAAATAAGGAGAATGCAGAATTATATCCCTTACTTTTATTAATAATTTCCTCTTCAATTGAACACTCTATCATTAAAAATATCAATTTGGATCTTATCACAGAGAAAAATAATGGCTATAAAATAATTCTATTGGCATTATTCTATGGCTTAAGGAAAGATATTTCTCCCGAAAAAAGAAGGATGACTGCTGAGCTAATTGCATGTATATTACCCCAATATGAGTATCTTGATCAGATAATCGATTATGTATGCGAAGAAGATGATAGTAATGTACAAGTCACGTTAATATCTTACGTTAATAGTCATCCAGCAGGAACACTTCAAGATATTTATTCTAGAGCTGATGCCATATTGAAAAACAAAATAAACGAATGCAAAGAACTTTTATTTATATTAGCCAAAGAACCATCAGTCGAAATACGCCTAAGAGTTGTCGAAATTTTCGAGACTCTTCAATTTGAAGAGATATCAGACAGTTTGATATGTTTGACAAAAGACTCAGACCATGTCGTAAGAGAAAAGGCTATTCGTATAATTCTTGAAAAATGTGTGGTAATTCCAAAACAATCTCTAGAAATAGCCAATGAATATTTATTTGATCCATTCGAAAAAAATAGATTGTTAGTGTTGGAATTTCTTGAAAATAATATAGATATGACGTTATTGCCAATCTTACAAAAATTATACCAGCAGGAAAATGTAGATTTGGTCAAAGAAAAAACAATTAGTTTGCTCGGTTCTTTGCCTGATCAATCGAATATACCTATACTTTTTAGTATCCTTTTAGATAAGAACTTACATTTAAGAAAATCTGCACTATCGTCAATTCATAAGCATAAGCAATTGATGTCAAAGAATGAAAAGAAGCTGATCAAAGTATTTCATTCCACGATACTTAATAAAAAAAAGTTAAGCCTAAGAAACTCATTCTTCCTACGTAAATTGACATTTGAAAATAATGAAATGAATAATGTTGTAGATTATATTAAAAATTATGACCTCAATTCCAAGAAGGAACTTAATTAGTGAATAAACAATGGGTAGACAAGCAAATTGATTTCCTTTCATTGAAATTAGGTATTTTCAGAGCAGATCCAAACACTTTCTTTTTTGAACCAACTGACGCATTTTATGAAAATTTGCAATCTGGAGACGAGAGAGATCTTCAGTCAGTAGTTAATGATATCTCTCAAATGTTGCAAATATCTCCTATACCTTCAACTATCTATGAATGGGGATTAAAGATGGAACCAAGTGTAGCAGGAGAATGTAGATTTGGTCAAAGAAAAAACAATTAGTTTGCTCGGTTCTTTGCCTGATCAATCGAATATACCTATACTTTTTAGTATCCTTTTAGATAAGAACTTACATTTAAGAAAATCTGCACTATCGTCAATTCATAAGCATAAGCAATTGATGTCAAAGAATGAAAAGAAGCTGATCAAAGTATTTCATTCCACGATACTTAATAAAAAAAAGTTAAGCCTAAGAAACTCATTCTTCCTACGTAAATTGACATTTGAAAATAATGAAATGAATAATGTTGTAGATTATATTAAAAATTATGACCTCAATTCCAAGAAGGAACTTAATTAGTGAATAAACAATGGGTAGACAAGCAAATTGATTTCCTTTCATTGAAATTAGGTATTTTCAGAGCAGATCCAAACACTTTCTTTTTTGAACCAACTGACGCATTTTATGAAAATTTGCAATCTGGAGACGAGAGAGATCTTCAGTCAGTAGTTAATGATATCTCTCAAATGTTGCAAATATCTCCTATACCTTCAACTATCTATGAATGGGGATTAAAGATGGAACCAAGTGTAGCAGGAGAGATCAGAGCAGCTAATCGTCTATGTCAGATAAGAATACCGTTATTTTATGTTGGCAAGAAATTTGCTTTAGGAGCGATAATTGCCCATGAAATGAGCCATGCATTTTTATTTTCAAGGGGGATTTCTCTGGAAGATAATTCTGAAAATGAAATGCTTACAGATTTAACATCTATTTATATTGGTTTAGGGAAATTGCTAATAAATGGAATTTATAATTTGTTGCATGAGAACTCTGATGAAGGTTATACATTGAGTTATTTAGAGCCAGAGTTGCTTTTTTATGCATATAAAAAGATTAATGAATATCGTTCCTTAAATACAACTATAACTAATAGAAATTTAACTTCGAGTGCAGTAGAAATATTGATGAACAATCGCTAAAAAACACCTTACCCTCTCCCTCAATCTTTGGCTTCATACACTCTTATTATTAAAAACTAACACTTGACGAGATTTATATCCATTTAAACTTCCAAAATCTACTTTCCCATATATGCACTAAATATTTTCTTATTATTTTCTGTCCCTAATTTTTCGGATCGATACACATCATTCGAATAACAAAAATATTTATTATTTTTGGGGAAAGAAAATAGTTATAAACCAGAGAAATAAGAAAAAAGAGATGTCAGTGGATGATTATGACATCTCTAATGCTCCCTTTTGTATTTTTACAATAGCAAATATTCTTTTTTTGGCAAATAAAAAAAGGCTGTATAGGAGAATCATACAGCCTTTTGAAATTTATTGATAGTTAGATTATTAGAGTTTTCTTTTTCTCATTATAGATAATCCATCAAGAGCAAGAAACAAGAGGGTTGTGGGCTCAGGCATAATTTCTTGGTAAGGTCAATAGGGCATTACTTCTTTTCACCATATAATTTCTCATATTCTTCAATTGCAGAGATAACATAAAATGCACCATCATATTGCCTCTCATTTATATATTTACCAGAGCTTACCTGTTCACCTTCACTGAATTTCTGAAAGGCTTTATATATTTCTATCAACATCTGACGGTCTTGTTTGGGGACAACAGGATCAAAACTATAGTATTGCACCCATTCATAGTCTTCTCTTCTTCTTTCTGACTCTTCACAATATTGTAATAATAATCTTGCTTCCCCAGCAAAGTCTTCTAGGCAAGGTATTTTTGTAGAATAATCAATTTTCCTATCAGATCCCAGTTCCTCTCGCCATTTATATTTTATTATAATACACATACGTTCCATGTCTTTTAATTTATTATAAATGTGTTTTATGGACAGTCTATATGCAATTTTTTTAGCCTCAGCCTCTTCTTTTTCCTTTTGTTTAGCCAATAATTTTTTTTGCCGTTCAGCTTCTTGCTTTTTTAGTTGTTTTTCTTGTTTGCGTTGTTGAGCTTCTATTCGAGATTGCTGAATTGAAGACTTTACTTTGGGAATTGTTTTAAAAACAATAGGTATTGCTATCGCTACAAGTATAAAGATGCCTGTAGAAACAGCTAATATGATATATCTTTTATAATTTTCAGGCCTAGATTCTTGTTCAACATTTTCTGATTCATCAGTGACTTCAGGAACAGGGACGATTCGATTTATTGTGTTACATTTCTTACATCGAACCTTCTTTCCCACATAATAATCTGGGACCTTGTATTGGTGCCCACATTGACACTGAAATCGAATCATCTATTTTGACCTCCTTTATCTCTAAGCCTCTATTTCCTAGGGCTTTAATTATTTTATCTGACACGGAAACCGTGTCAAGCGGTTCTTAGCCTATAATTCCGCATATGGCAAAGGCTCAATTTAATCGTATGTACCACATATTACCTCAGTTTCTACGGGAACTTAGGGAAGAAGCTGGTATGTCTCAGAGAGATATCGGAGCTATTCTCGACAAGCCCCAATCTTACATTTATAATTGTGAAGTAGCTAATCGTCGGGTTGACATTATGGAATTTATCGAATGGACTAGAGCTTGTGGAGTCAATCCTCGAACTGCATTTTCTCGCCTTCTCAAAGAATTGGAATAATTAACTATTCTCCCACTTCACTGATCCTCTTCTCAATATGACTTTTAATTATCGATGGCAATTCACAGAAATTCACTAATTCTTCCACTCTGCCTAAGATTAGTAATTGTTTATTATTTTCAATTGCCTCTTCAAATGTTGCATCATTTATTCCAAAGTATTCTCCCCATTGTGAAACACCTTGAGGACTATCAGGATTAGATGACAATGTTAAACAGGATCCATCCATAAAATAGACCGTATATTTATCAATAACTTTTCCTTGTGATTTTGTGATGGCTCTGATAATCATTTTTTTAATTTTTCCCAAAAATAAATAACTCATCCAATAATTGGAGATATAAAACTTACTGTCTGGAATAATGTCAGAACGGTATATCATCGGCATGATGATCTGCTGAAACTGAAAAAGAACACAATTTTTTAGCATCTTGAACTATTTTGACTGTCAGATATTTTCTCAAATCTGCCTCTAGTAATACTATACAAGCTTTTAGTAGTCGCATAATTGATCTAATATCTATGTCAGGAGTATTTACTATTTCATCTATAACAGTTTGTCCTCTAAAACTAACACCACAGAACTTTAATTGTTGAGTAACAAACTGTCTTAACTGTTCAATTGAACAAGATTCAGTTTGAATAATATAATCAACTGCTTCTAGAATGGATTTTGACACATTGTCTATTTTTTGGGCCGTTAATACTATCAATCCATTGCATTGGATAATTTTACTAAAGTCTTTGGTTACAAAATTATAATAGGTGCATCTTCCTTCTTTCAAATATCTCCAAACAACAGATTGTCCCATTTTTGTCAAATGTTCGATGTCTGTTATTAAATGGGCTGTGTCAATTAAACTATATTCAAAGAATTGACTGGAATTCATGCCATTATCCAAATATTGACCAGGACATTCCCTGAAATCTTCAATTTGAAATGAATTAATATAGGCTCTGGCTGTCAGGTCTCTGTTTTCTCCTGTGATCAATACTGAAGGTGATTGTCTATAAAGGTTTTTGAATTGATTGTATTGAATAGAGTCAACAATCTTCTGTAGAAGGATTATTCCACTTGAAGAAGGAATATTCCACAGATTAATATGGTTGATATAATCTTCAATATTGTATTCTGTCTGCTGTTTTTTATTCATCAATCATTTCTACTGTATTTTTGTCGCCATACCACTTGTAAGTTTTGAAGTTATAATTTTCTTCCTCTCGAATTTTAAAAACAGTTACTTCTTTACCAAGTCCCAAGAAGTATTCATCTTCGTTTTCAAAAAATATTGTAATATTGTGATCTTTGATATATTTGGCTTTTTGGTCGGTAATAACTATTTCACTGTATTCAATGCCATAATGGTCAAGTTCATCTGCTATATCCTGCTCTGTGTTTGGCTGTCGATTAGTAATAATAAAAATCTTATGCTCAGGAATAAGCAAATTAGTCAACACACTAAAAAAATCAATGCTCTCTCTGCTGGCAGTGATTGTTTGGTCTAGATCAATTGCAACGTTCATCAAAATATCTCTTTCATTTGCTTAATTTCATTCTGTAGTTGTTTTTCTTCATCTGTCATATTCGAACTATCGATATTGTCCCAGTCTAATAGTTTGACTGTTATATTTGTATTTGTAGAATAGACTGCCTGGACTAATCCACCACTGACTTCAATGATTATTTTATCCATTTTTATTTTCCCCAAAAAATAACTATTTACATTGACTTAGTGGTTTAGGTTTAAAGTGAATATCTCTTTCAATACCTAGGCCCAAAGGTCCTCTTATATCTTCTAATTCTGACAAGGAGAATGTTCCATACTCATCAAAATCACCTTTTACATAGCCAAAGAAGATGTCCTGTTGGTCAAATTCATAGGCATACCAAGTCCAATATGACCAGGGGCAGAAGAATTTG
>CAZDWF010000007.1:0-54043 GCA_964508895.1 uncultured Bacteroidales bacterium
GTTAATTATAATAATGTTTTGTATATCATTTCCTGAGAAATTAATAGCTCAGGAAGAAAGTGCAGATACTGTATTGATTTATAAAGCAATATATGAAGTTGAAGTTACTCCTGTTAAGGATCAGTCAAGATCAGGTACATGCTGGGCCTTTGGTGCAATATCATTTGTTGAAGCTGAGATTTTGAGAGAAAGTGGGAAAGCATGTGATCTATCTGAAATGTTTCCAGTTCGTTACAGCTATCCTCCTAAAGCAATGAGATATGTGAGATTGCAGGGGAATTATGTTTTTGGAGCCGGCGGACAGGCTCATGATGTAATAAATGTTATTAATAATTATGGTATGATCCCGGAAAATGAGTATACAGGTTTTAAGCCGGGTGAAGAATCACATAATCATGGTGAAATGGATGCGGTGTTAAAAGGTTTTCTTTCAGGAGTGGTAAAGAAAAGGAGTGGTAAGATCTCTAGTATTTGGCCTCAGGCTTTTGATGCTATCCTGGATGTTTACCTTGGAAAAGTTCCTGAAAATTTCATTTATGAAGAAATAGAGTATAGCCCGGTTTCTTTTGCAAAATATACTGGGTTCGATCCTGATCAGTATATAGAAATAACCTCATATAATAATTATGATTATTATAAACCTATTATATTGGAGGTGCCGGATAACTGGTCAAACGACATATATTATAATGTGCCTCTTGACGACTTGATGAAAGTAATGGAATACTCATTTGAAAAAGGATATTCTATTGTTTGGGATGGTGATGTTAGCGATAAAGGCTTCTCTCATAAAAATGGCATTGCCATTGTTCCGGATGCAAAAGAGGAGGATATGGGGCAAACGGAAAGAGAAAGATGGGAAAAACTAAACAGTTCGGAAAAGAATGAGGAATTGTATGTGTTTGACAGGCCAGTAATACAAAAGCATATAGATCAGGGAATTCGACAGCAGGCTTTTGATAACCAGACTTCAACAGATGATCATCTTATGCACCTGACCGCTTTGATTGAAGATCAAAAAGGAACAAAATATTATAGAACTAAAAACTCCTGGAATTCAAATAGTAATGAAATGGGTGGTTATTTGAATATGTCTGAAGCCTATATCAGGCTGAAAACAATTGCAATTATGGTTAATAAGGATGGAATTCCTAAGGATATTGCTAAGAAACTAGGACTGAAGTAATTTCATTTACTAATGATAAGGGAGTCATGAGGAAAGGCTCCCTGTTTTAATTCATTCCCTTCAAACCACTGACAAAATACATCTCCGGGTTTGTTTCCTTTAAAAAGTTTTATGTAATCATCGATCTGGTTAAGCGATACATCAAGATCGCTTCCAATGATACGTTGAACCGTCATTTTTGGTCCGCCTGATTTCAATACCACTATGTCTCCGGATTTAATTGTGCTCATTTTTTTATTTATAAAGGTATTAAATTTTCTTCACTGAAGATTCAGGTAACCAACCTTCTGAACCATTGGCAATTCTAATTTCATACCAGCCTTCTATATTATCCAGGATTTCCACTTTGGTACCTTCATGAATAACGAATAAGTCAACACTGCTTTCAGTGGGAGAGCTCTTTATAGTAATTGTTGGATCAAAGATAATGGCGTAATTATCTTTTACAAATTCATTATAGCTTTGAACGGAGATCAACAATGATAACAGGAAAAATATTATTGCAGAAATGGATATCCAGAAAGATGTTTTCCTGATCCTGTAATTTCTGCTGATAATGAAGAAGGTACCAAAGATGAAAACTACTATAAAAAATATAACAGTAATTATTGCCCAATTATTTGGAGAGAACAAACGATTAAATGATTTCCACCATTTTATGTAAAATAAATCAGGAACCTCTTTAATCTTATCTATCTTTCTTGAATTTGCAATATTTAGATTGAAATGAATGTCATTATTCTTAGGATCCAGTTTCATTGCTTTTTCATAATAGAGAATTGATTCGGGGATAGCATCTGTTTTAAAATATGAATTACCTAAATTATATAACAGCTCGGAAGAAGTATAACCCTTATTTATAATATCATTATAAAGGCCAATTGCTACTTCATAATGACCTTCATTATATTCTTTGTTAGCCAGGATGATATCTTCAACTTCCTGATTTTGAGAAAATAACAGGAATGAAGATGTGAGTAATAATATAGTTAACAGTATCCCTTTCATTATTAATGTTTCAGTTCTCTTTCAATTTTAGTAATAGTCTTTATTGCTTCATCATAGATCTCATTCATTTTTGACTGAGGATCGCCCGGTGCAAATCTGGCATATTCAGTATGCTCCAGGGTTTCAATAAATTCATTTACTAATGATTCATTTATATTCTGTCCTTCGAGTTTTAGTATTACACTCTCAGTGGATAATTCCGACAAAGGAATATTAAATTTATCACTCAGGTATCCCCATAATGCCCTTGATATCTCAAGGTAGAAATTCTTATCCTGCTTGGCTTTTAAATATTCCAGAGCTTTTTTAAGATTCTTTCTTGCGACCTTAGTAGCTCTTTTGTTCCTTACCAGCACTTCATTTTCTCTGAACTTAATATTCCTTCTCCAAATGATCATTACCAGTATGAATAGGATAACCGGAGCTGCAAGTAGAATGAAAAACAGATCAGATCCCAGGAATAATGAATAGCCCATATGCAGTTTAAAAGGCATTGATTTTATATGCCTGATATCACTACCTATATATTGTATGTCGGCCTGTGTTACTCCACTATAAGAGATAGTACCACCATTCCCTTCTCCTTTTTTCACTTTAATATTATATGATGGTGTTGTAAGGGTGGTATATTCTTTTTTTGCAGGATCGAAATAGCTTAATTTAACAGGATCAATTGTAAAATCTCCTGCATTTCGAGGAATAACCAGGTATTCAAATGTTCTGCTTCCTGAAACTCCTGAATTGTTTGCTCTGATATTATTAATGATCTTAGGTTCATATGTTTCAAAATCAGGAGGGAAACTCACTCCCAGGTCATTGATTAACTCAAGATTGCCACTGCCACTAACAATAAACTTTAAGGTAATAGGTTCGTTGGCTTTCAATTCAGTTTTATCTATAGTTGATCTTAACTGGAACTTGCCAACTGCTCCTGAAAAGTTGGATGGCTTATTTTCTGCTGGCAAAGGTTTTACATTTACATTCAGGGTGTTGGATTCCAGAACAAGCTCTACATTCTGATACATGTTATTGAAGAATGGATCATTGAAAAAGCTATCGAAAAAAGGATCCCTTGTTCTTCTTTGACCTTCTTTTCTTACCTGTGCAACACATCTCAGTTCCATAGGATCAACTGTGAGTTTGCCCGATTTCTGTGGGAAAAGAGCTATTTTGTTCAAATCAGCAACAATATATTCTTTGCCGTTAATATATTCGCTGTATTGTTTTAATTTACTATTATTTTTCAACAGATCTTTAGACCAGAATCCTGAAAAAGAGGAGGATTTATCTATCGATAGATCAGATATAGGAAGCTGTGTAAATATCTTATATGTAACTATAATTTGTTGTCCCTGATAAGGATTAGATTTATTTAAAAATGCTTTGATGTATACATCATTATTATCTTCACTCTTTTGTTGATCTTGTGAGTTTTGTGCAGCTTTAGGTGATCTGGTATTTCCTTGTGAGGAGCCGGCTCTCGGCAACACCTGGATCTTTAATGAATTTGAAGCATACGTTTCACCGCCTATGGTAATTTTAGCAGTTCCGATGCTGAATTCCCCCTCTGATAATGCCTGTAACACATAAGAATAAGTCACATTAACTGATTGCGACATTTTTCCCTGAACAATAGAATAATTTTGACTAGTAGAAAGATTAGGCCCGGTAAGTATACGGAATCCTTTGAAATCCGGACCCCGGAAATTGGTTCCCTGAGAATTGATTGTAAAGGTATATTGAAATCTTTCACCAACAACTACTTTGTTTTTTGCAGATGCTCTAAAAGAAATATCTTCAGCTTCAATGTTTTGAAGTGCAAATAAGAATAAAACGATATATAAAAAAAATGATTTCATAATAAGGTTTTACACCTGCTAAATATTAATACTAAGTTACCAGTCTTTTTCAGATTTGCTAACCTTAACTTTTGCTTTTTCCTTTTTGAGTTTATTTAATGTATTTTTCTCATCATTCATCAGGGCCTGAAGCATACGTTCAGCATCTTCTTTTGATATCTGCCTGGGTTTAGGCTGACCTTGTTGCTGTTGTTGTCCTTGTTTTTTATCCTGATCCTGCTTCTGATCTTTTTTGTCCTGCTGATCCTTCTTGTCATCTTTATCTTTTGGATCTTGCTTGTCCTGCTGATCTTTTTGATCCTGCTGATCTTTTTGATCCTGCTGATCCTGGTTTTTATTATCCTGCTGGTTTTGCTGATCTTGATTCTGCTGATTCTGTTGCTGCTGATCCTGCAGAAGTTTTTGAGCATAGGCCAGATTGTATTTGGCTTCAAAGTCATCAGGATTAATCCGTAAGGAGTTCTTATATGATTCAATACTGCTTGTAAGAGCTTGTTGTGCGATCTGAGCACTATCTTTTGCTAACTTTAGTAATGAATTTCCAAGGTTATACTGAACCTTTGACATAGTTTCATCATCAAGATTGAGTTTGCTAACTGAATCAAATACGCTACTCGCATTCAAATATTGTTTTTGCTTGTATAAAACATCACCCCAGTTGAATAAGCCTTTATGTGTCGGGTTGTCAGACTGTATTGCTTTAAGGTAATCAATTTCTGCTTTTTGATAATCTTCTTTATTATATGCTTTATTGCCTTTTCTAATGTATTTCTTGTCGCTTTGTCCGAATGCAAATACAACACTGATCGTCAGAAGAAAAGCTGCTGATATTTTGAGAATATGATTTGGCATTTGCATTATTTTATTTAACATCAAAAAGGTTTATTTTCCTGGATAGTTTGCCTTTTCTTTCAAAAATTAAATACTCCAGTAGTAGAAGTAAAATTCCGATTCCGATGAAATACTGGAACTGATCTTCATAATCGGCGAAGATCCTTGATTCTATTTCTTTCTTCTCCATTTCATTTATTTCATCAAGAACGGTTTTTAATCCCGCATTAGAATTGGTTGCATTTACATAACTGCCTCCGCCGGCCGATGCAATCTGACTAAGCATTAGGTCATTAAGTTTGGTTACGACAGTTTCTCCATTATTGTCTTTCTTAAACCCAATCTGATCACCATTTCTGTTGTATACAGGAATTGGTGCTCCTTCAGGAAGCCCCATACCAATTGTGAATACTTTGATGCCAAGTTCTTTGGCAGCTTTAGCTTCCTCAACTACATTTCCTTCATGGTTTTCCCCATCTGTAATTATGATTATTGCTTTGTTATGTTTGTCTTCCTGATTAAAAGCTCCTACAGCTAATTGCAATGCGTCTCCTATGGCTGTTCCTTGAGAAGGAACGCTTTCAGTGCTTATGCTGGAGAGGAACATTTTAGCGGCTGCATAATCTGTTGTTATAGGGAGTTGTGTATAAGCATTTCCTGCAAATACTATAATCCCAACCCTGTCACCTTCCAGTTTGTCAACCAAACTTGAAATTGCCTGTTTTGCCCTTGAAAGCCTGTCGGGTTTAATATCCTGGGCCATCATACTATTTGAAACATCCAGAGCGATCATCAGATCAATTCCTTTTCTTTGAATTTTTTCAAGTTTAGATCCTGTTTGAGGATTTGTGATACCAATAACAATTAGCGAAAATGCTATCATGATAATTACAAATTTAAATACAAGCCTGCCACTCGCTTCATCAGGAATTAACATTTTAATAATTAATGGATCACCAAACTTCTTCAATGCTCTTTTCTTCCAGTTCATCAAGAGTGTGAACAATAAAATGAAAACCGGCAAGGCCAGTAAAAGATATAAATACTCTATATGTTCAAGTTGTATCATTTGTTGTTTTTCGAATTATGGCACAGATCTGAAAACTGTAAATCTCAGTAATAATTCCAGTGCAATCAATGCAAGAGCAAGTAATGCCCATGGCAAAAACTCTTCATTTTTCTTTTTAAATTCAGTTACATCGATCTTTGATTTCTCCAGCTCATCAATTTCACCATAGATCTGTTGCAATTTTCGATTGCTTGTAGCCCTGAAGTATTTCCCATCAGTCATTTCTGCTACCTCCTGGAGTAAATCTTCATCAATTTTGACCTCCATGTTCTGATATTGTATGCCATAAGGTGTTTGAACAGGGTAAGGTGCTGTTCCTTCTGATCCGACACCAATAGTATAAATTCTTATACCAAATATTTTAGCTATTTCTGCTGCACTTAAAGGATCAATTGACCCCTGATTATTTACCCCATCAGTAATAAGGATTATCACCTTACTTATTGCTTTGCTTTCTTTTAAACGGTTAATTGAAGTTGCCAGTCCATCGCCAATAGCTGTTCCATCTTCTATCATTCCACTCTTTATATCTTTAAATAAATTCTTGATGATCCTGTGATCAGTTGTGAGTGGTGATTGAGTAAAAGTTTCCCCACTAAATATAACAAGTCCTACCCTGTCGTCAGGTCTGCCTCCAATAAAGTCAAGAGCAACTTCTTTTGCCGCTTCAAGCCTGTCGGGTTTCAGATCCTGAGCAAGCATACTTGATGAAACATCGAGTGCCATTACAATATCTATTCCTTCAATAGAAACATCCTTCCTGCTTAAACTGGATTGCGGTCTGGCCATAACAATAATTAACAATGCTATAGCAAGAATACGTAAAACAAAAAGTATATGAATGAGATATTGTTTTATGCTTTTTGGCGTTTTCTCGAAAGCTGAAGTGTTGGATATCTGAATATCTGCATTATTTTTTTTTAGTTTATACCAATACCACAATGCCATCAAAGGAATTGTGATGAGCAGATATAAAAACTCCGGATTTGCAAATTCAATATTATTCAACATCATTCAACACTTTTATCGGTTCTGTCATTATCCTTGTTGTCTGCACTAATTGATTCTTCAACCTGCCTGATGGTTTCATTAACAAAATCAATACTATTGTTTAAGCTTATATCATTTTCAAGTGGCATGGGTTTTTCTTTTGCGAATTTCACCATGTCTGCTAATTTTAGAGTTTGAAATAGCTTATCAAAAACGTCTTTATTTACTTCTTTTCTTTTCAAACCGCTCATTATCTCATCAGTTGTCATTTCAACGGCCTGAACATCAAACCTGTCTTCAATGTATTGTCTTATAAGGTCGGTCATTCCGGTATAATACTCTTTAAATTTCCCATTCTGCCATAGTTTTTTATGTTTTAGTTCTTCTAATCCATTTAAAGCAACGACATGGGGTGGTAATTTAGGTTTGGGTTTGGAAAGAAAAATGGGTTCCTTTTTCCTGCGTTTTTTCAGATAATATATCAAGAACCAGATTAAGCCAATTATTCCCAATCCAAGCAGTACCCATGGATATACTTCGTTGAACGATACAGGTGCGCCTAATGGAGCCTTAATAGGCTTTATTGCTTTTGCTGTATCAATATCAATGGTGTTAACTTTTAGCAGTTGAGGCAGGCTAAATATTTTTAAAGGAATTGTGTCCTCTTCGTCCATATATAGAAATTCGAATGGTCTTATAGAGAACTCTCCGGAATCAAAGGATGTAATCAGGATGTTTTGTTTCAGGCTAAGTAATCCATCATGCAATATTGTATCAATAGGGGAAGTATTGATTATTTCAATATTCCTGCTTAACGTATCTTCAATAAATGGCCATGCTATATTAGCATTTTCAGGAACAGTTACTATTAATTGGAGGTTAATCTGGTCTCCGATAAGGATCTCAGCTGTATCCAGTTTTGCTTTTGCTCCAACCTCCTGTGAATATGATGTTGAGGCACTAACAATTATGATTAAGAATAATATTAGTTTTTCAAGCTTCATTATTAAAATCTGGCTTCCCTTAGTTTAAACAAGTTTATTAATGGTTTAACATAGTCTTCTTCAGTGCTCATTTCAGCAACGTCAACACTACTTTTCAAGAAAAGATTTCTTAAATAGCTTTCATGTTTGAGCCACCAATTACTGTAATTTTTTCTAACAAGTTTGCTTGATGTATCCACCCACATCCTGGAATTTGTTTCTTTATTATATACCTGTGCAAGCCCAATGTTTGGCAGGCTTATTTCCCTTCTGTCGTATACACGCAATGCAACAAGATCATGTTTTTTTCCTGCAATGGTCAGGGCGTCATCAAAATCCTTATCGATAAAATCGGAGATGATAAAGGCGGTACATCTTTTCTTGATAGCGTTAGTGAGAAAGCGTAATGCTTCTGAAATTTTTGTCTTTTGACTTTCAGGCTTGAAATCGATCAATTCCCTGATAATTCTAAGAATATGAGATGTTCCTTTTTTAGGAGGGATGAATTTTTCTATTCTGTCGCTGAAGAAGATTACTCCAACTTTATCATTATTATTGATGGCGGAAAATGCAAGTACTGCAGCAATTTCCATCATCTGCTCTTCTTTTAGCTGCATTTGGGTCCCGAATTCATTCGAGCCACTAACATCGATAAGAAGCATAACAGTCAATTCTCTTTCTTCATCAAAGATCTTAACGTAAGGGTGGTTAAATCTGGCAGTGACATTCCAGTCGATACTTCGGATATCATCACCATACTGGTATTCCCTGACTTCACTAAATGCCATACCCCTGCCTTTAAAAGCACTGTGATAGTGCCCTGAAAAGATCTGGTTCGACAATCCCCTTGTCTTGATCTCAATCTTTCTTACTTTCTTTATTATATCTGCTGCTTCCAAAATCTAAAGTCAATTCTTAATTCTTAATTCTTTGATCTACGGTACTTCAACGGTATTAAGTATCTCATTAATGATCTCCTCAGAAGTGACATTTTCTGCTTCAGCCTCATAAGTAAGACCAATCCTGTGACGTAACACATCATGTGCAACCGCCCTGATATCTTCAGGAATTACATAGCCTCTGCGTTTAATAAATGCATATGCTTTTGCTGCAAGTGCCATATTTATACTTGCTCTTGGGGATGCGCCATAATTGATGAGAGATTCGAATTTCTTCAGTTTGTACTCTCCAGGGAATCTGGATGAGAAAACAATATCAGTTATGTAATTTTCGATTTTTTCATCAAGGTATACATCTCTTACAATTGCCCTGGCTTTATTTATATCTGCAGGTTTTAATATTTTGTTAGTTTCAGGAAAGGTTCCTATAATGTTTTGCCTCAGGATATTTTTCTCCTCATCTTTAGTAGGGTATCCAATAACCACTTTCAGCATAAACCTGTCAACCTGTGCTTCAGGTAAGGGGTATGTACCTTCCTGTTCAATAGGGTTTTGAGTGGCCAGTACCAGGAAAGGTTCTTCCAGCGGATAGGTTGTATCACCGATGGTAACCTGTCGTTCCTGCATAGCTTCAAGCAATGCACTTTGAACTTTTGCCGGAGACCTGTTGATCTCATCTGCAAGGATGAAATTGGCAAAAATGGGTCCTTTCCTTACCACGAATTCTTCTTTTTTCTGGCTATAGATCAAAGTTCCCAGAAGGTCTGCAGGCAACAAGTCAGGCGTAAATTGTATACGGCTGAATTTTGCATCTATAGAGCTGGCAAGTGATTTTATTGCAAGTGTTTTTGCAAGTCCCGGAACACCTTCGAGAAGTATATGCCCATTTGATAGCATCCCTATTAGTAGTCTTTCAAGCATGTGCTTTTGCCCGATAATGACCTTGTGCATTTCCATAGTGATCATGTCAACGAAAGCACTTTCTTTTTCTATTCTTTCGTTAAGTTGTTTGATATCAGTTTCTATCATATTTCTGTCAGCTTTAATTAACTTGATGCAAATATAACGCAGGTGCAGTAATGCTTTTAAGTAATTTGTGTTAAAATATGTTAAAGGTGTTGTTAAGATTTGTTAAGGGGGGATTTGATGTGATTTACAGGATTAAATATGAATTAGACAGAATTGACAGGAAGAAGAGAATTAGACAGGATCTACATGAATAAAAGGATTGATTGACGATTTAATTTCGATAATTCTGTATTTGATCAACAGTGCAAATAGCCATTCTCAACAAATCGAAAATATGGAATATGGACTATGGAATCGGAAATCAATTAATCTCCTTCTTTATATCTTCCAGAAATGACTTAATATTCTTCAGGGATTTCAGGATCTCAATATCCCGTGTGGTTGTTTCAGGATTTTTCTTAAGAAATTCCTTTGCACCTTTAAGAGTATATCCTCTTTCTTTTACCAGGTGATATATGGTGTGCAGGTTGTCAATATCTTTCTGAGTAAAAAGCCTGTTTCCTTTTTTGTTTTTTTTTGGTTTTATAATGATAAATTCCTTTTCCCAGAAACGGATTAAGGAGGTATTGACTGAAAACATTTCGGCCACTTCACCGATAGTATAATATATTTTGTCGGGTTCCACCTTGTATCTTATTATGATAGCACTTGATTGTCTTTTGCAGCGAGTTCAAGCACTTTTTCGAATTCTTCAGGTGTAAAATCATTATAGAAATAGTTAACAGGATCGATCTTTTTTTTGTTGTAGATCACTTCATAATGTACATGTGGTGCACGTGAAAGTCCTGTGCTTCCAACATAACCTATGATCTCGCCTCTTTTGACTTTTTGCCCTTTTTTTACAGAAATGGTTTTCATGTGCCCATATAAAGTTTTATAGCCATAACCATGATCTATTATACAGGTTTTTCCGTAACCACCATTTCTTCCAATAAAGTTTATTTTTCCATCACCGGTTGCATAAATAGGAGTGCCTGATGGTGCAGATATATCAATTCCCCAGTGCATCCTGCGGTATTTTAAAATAGGATGATACCTCATTCCGTAACCTGAGACAAGTCGTCCTGCTCCTTTTTCTATAGGTTGAATGGCAGGAATACAAGAAAGCATTTCCGTTTTATTTTTAGCCATCTCAAAAACATTATCGAATGATTTTGATTGAACAACGATCTGACTGGTTAACCTGTCAAGTTTTGTCGTTGTTTCAATTATAATCTCAGAGTTTTTATATCCATCGAGACGGGCATAGCGATCAGTTCCTCCAAATCCTGCATTACGTATCTCCCAAGGGATAGGTTCGGATTCGAAGATGACCCTGTAAATATTATCATCCCTTTCCTGCATGTCTTTAAGAACACTTGAAACCTGGTCAAGCCTGTCGTTGAGGATCTTGTATTGCAGCTTATATTGCTCAATTTCCCTAACTTGCATTCTCTCTTTCGGAGAGCTGAAGAATGAATAAGCGATAATTAGTATTACGGTAGCAAAGCCGGCTCCTGTTAAAAGGTATCCTATAAACTTTGTAATTATTGTTTTTGTAGTGCGGCCAACTTTTTCGTACGTAAGAGATTTGGGGTTGAAGCGGTAGTGAGTCTTTGCCATTTATTCTTAGAATCGAGTTAATTATACATTAATTTATCTCACATACATACACAAAGTTACTTAAATGGAGTAAATTTGCAACTTTATTAGTAAGAAAAATAAACAAACCTTAAGTTGATATCAAATTATTAAGATGAAATCCAGAGAAGTACGTCGGACATTCCTTGATTTTTTTAAGGATAAATTACACAAGACTGTTCCATCAGCGCCAATGGTAATTAAAAATGATCCAACACTGATGTTCACCAATGCAGGAATGAATCAGTTTAAGGATATTTTCCTGGGCAATAAAAAAGCTGAAAGTAATAGAATAGCGAATACCCAGAAATGTCTCAGGGTTTCAGGAAAACATAACGATCTTGAGGAAGTTGGCCATGACACTTACCATCATACTATGTTTGAAATGCTTGGTAACTGGTCATTTGGTGATTATTTTAAGAAGGAAGCCATTGAATGGGCCTGGGAATTGTTACACGGCCGTTTTGGAATTCAAAAAGACAGATTGTATGCTTCTGTATTTGAAGGTGACAATAATGATGGAACCCCTGCTGATGAGGAAGCATTCAAATTCTGGAAGGAGCTATTGCCGATAGATCAGATACTATATGGTGACAAAAAAGATAACTTCTGGGAAATGGGCGAAACAGGTCCTTGCGGTCCATGTTCAGAGATTCATATTGATTTAAGAAAGGATGCTGAAAGGAAGAAGATCCCGGGAAGAGAGCTTGTTAATAAAGATCATCCCCTTGTTATTGAAATATGGAATCTTGTTTTCATTGAATTTAACAGGATGTCGGATGGTAAACTGATGCCATTGCCTCAAAAGCATGTCGACACAGGAATGGGTTTTGAAAGGCTTTGCATGGTATTACAGGATGTGAAGTCAAATTATGATACTGATGTTTTTCAACCCATAATTAAAGAGATTTCAGCCATCGCAGGAAAAAGCTACGGGGATGATATTGAAGTGGATATCTCCATGAGAGTTATCGCTGACCATCTCAGGGCTGTTGCTTTTGCAATCGCTGATGGCCAATTGCCTTCCAATGTTGGTGCGGGATATGTGATCCGCAGGATACTAAGAAGAGCAGTACGCTATGGATATACTTTCCTGGATATTAAACAGCCTTTCATTAATACGCTTGTTGATCGTCTCGAAATTGAAATGGGGGAGTTCTTTCCTGAATTAACGGCACAGAAAGATATAATAAAGAAAGTAATTGCAGAAGAAGAGGCTTCTTTCCTTAGAACACTTGCACAGGGGATAAAAAGATTTGAAACCTATATCGATGACAATCCAGGGAAAAAAGAGATCGATGGTGCTTTTGCTTTTGAGCTGTTTGATACATTTGGATTTCCTGTAGACCTGACCCAGCTGATGGCTAAGGAAAAAGGATGGACCGTTGATATGGATGGATTTGCCAAAGGATTGAAAGAACAGAAAGAAAGATCAAGATCTGCAGCGACCAAAGATTCCGGCGACTGGATCGTAGTGAGGGAAAGGAAAGAAGTCACTGCTTTTGTTGGCTACGATGAAATGAATGCTGAGGTTAGTATTCTGAGATACAGGAAAGTTCATCAAAAGAACAAAGTATTTTACGAGATCATCCTGGATAAAACACCTTTTTATGCTGAATCCGGAGGTCAGGTTGGTGATACGGGGATATTAAAATGTGAGGATGATACAATTAATATCCTGGATACCAAAAAAGAAAACGACCTGATCATTCATATTACCGATAAGGAACCAAAATGTCCTGAATGTGATTTTTCAGCTGTTGTTGATGTAAAAAAGCGTATCTCAACGATGAGTAATCACACAGCTTCTCATATCCTTCACCATGCATTAAGGAACATCCTGGGAGATCATGTTGAACAAAAGGGATCATATGTTGATGAAAAACATCTAAGATTTGATTTTTCGCATTATGAAAAGATCCCGGACAATATCCTGGAAAATATTGAACGTGCAGTGAATGAAGAGATCAGGAAAAATTTGCCACTGGATGAGCACCGGGCAATAAGTATGAAAGAAGCTGAAGGCATGGGAGCCCTGGCATTTTTTGGTGAGAAATATGGTGATGAAGTAAGGGTGATCCGCCTTGGGGGATCAGTTGAGCTTTGTGGTGGTACACATGTGGATGCCACAGGTCAGATCGGATTTTTTAAGATAACTTCCGAGAGCGCCATCGCAGCGGGAATAAGAAGAATTGAAGCCATTACAGGATATGAAGCACAGGAATACTTGTTGAAACAGGATGCTGTCATCCGAGAATTGAAAAAGGGTTTTAAGACGCAGGATAAAATTATTAATGGAGTTAAAAATCTTGTTATAACCAATGATAAGTTACAGAAGCTTATAAATACATTAATTAGAAATAGAGCCATACAACTGGCTGAGAATTTAAAAAGCAAAATAGAAGTTACCGGAAATATAAATTTTCTGGGGATTATCCTGAAAGAAGATCCTGTTTTGGTCAAAAACCTTGCTTTCGCAATGGTAAAAGAAAACAAGAACCTGTTTCTTATCATTGGTAATGCAAATGAAGGAAAAGCATCTCTCACCATTGCCTTATCGAAAGATCTTGTAGATAAAGGAAATATAAATGCAGGAAAAATGATCAGAGACCTGGCTCCTTTAATTAAGGGAGGTGGGGGAGGTCAACCTCATTTTGCAACTTCAGGAGGAAAAGATGCTTCAGGATTGGAGCAGGCGATAGTGGAGGCGAGGAAAATTGTAGCCCAATCCTGAAGAGTGCAAAATGCAGAGTGCAAATTGAAAAATTATTGAAGATTTTTTAGGATAAACCGTGTGCCAAATTGTAGGAGATCTTTCGTCTCCACTTCGTTGTGCTCAGGACAGTTTTAAATGGATATATAAGGCATAAGGCCGTTGTGCATAGCACAACGGCCTTATGTTATTCTGCATTTTGCAATAATTTGGGTAAAGCCAAACGATTATTTCACATATCTGAATTTCTTACCCAAATATTCGGCTGCTTCCCCAAGGCTTTCTTCAATTCTCAGCAGCTGATTGTATTTTGCGATCCTGTCGGAGCGGCTTGCAGAACCTGTTTTAATTAATCCTGTATTTAATGCTACAGCAAGGTCTGCAATGGTTGTATCTTCGGTTTCACCTGACCTGTGGCTTATAACAGAAGTATATCCATTTCTTGATGCAAGGTTTACTGCATTGATTGTTTCTGTTAATGTACCGATCTGGTTTACTTTAATAAGTACTGAATTTGCAATATCTTCATCGATGCCTTTCTGTAATCTGTTAACATTGGTTACAAAAAGATCGTCGCCAACGATCTGGATTTTGTTTCCAAGAACTTCCGTCATATACTTCCAGCCATCCCAGTCATCTTCTGCCATACCGTCTTCGATGGAGATAATTGGATATTTCTTTGCCCAGTTTGCCCAGAAATCAACCATTTCTGTTGGTGATAGTTTGTCGCCAGTAGACCACTTCAGGTGGTATACATTCTCCTCAGGAATATAGTATTCGGAGGATGCCGGATCCAGTGCAATATAGATATCTTCTCCGGGTTTATATCCTGCTTTTTCTATAGCCTGGAGTACAACTTTTATAGCTTCTTCATTGGATTTTAAATTAGGGGCAAATCCGCCTTCATCTCCAACATTGGTAGAATATTTCCCTTTCTTCAGCACGCTTTTCAGGTTATGGAATACTTCAGTTCCCATGCGAAATGCCTCATGGAAATTTTCTGCACCTACAGGCATGATCATAAATTCCTGAAAATCGATGCTATTGTCAGCATGTGATCCTCCATTCAGGATGTTCATCATAGGAATTGGAAGCATTCTTGCGTTTACGCCACCAAGGTATCTGTAAAGAAACTGCCCTGTTTCCTGTGCTCCGGCATGTGCTACTGCAAGTGAAACTCCAAGGATGGCATTGGCACCCAGGTTTCCTTTATTTGGTGAACCGTCGAGTTCAATCATATAATTATCAATCTCGACCTGATCAGAAATATAAAATCCCTTAAGTTCATCATTTAGAGTTTTGTTCACATTGTCAACAGCTTTAAGAACTCCTTTTCCCATAAATATGCCTTTGTCATTATCTCTGAGTTCTACTGCTTCATGGATACCAGTTGATGCTCCAGAAGGAACAGCAGCGCGGCCAACAATACCACTATCTGAATAAACATCCACTTCAATAGTTGGATTACCTCTGGAGTCGAGGATTTGTCTTGCATGAATTTGAGCGATTAATCCCATGTCGTATCAATTAAGTGATTATAATAATTTAAACTTTGTCTCATTCTTTTACAGGTACTAGGCACTAGATTGCTGGGTTCTAGGTGGGTTGTGCGAATATCTGGTTCTACTATTTCATAGCCATTCGATTTCTCGCCAAAGGCGTGAAATTACTGATATCTATGAAATACTAACAACAGCAATTAGCAGAAAACACCTAGTACCCAGAGCCCAGCAATCCAGTAAGCAGATACAAGAAAGGGGTAAAGTTACGCACTTTACCCCTTACAATTGTTAAATAAATCTTAATATTATTTATCTTTTTTCTCTTCGTCTTCTGAGGGCTTCTCTTCTTCTTTCTTCTCCTCTTTTGCTTCGGCTTTGGGTTCTTCCTTTTTTTCCACCTTTTCTTCCACCTTTTCTTCTTTCACTTCCGCTTTAGGTTCTTCTTTCACTTCTTCCTTAACCTCTTCTTTTGCTTCAACTTTATCTTCTGCACTTGTGTCTTCTTTTACTTCATCAACAACATCATCGGTTGCTTCTTTAGCTTCAGTATCAACTGTAGTAGTTGTTTCAGCAGCTGACTTAGAACCACCTCTTCTACCTCTTCTTGTTTTCTTGGCTTTCAATGGTTTTTCAGCAAGCATAGTTTCATTATAGTCAACAAGTTCAATCATACACATTTCTGCATTATCACCAAACCTTGTCCCTAACTTCAGTATGCGTGTATAACCACCCGGACGATCTGCTATCTTAACAGAAATGTCCCTGAACAGTTCATTAACAGCTTCTTTATTCTGAAGGTAGCTAAAAACAACCCTTCTTGAGTGTGTTGAATCTTCTTTAGATTTTGTAAGCAGAGGTTCAACATATATTCTGAGTGCTTTTGCTTTTGCAAGAGTAGTCTTTATCCTCTTATGCATAATAAGTGATGAAGCCATATTTGCAAGCATAGCTTTTCGATGCGAGCTCGTTCTTCTTAAATGATTAAATCTTTTACCGTGTCTCATTTCGCTTATTCCTTATCAAGTTTATACTTTGATATATTCATTCCGAACTCCAGTCCTTTGGTTTTGACCAGTTCTTCAAGTTCGGTTAACGACTTCTTACCAAAATTCCTGAATTTGAGCAAGTCATTCTTATTATACTGAACCAGGTCTCCCAGGGTCTCTACATCGGCAGCTTTCAGGCAGTTAAGTGCTCTGACAGAAAGATCCAGATCGATAAGTTTAGTTTTCAGTAATTGTCTGATATGCAATGAATTTTCATCAAACTCTTCAGTAACTGTTTTCTCTTCAGAGTCGAGAGTGATCTTTTCATCTGAGAACAGCATGAAATGGTGAATAAGGATCTTTGCAGCTTCCTTAAGAGCATCTTTAGGATGAATAGACCCATCAGTAGAAATTTCAAGCAAGAGTTTTTCGTAGTCGGTTTTTTGTTCCACACGGAAATTTTCAATGTCAAATTTCACATTTTTAATTGGAGTGTGGATTGAGTCAATAGAGACTGTATCAACTGAGGCATTCAATGATTTGTTCTCTTCTGCTGGAACATAACCGCGGCCTTTATTAATTGTGATCTCCATAGCCAGTCGTACAGATGGATCCATATTACAGATCACTTCTTCAGTATTGATCACCTGGAAGACTGATAAGAATTTGTTAATATCACCAGCCTTAAAAGCTTCCTGATCGCCAATTACAATATGTACTTTCTCTGTAATTTCAGAATCAATTTGTCTTTTAAAGCGGATTTTTTTCAGATTGAGTACTATCTCAGATACATCTTCTACAATACCTTTTATTGTAGAGAATTCCTGTAATACTCCTTCAATCTTTATGGATGTAATGGCATATCCTTCCAATGAGGAAAGTAGGATGCGACGAAGTGCATTACCTATTGTTACACCAAAACCAGGTTCGAGCGGACGGAATTCAAAAATCCCTTTGAATTCATCGGCTTCATTCATAATAACCTTTTCAGGTTTTTGAAATGCTAAAATTGCCATAAAGAGCTCCTTATTTTATTATATAGAATTGCAATTAATAATCCGGGATTATTTAGAGTACAATTCTACGATTAATTGTTCTTTAATATTTTCTGGAATTTCTTCTCTTGTTGGATATTGAGTCATTTTTCCGGAAAGTTTATCTTCATCCCATTCTAACCATGCAAAACGACTTGTACGTCCTGCGAGAGAATTTGTTATAATTTCCAGAGATTTTGATCTTTCTCTAACTTCAATTACATCACCTGGTCTTACTGAAAATGATGGTATACTTACCACAGTGCCATTTACAACAATATGGCGATGGTTAACCAACTGACGTGCTGAGTTTCTTGTAGGTGCAATACCTAAACGGAAAACCATGTTGTCGAGACGGGCTTCACATAACTGAAGAAGATTTTCACCTGTAACACCACCTTTTCTGGCAGCTGCTTTAAAAGTATTTCTGAACTGACGTTCCAGGATGCCATAAGTATATTTGGCTTTTTGTTTTTCCATCAGCTGAACACCATATTCAGATTCTTTTCTTCTCCTTTTATTAGGTCCGTGCTGACCAGGAGGATAGTTCTTCTTATCCAGTGCTTTATCTGGCCCGTAGATGGGTTCTTTAAACTTTCTAGCTATCTTCGATTTTGGTCCTCTGTATCTAGCCATTTTTTATTTCTTAATAATGTAAATATTCAAATTATACACGTCTTCTTTTTGGTGGACGGCAACCATTGTGTGGTAATGGAGTAACATCAACAATTTCTGTTACTTCTATACCAGCAGAATGTAAAGTTCTTATTGCAGATTCTCTTCCTGCTCCTGGTCCTTTTACATAGACTTTTACTTTCCTGAGACCAAGGTCATAAGCAGTTTTTGAACAATCTTCAGCAGCCATTTGTGCAGCATATGGAGTGTTTTTCTTAGATCCTCTGAATCCCTTCTTTCCTGATGATGACCAGGAAATAACTTGTCCGGAGTTGTTTGTAAGAGAAATTATGATATTGTTGAAAGAAGCACTTATATATGCTCTTCCAACAGCTTCTACTTTAACTACTCTTTTCTTTGACGATCTTGTGGATTTTGCCATAATTTATTTCTGTAAATTCTATCCAATAAAATTATCTATTAACCTTTTGGTGCTTTCTTTTTATTAGCAACGGTTTTCTTTCTTCCTTTACGCGTACGTGCATTGTTCTTTGTACTCTGGCCTCTCAATGGAAGTCCGGTACGATGACGGATACCTCTGTAGGTTCCAATATCCATTAATCGTTTGATATTCATTTGAGTTTCAGAGCGTAACGAGCCTTCAACCTTAAGGTTGTCGTTTATTACCGTACGAATTCTATTTTGTTCATCATCGGTCCATTCTTGAACTTTTTTATTCAAGTCAACATCAGCTTCAATAAGTATCTTTTGAGCTAAACTGCGACCAATACCGTAGATATAGGTTAATCCTATTTCTCCTCTTTTGTTCTTTGGTAGATCTATACCTGAAATCCTTGCCATAGAAATATTGATTTAATTATTATCCTTGTCTTTGTTTAAACTTTGGATTCTTCTTGTTAATAATGTAAAGACGTCCCTTCCTTCTGACTATTTTGCAGTCAGCAGTTCTTTTCTTTATGGATGCTCTTACTTTCATTGTAATGTCTTTTTACTATTTATATCTGTAAGTTATTCTTCCTTTTGTCAAGTCATATGGCGACATTTCAAGCTTCACTTTATCTCCCGGCAAAATTTTAATGTAATGCATTCTCATTTTCCCTGAAATATGAGCTGTTATAATATGCCCGTTTTCAAGTTCAACGCGAAACATCGCGTTTCCTAATGATTCAATTACTGTACCATCTTGTTCGATCGACTTTTGCTTTGCCATATATTATTTTTTTAATTCTTCTTCTATATATTCAAAGGTCGACAGTATCTCTGCTTTTCCTTTTTTTATTGCCACATCATGTTCAAAATGTGCAGATTGTTTCCTGTCTGCTGTTCTGATTGTCCAACCATCAGCCTCCTGAACTACATGCCTTGTGCCTAAATTTATCATTGGCTCGATAGCCAATACCATTCCTTCTGCAAGCTTTGGTCCTGTTCCTCTTTTTCCATAATTGGGAACTTCAGGTTTTTCATGAAGGTGTCTTCCTAATCCATGTCCGACCAGATCTCTGACAACAGAGTAACCAAAACTCTCCACATAATTTTGAATGGCATTTCCTATGTCACCAATTCTTTTCCCTTCTACAGCCATTTCAATGCCCTTGTATAATGATTCTTTTGTTCTCTGCATCAATAATTCTACATCTTTCCTCACTTCTCCAATTCCAAAACTATAAGCAGAATCACCATAGAATCCATTTTTTATAACACCACAATCGATCGAAACCAGATCTCCTTCTTTCACTTCTCTTTCTCCAGGGAATCCATGTACGACTTCTTCATTTATTGACATACACAGTGTAAATGGAAAACCATTATAACCTTTAAATCCCGGCACGGCATCATTATCTCTGATAAATTCCTCAGCCCTTTTGTCGAGATTAATAGTTTTAACTCCCGGCTTCAATATCTTGGCCACTTCGGCAAGAGTTTTTCCAACAAGTAAAGAACTTTCTCTAATCAGTTCGATTTCTTCTTCTGTCTTATAATATATCATTCGCTATAATTTACATTCCGAATGATGACCTTCCTTTAATCCTTCCTGATTTTGTTAATCCGTCATAGTGCCTCATCAAGAGGTGACTTTCTATCTGCTGTAAAGTGTCAAGTACTACACCTACAAGGATAAGCAGCGAAGTTCCACCATAGAACTGTGCAAATGCCTGGCTTATTCCTGCCAGGCTCACTATAGCAGGCATTATTGCTACCAATCCAAGGAACATAGAACCAGGAAGCGTAATTCGCGACATTATATTATCGATGAATTCAGCCGTTCTCTTTCCCGGCTTGACCCCAGGGATGAATCCCCCATTCTTCTTCATATCTTCAGCCATCTGGTTTGGATTAATTGTAATCGCAGTGTAAAAATAAGTAAACAATACGATCATCAGAAAGAACACAAAATTGTACCAAAAGCCATTGATATTTGTAAAGGCAGCAGCAAATCCTGACAAAGTTTCTGAACTTGCAAAACCAGCAATGGTTACAGGCAGGAACATAATAGCCTGTGCAAAGATGATAGGCATTACCCCTGCAGCATTTACTTTAAGTGGAATATACTGTCGTACACCTCCATATTGCTTATTTCCAACGATCCTTTTTGCGTATTGGACCGGTATTCGCCTGGTCCCCTGAACCAATAATATTGTAAGCAGGATGACAAAAATCAGAATAGCTATTTCAAGGATGAAGTATACTAATCCACCACCTTGTTCTTCCATACGTGAGATAAATTCACCGAAGAGTGCAAATGGCAGTCGTGCGATGATACCAATCATGATTATGAGGGAGATACCATTTCCAATACCTTTATCGGTAATCTTTTCACCCAGCCACATCACGAACATGGTACCAGATATAAGGATCACTGTCGACATTATCCAGAAGAACATCGATGGAGTTGATCCATCGAATGGCATAATAGCTGTTATAGTTCCGTCAGGATTTCTTAACTGGCTAACCATGTTAGCAATATAGCTTGGTGCCTGGAATCCTGTAATCAGGATTGTCAGGTACCTCGTTATCTGGTTTATCTTTTTACGACCACTTTCACCTTCTTTTTGTAGTTTCTGAAAGTATGGGATAGCCATACTGAGTAGCTGAACTACGATAGAAGCAGAAATATAAGGCATAATACCCAGTGCGAAAATAGAAGCATTAGAGAATGCACCCCCTGAGAACATATTTAACAGACCGAGCAGACCTTCGCTTGTTTGATTCTTCAAATTAGCAAGCATAGAAGGATCCACACCCGGAAGCACAACATATGATCCAAGTCGATAAATAAGAATAATACCTAAGGTGTAAAGTATCCTGTTTCTCAGGTCTTCTATCTTATAAATATTTCTTATAGTCTGGACTAACTTTTTCATTAATGTTTAGATTTTTGTTGCAACACCACCTTTTGCTTCGATTTCTGATTTAGCTTTTTCTGTAAATGCGTGAGCTTTCACTTCTAGTTTTGCTTTCAGCTCACCTCTTCCCAGAATTTTAATAAGATCTTTCTTTGAAGCGAGGCCATTTTCGATAAGTACTTCCAGGTTGATCTTTGCAAGTTTCTTTTCTTCAGCAAGTTTCTGCAACGTATCTATATTTATACCTCTATATTCAACTCTGTTAAAGTTTTTAAATCCAAACTTAGGAACTCTCCTGAAGAGTGGCATCTGTCCACCTTCAAACCCAATTTTCCTAGAGTATCCTGATCTGGATTTTGCTCCTTTATGTCCACGAGTTGATGTTCCACCACGCCCGGATCCTTGTCCGCGGCCTACTCTTTTTCTGCTTTTGGTTGAATTAGCAGCTGGTTTAAGATTACTTAAATCCATTGTTTTACAGTATTTATATCTTATTTAACTTCTTCAATTTTCAATAAATGCCTTACCTTATGTATCATTCCTTCTATCTGAGGTGTAGCTTCTACCTCAAGAGTCTGGTAAAGTTTTTTAAACCCTAATGCTTCAATTGTTGCCTTCTGACGTTGAGGCCTTCTTATCGCACTACGTACTTGTGTTATTTTGAGTTTTTTCATTTTTTAACCAATTTTTATCCATTAAAAACGGTGTTCAGATCTACTCCTCTGAGCTGTGCAACAGTGTGTGCATCTCTTAATCTGGTAAGTGCATTAATAGTTGCTTTTACTACTGAGTGAGGATTGGAAGAACCTTTTGATTTCGCCAATACGTCTTTAATACCAACACTTTCCATTACAGCACGCATGGCACCACCAGCGATCACTCCTGTACCAGGAGCAGCGGGCTTGATAAATACATTTGCACCACTGTATTTGCCTGTTGATTCGTGAGGTATAGTACCTTTAAGAACCGGAACCTTAACAAGGTTTTTCTTGGCATCATCTATTCCTTTGGCGATAGCAGAGGTTACTTCCTTTGCTTTTCCCAGTCCATGACCAACAACGCCATTCTCATTTCCAACAACAACAATTGCTGAAAAACTAAATGTACGTCCACCTTTTGTAACTTTGGTAACACGTTTGATGCTTACCAATCGGTCATTAAACTCAATCTCGCTCGATTTAACTCTTTTAATATTTGCGTTAGACATAATCTTTTAGAATTTTAATCCACTTTCTCTGGCTGCTTCAGCTAATGATTTGACTCTACCGTGATACAGATAGCCGTTTCTGTCGAAAACAACTTTATCAATACCAGCTTCTTTTGCTTTTTCAGCAATAAGTTGTCCAACAAGCTTTGCCTGTTCAATTTTATTAACTACTTTTTCAGCAATTCCTTTCTCTCTGGAAGAAGCTGACATTATAGTATTGCCTGCCATATCATCAACCAGCTGAACATAGATCTGCTTGTTACTTCTGAATACGCTCATTCTTGGGCACTCAGGAGTACCTTCGATAGACTTGCGTATTCTCATCTTGATTCTATACCTTCTGTATTGTTTTTTATCCTTGATTTTCATCCTGCTAGGATTTATAATGTTACATTACTATTGTGCTGCAGCTTTACCTGCTTTCTTTCTGATTTCTTCACCCTGGTATCTAATACCTTTACCTTTATATGGCTCAGGCTTCCTGAATGATCTGATCTTGGCTGCAATTTGTCCTACTAATTGTTTGTCGTGAGATGTTAATATGATCAATGGATTCTTACCTCTTTCAGTTACAGTTTGTACTTTTACTTCAGGAGGGAGCTCAAGAAAAATTGAGTGTGAGAATCCGAGTGACAGCTCAAGAAGTTGTCCTTTAGCCTGTGCTTTATAACCAACGCCTACCACTTCCTGAACAATCTTATAACCTTCAGAAACACCTTTTACCATATTGGCAATCAGCGAACGATATAAGCCATGTAAAGCTTTGGTTTTCTTCTGCTCATCAGGTCTTTCAAGTTTTATTTCACTGTCTCCAGCTTCAACTTTAATATTTTCATCCACTTTCTGGTTTAACTCTCCGAGTTTTCCTTTGACAGTAACAATATTGTCGTCTGAAACTTTAATTTCAACGCCTTCAGGGATGCTTATCGGTAATTTTCCTATACGTGACATGATAATTTCTTTCTTTTAACTTACGTAACACAATATTTCACCGCCTACATTTTCCTTTCTTGCTTCTTTATCGGTGATTACACCAATAGAAGTTGAAAGTATGGCAATGCCAAGTCCGTTCAATACTCTTGGGAGTTTATCAGCTCTTACATACTTTCTCAATCCTGGAGAACTAATTCTTTCCAGTTTATTAATGGCAGATTGCTTGGTTACCGGATGATATTTTAAAGCAATTTTTATTTTCCCTTGCTTATCATCATCTTCAAACTTATAATTCAGGATATAACCTTTTTCAAAAAGGATCTTGGTCATATCTTTTTTTAAGTTTGAAGCAGGAATCTCTACTATCCTGTGGTTTGCCATTATTGCATTCCTGATTCTTGTCAGATAATCTGATATTGGATCTGTTATCATTTCCTATATTCTTTATTATTTTACCAGCTAGCTTTTTTAATTCCCGGAATTAATCCATTCAACGCCATTTCTCTGAAGTTGATACGGGAAATTCCAAATTGTCTCATATATCCTTTTGGCCTTCCTGTAAGGCTGCAACGATTATGAATTCTGACAGGTGAGGCGTTCTTTGGAAGCTTTTGCAGAGCAACATAATCACCCTGAGCTTTAAGTTCGGCTCTTTTGGCTTCGTATTTGGCAACCATCTTAGCCCTTTTAACCTCTCTTGCCTTCATTGATTCCTTAGCCATATCTTATTTGTTTTGATTTTTAAATGGAACTCCAAATTCTTTTAAAAGTGCATGGGCTTCTTTATCAGTTCTTGCAGAAGTTACAAAAGTGATATTCATCCCATTGATCTTATTAATTTTGTCAATATCAATCTCAGGAAAAATGATCTGCTCGGTAACTCCCATTGAAAAGTTTCCTTTTCCGTCAAATCCCTTATCATTAACTCCTCTGAAATCTCTAACCCTGGGTATCGCAACTGAAATCAGCCTGTCGAGAAATTCATACATTCTCTCTCCCCTGAGTGTTACTCTGGCACCAATAGGCATTCCTTTTCTCAATTTAAAGTTTGAGATATCTTTCTTCGATTTTGTTGAAACAGCATGCTGTCCAGAGATCATTGTTACTTCAGCAACACCATCATCTATCATTTTCTTTTCGATAGTTGCTTTGCCAAGACCCTGGTTAATAGAGATTTTTTCAAGTTTTGGTACCTGCATAATGTTCTTATAATCGAACTTTTTCATCAATGCGGGAACTATCTCGTCCTTATATTTTGTCTTTAATCTAGGTATATAGCTCATTACTTAATTACCTCCCCTGATTTTACAGAAACACGAACTGATTTCCCAGTTTTTTCATCCACACCTCTTTTAATTCTTGTTGCATTTCCTTTTGCATCAATAACTTTAAGGTTTGAAATATGGATAGGTGCTTCTTTTTTAATTATTCCACCTTTGGGATTGTCGGTATTTGGTTTAGTATGTTTTGAAACCAATTTTATTCCTTCAACGATAGCTGTCTTTTTTGCAGGATACACAACAAGTACTCTTCCTTGCTGGCCTTTGGATGCTCCTGTAATTACCATAACATTATCGCCCTTTTTTATATGCAATTTTTGTCCCATTTTATTATCTTTTACAGCACTTCGGGTGCAAGTGAAACGATCTTCATATATTTTTTATCCCTCAGTTCTCTTGCAACAGGTCCGAAAATACGGGTACCTATCATTTCTCCGGTTGCATTCAGCAATACACAGGCGTTATCATCAAAGCGGATATAAGAACCATCATTTCTGCGAATCTCTTTCTTTGTTCTAACGACAACGGCTCTGATCACGCTTCCTTTCTTCACATTACCTGAAGGAAGTGCATTTTTTACAGTAACAACTATATTGTCACCGATGGAGGCATATCTTTTACCTGTTCCTCCGAGAACACGGATTACCAGAACTTCTTTAGCTCCGCTATTATCTGCCACCGCTAATCTTGATTCCTGTTGTACCATATTATTTTGCTCTTTCTATGATTTCAGTTAATCTCCAGCACTTATTCTTACTTAATGGCTTAGTTTCCATTATTTTGACTGTATCGCCTATGTTGCAATCATTTTTTTCATCATGGGCTAAGAATTTCCCACTTTTCTTAACGAACTTACCATAAATAGGGTGCTTTACCTTACGGTTGATTTGCACAGTTATGGATTTGTCCATTTTATTGCTTACAACAACACCAATACGTTCTTTTCTAAGGTTTCTTTCCATTTTATTATGACTTATTATTGGCTTCTTCTAATTCTCTTTTTTTGAGTTCAGTTAACATTCTTGCGATAGTTTTTCTATACTCTTTAATGACGTTTGGGTTTTCTAAGGGAGAAACAGCATGGTTCATTTTCAACTTCACCAGATGCTTTTTTTCTTCCTCGAGCCTTTCTTTCAGCTCTTCAGTTCCGAGCTCTTTTAATACTTCAGTTTTCATTTTTTTGCTCTTTATTCGGTATGATCACGTCTAACAATAAACTTAGTTTTTACAGGAAGTTTTTGGGCTGCAAGGCGTAATGCTTCTTTAGCAATATCCAGGGGAACACCTTCTGCTTCGAACATGATTCTACCCGGAGTAACCCTTGCAACGAAATATTCAGGAGCACCTTTACCTTTTCCCATACGTACCTCAGCAGGTTTTTTAGTTACAGGTTTATCCGGAAATATTCTGATCCAGATCTGACCTTCACGTTTCATATAACGTGTTACTGCCTGACGAGCCGCTTCTATCTGTCGTCCTGTTATCCAACAAGATTCTAATGATTTGATGCCATAAGAACCGAAGGCAAGCTGATTACCCCTGTTGGAGTTACCCTTCATTTTACCTTTTTGCTGCTTCCTGTATTTAGTTTTCCTTGGCTGTAACATTATTGCTTATATTATAATATTTATAGTTTCTATCTTCTTCTTCTGGGTTTTCTTTGTCCGCCGCCACCCATATTATGTTTCTTCTGTGTTTCAGATGTTGAAGGAACAAGTTCTGGCTTACCATAAATTTCACCTTTACAGATCCATACTTTAATACCTATTCTACCATAGGTTGTATGTGCTTCTATTCTGGCATAATCGATATTTGCCCTGAGTGTATGAAGAGGAATCCTCCCTTCTTTATACTGCTCAGTACGTGCCATTTCAGCTCCACCCAGACGTCCTGAAATTAATACTTTGATACCATCAGCACCAATCCTCATAGTTGAGGCAATAGCGGTTTTGATGGCTCTCCTGAAAGAAATCCTTCCTTCGATCTGTTTTGCAATTGTATTTGCCACTATTACAGCATCAAGCTCAGGTCTTTTAATTTCAGAAATATTAATCTGAATTTCTTTTTTTGTGAGCTTTTTAAGCTCTTCTTTAAGTTTGTCAACTTCCTGTCCACCTTTCCCAATGATGATACCGGGGCGGGCAGTGAAAATAGTAACAGTGACAAGCTTAAGTGTCCTTTCAATAATTATCTTAGAAATACCTGCTTTAGCAAGACGGGCATTTAAATACTTTCTGATTTGATCATCTTCAGCAAGTTTGGCACCAAAATTTTTACCTCCGAACCAGTTGGAATCCCAACCACGGATAATGCCTAGTCTAAGTCCTATAGGGTTTGTCTTTTGTCCCATTTATCTTATCTATTTAATTATTCTCGGTTTCTTCTAAATTATCTTCAACAGTTTCCATAATTTCCTCATTTCTGCTTCCCAGGAATACAGTAACATGGTTTGAACGTTTTCTAACCCTGTAGGCTCTTCCCTGAGGTGCAGTCTGGATACGTTTCAGCATTCTTGCGCTATCAACATTGATCTCTTGGATATACAGTTGATGCTCTTCCATCCTTTCACCTTCGTTTTTGTTCTGCCAGTTTGCGATTGCAGAGAGTACAAGTTTGTATACTCTTCCGGCAGCTTCTTTTGGTGAATGTTGCAGCATGTTCAATGCCAATTCAACATCTTTGCCTCTTATCATATCAGCTACCAATCTCATTTTACGAGGAGAGGTTGGGCAATTATTCAGCTTAGCAAAATATTTGGTTTTATTTGCTTCCTTAATTTGCTCAGCGCGTAAGTGTTTTCTTGCTCCCATTTTCTACAATATTTTATTTTTTACCTTTTTTGTCCGGCATGACCCCTGAACTGACGGGTAGGGGCAAACTCACCCAGTTTATGTCCTACCATATTTTCTGTTACATAAACAGGAATGAATTTATTCCCGTTATGAACAGCGATAGTTTGTCCAACGAAATCCGGAGAGATCATACTAGCTCTTGACCAGGTTTTAATAACAGTTTTCTTGTTACCTTGAGCTTGTTCTAATACCTTCTTTTCCAGCTTCCAGTGAATATATGGTCCTTTTTTAAGTGATCGGCTCATATTATATTATTTTTTCCTTTTTTCAATGATATATTTATTAGAATCTTTATGCTTGGCTCTGGTCTTGTAGCCTTTAGCTGGCAATCCTTTCCTTGATCTAGGATGTCCACCAGAAGCTCTGCCTTCACCACCACCCATTGGGTGATCAACAGGATTCATAGCCACACCTCTGGTTCTAGGCCTTCTGCCAAGCCATCTGCTTCTACCGGCTTTGCCACTCTTTTCAAGGCTGTGATCCTGATTAGATACCATTCCTATAGTAGCTTTGCAGGTTTGGAGTATCATCCTGGTTTCACCTGATGGAAGTTTGATAATTGCAAACTTACCTTCCCTTGAAAGAAACTGTGCATAAGATCCTGCACTTCTTGCCATCTTGCCACCCTGGCCTGGTCGTAATTCAATATTATGAATGATGGTACCAAAAGGAAGTTCACTCATTAATAAGGAATTACCAATATCAGGTGATGCTCCTTTACCGGAAACAACTTCCTGACCTACCTTTAGTCCATGAGGTGCAATAATATACCTCTTTTCACCATCGGCATAGTGCAACAGGGCAATTCGTGAAGTCCTGTTAGGGTCATATTCTATTGATTTAACTTTTGCAGGGATACCGTCTTTTTCACGTTTAAAATCGATTACTCTGTACCTCTGCTTATGACCACCTCCGCGGTAGCGAACGGTCATTTTACCTTCTCTGTTTCTTCCACCTTTAGACCTTTGAGGAGCGATTAGGCTCTTCTCTGGACTCGACTCTGTAATGTCGTCGAAAGCACTTATAATTTTAAAGCGCTGACTTGGTGTTGTTGGTTTATACTTTTTTAAAGCCATTTATCTAGATATTGCTATAAAAATCAATTGTTTCACCTTCTGCTAACGTAACGATTGCTTTCTTGAATGAATTAGTTTTTCCTGAAATAAAACCACCCTTTGTAAAGCGTGATTTTGTTTTTCCTAAATAATTCATTGTATTAATGGCAACCACTTCTACTCCATAAAGCTCTTCAACAGCTTTTTTAATCTGAAGCTTGTTGGCTTTCTTCTGGACAATAAAACCGTACCTATTGAGCTTTTCGCCCAGATCGGTCATTTTTTCAGTGATTACCGGTTTTACTATAATATTGTTCATCTTAATACTTTTTTTAGCTTTTAGGCTAATTGTTTTTCTATTTCCTTCATTGAACTTTCGGCAATCAAAAGGTTGTTGGCGTTCAGAATATCATATGTATTCAATGAGTTGGCCAAAATAACCTTGGATTTCTTGAGGTTCCTTGCTGATAAAACGGCGTTATTATCAACAGCAGGAAGAACCAGAAGAGTTTTTTTATCTGCTACTTTTAAATTAGCAAGCATATCAACATAATCTTTTGTTTTTGGACCTTCAAAAGTGAAGTCTTCCAGGATAACAATAGATTTATCTTTAGCTTTATAGCTAAGTGCAGATTTTCTTGCAAGCTTTTTAAGTTTCTTATTTAATTTGAAACTATAATCTCTTGGTTCAGGCCCAAAAGTCCTACCACCACCTCGGAAAATAGGGTTTTTGATATCTCCGAACCTGGCAGTACCAGTACCTTTCTGACGTTTGATCTTACGGGTACTACCTTTCACTGCATTTCTTTCTTTGCTGCTGTGAGTTCCCTGCCTTTTGTTTGCCATATATTGCTTGGCATCCAGGTAAATAGCATGATCGTTTGGTTCTATACCAAAGATGCTATTGTTAAGCTTTACCTTTCTGGAGGTTTTTTCTCCTGAAATTTTATATACTTCTAACTCCATCTTTCTACAATTACGTATGATCCTTTTGGTCCTGGAACAGCACCTTTAACTAATATTAAATTCTTTTCAGGAATGATCTTCATAATCTGAAGGTTAATCATCTTAACTCTTTCATTACCCATATGGCCTGCCATTCTCATTCCTTTAAAAATTTTGGATGGATAAGATGACGCCCCAATTGAACCAGGTGCTCTCATCCTGTTATGCTGTCCGTGTGTTGCATCATTAACACCTTTGAAGTTATAGCGTTTAACAACACCCTGGAAACCTTTACCTTTTGAGTATCCAACCACATCTATGAATTCGCCTTCGGTAAAGATGTCAACAGTAAGCTGATCTCCGTATTTCTTCTGATGTCCTGCCTCAAATCTGGTAAATTCACGAACAATCCTTTTAGGTGTCACTCCTGCTCTTTTAAAATGACCATGCATAGCTTTGGTAGTATGCTTTTCTTTCTTGTCTTCGTATGCAATTTGGATTGCATCGTATCCGTCTGTCTCTTCGGTTTTCACCTGAGTGACAACACATGGACCGGCTTCAATGACAGTAACAGGGATATTCTTCCCGTTATCATCAAAGATGCTTGTCATCCCTATCTTTTTTCCAATTATTCCTGACATTATTTGCAGTTTTTATCTTATTATCAGACTTTGATTTCCACTTCAACACCACTTGGAAGTTCCAGCTTCATAAGTGCGTCGATAGTTTTAGTTGTAGTGCTGTAAATATCCAGTAGTCTTTTGTAAGTACACAGCTGGAACTGTTCTCTGGATTTTTTATTTACAAAAGTCGACTTGTTAACGGTGAAAATCTGTTTGTCTGTAGGAAGTGGAATTGGTCCACTAACAACAGCACCAGTCGTCTTAACAGTCTTTACGATCTTCTCAGCTGATTTATCAACGAGGTTGTAATCGTAAGATTTTAATTTTATTCTGATCCTTTGACTCACGTTAGTTTATATTTATTAAAATTAAAAATTAACAACGTATCCTTTTATCTTATATAATACATCTTCAGTAAGTTCCCTTGGCAGTTCAGCATAATGTGAAAATTCAAGGTTTGAAATGGCTCTTCCTGAAGTAATTGTTCTTAAAGCTGTAACATAGCCAAACATTTCCGATAATGGAACTCTGGCATGTACTTCCTGTAATCCTTTTGGCCTTGCAGCAACATTCTCAAGTTGCCCTCTTCTCTTATTCAAATCGCTGCTAACATCTCCGATATATTCATCTGGAGTTGTTACAATGAGTTTCATAATTGGTTCAAGGAGTATAGGGTTTGCATTTTTGCAAGCTTCTTTAAAAGCAATACCTGCGGCTGCTTCAAATGAAAGTGGATCTGAATCAACAGAATGTGCACTACCATCGATCAGACGAACTTTAAGGTTCTGCAATGTAAATCCTGCCAGAACACCATTCTGCATTGCATTTCTGAATCCTTTTTCAATTGAAGGAATATATTCTTTAGGAATGGATCCACCATAAATATCATTGATAAATTCCAATCCTGTTTTATTATCATCGCCCGGTCCGATCTCAACAGTAATATTGGCAAATCTGCCTTTTCCGCCTGTTTGCTTTTTATATTCTTCCCTATGACGAATAGTTTGTGTGATAGCTTCTTTATATGCAACTTGAGGAATACCTTTATTAACATCCATTCCATATTCTCTGTTCAGCCTGTCGAGAATAACCTCAAGGTGTAGTTCTCCCATTCCACGTATAAGAGTTTGTCCTGTTTCCTCATCTACATAAACATCAAAAGTTGGATCTTCTTCAGCCATTTTGCTCAGTGATAATGAAAGTTTATCAACATCATCCTGAAATTTTGGTTCAACAGCAAGTCTTATAACGGGTTCCGGGAAGTTTATGTTTTCAAGTAGAATTGGATGTTTAAGATCGGTAAGTGTATCTCCGGTTCTAATATCTTTAAATCCAACTGCTGCTGCTATTTCACCCGCTTGAATTGCTTCCATGGGTTTGCGCTTGTTCGCATGCATTTGAAGTATACGGGCAATGCGTTCTTTTTTATTAGTGTTCACATTAAGAACTACGCTGCCAGCTTTGAGATATCCTGAATAAACCCTGAAGTAAGCGATCCTTCCTACATATGAGTCGGTTGCTATTTTAAAAGCGAGAGCACTGAATGGTTCATCCGCTGATGCTTTTCTTTCTTCCTGTTTATCAGTGTATGGATTGATACCTTTAATCGGAGGTACGTCGAGAGGAGAGGGAAGATAATGACAAATTGCGTTGATGAGAAGTTGTACGCCTTTATTTTTGAGTGAAGATCCGCAGGTAACAGGAGTGATCTTTAATTCCAGTGTTGCCTTACGAATAGTAGCAATTATTTCCTTATTAGTAATGGAATCAGGATCATCCATGAATTTTTCCAGGAGAGACTCGTCTTCTTCTGCAACCTTTTCTATCAGTTTGTTTCTATATTCTTCAACACTTTCTTTGAGTTCTTCCGGAATCTCCACCTCGTTGTAATTGACTCCAAGTGATTCATCATCCCATTGGTATGCTTTGTTTTCGATAAGGTCAACAATTCCTGTAAACTCATCTTCATCACCGATTGGAATTTGAATAGGAACCGGATTTGCACCCAGTTTATCTTTTATTTGTGTAACGACTTTAAAAAAATCAGCACCTGAACGATCAAGTTTGTTAACGAAGCAAACTCTTGGAATATCGTATTTGTCGGCTTGGCGCCATACAGTTTCGGATTGAGGTTCAACACCGCCAACTGCACAAAAAATACCAACTGCACTATCAAGAACCCTTAATGAACGCTCCACTTCAACAGTGAAATCAACATGTCCAGGAGTATCTATAATATTAATACGGTATTTATCCTTGTCAATATTCCAGTCAACAGTAGTAGCGGCAGATGTGATGGTTATTCCTCTTTCCTGCTCCTGCACCATCCAGTCCATAGTGGCAGCACCATCATGCACCTCACCGATCTTGTAATTGATACCAGTATAATACAGAATACGCTCAGTCGTCGTCGTTTTACCGGCGTCGATGTGGGCCATGATCCCAATGTTGCGCGTATATGTTAATTTATCCTGCATTATACTTTATATAATAAATTAGAACCTGAAATGGGAGAATGCTTTATTTGCTTCTGCCATTCTGTGGGTATCTTCTTTCTTTTTAAATGCGGAACCTTCTTCTTTATAGGCAGCTATTATCTCACCGGCTAGTTTTTCTCCCATGGTCTTTTCATGACGCTTGCGAGCAAAGCTGATAAGATTTTTCATTCCTATGGACATTTTTCTTGAAGGCCTGATCTCAGACGGAATCTGGAATGTTGCTCCACCAATTCTGCGACTTCTTACCTCTACATTTGGAGTGACATTTGCAAGTCCTTTTTTCCAAACTTCCAAGGCGTCTTCTTTAGTTTTTTCAGTAACAATATCCATTGCGGCATAAAAGATCTCAAAGGCGAGATTCTTTTTTCCAGAATACATCATATTGTTAACAAACTTCGTTACCAAAACATCGTTGAATTTTGGGTCTGGAAGAATAATCCGCTTTTTAGGTTTTGATTTCCTCATTATTGTGAAGAATTATTTTTTATTAATTATTTCTTTGGTCTTTTAGTTCCATATTTAGAACGTCTCTGGGTTCTTCCTTCTACACCTGAAGTGTCAAGAGCCCCTCTGATGATGTGATACCTTACACCCGGAAGATCCTTTACCCTTCCACCACGGATAAGCACGATAGAGTGTTCCTGCAGGTTATGGCCTTCACCGGGAATATAAGCATTCACCTCTTTCTGGTTTGTTAACCTTACCCTTGCAACTTTACGCATGGCTGAGTTAGGTTTCTTTGGTGTAGTGGTATAAACCCTTACGCAAACACCTCTTCTTTGTGGACAAGAGTCCAGTGCAGGTGATTTGCTCTTATCTGTTAATTTCTTGCGTCCTTTGCGAACTAACTGTTGAATTGTTGGCATACGTTAAAATAATTTATACTTATTCAATTCATTATGAGAACTTTGTCTCTTAACTTTCAAGCTTATAAATTTTTGAGAAAATAGTGATAAATTGAGGTTGGAAGAGACTTAACCCTTTTGGCCAGGTTGGTACCTATGTATGTCTCAATTTATCAGGTATCCTCAGTATTTTACAGTCTTGAGCCTTAACAACTTAAGGTTAAAGCGGGTGCAAAGGTACGTATTAATTTGAAATAAACAAACCCAGGGCGTAAAAAAATGGCATTATTTGGTGTTTTTTTTATTCTGAATTATATTGTTGATTAAATGATTCCAGATTGCTGATGGCTGATTGCTGATTTTGGCCATTAGCTGGCTGTCTGCACCAAACAAATCATTTATTCAGAAATCAGCAATCTTGTATCAGCAATTTAAATCGGATTTCAATAATTCCTTATTTTTGCTCCATGAAAGAACTTTACATCCACCCTGAAAATATCAACCAGATCTCCAAAGAGATCTTTTTCGAAACCATCGCCTACTCCAAATCCCATAGACCGGAACTCAGGACTGATAAGCTTGCTCTGATCATCATCGATATGCAGGATTATTTCCTGAAGGAAGACGGACATGCTTTTGTGCCTTCTTCTGCTGCCATAATACCAAATATTCTACGCCTTCAGGAATTTTGCCAGGAAAAGGAAATCCCGGTGTATTTCACCCGCCATATCAATACACTTGAAAATGCACGGATGATGAGTATAAGATTTGAACAACTTATTACCGAAGATCACCCGTTTTCAGGAATTTATGAGTCTTTCAATACCGATGGATGCGAGGTGATCCATAAGCCCCAATTCGATGCTTTTTTTGAGACCGATCTGGAGGACAGACTTAAAGAGAATGGTGTTGAGCAGATCATTTTTACGGGCGTGATGACCAATCTTTGTGTGGAAACCACCTTGCGTTCTGCTTTTGTTAAGGGCTTTGATCCGATACTGCCGGTGGATACAACAGCAGCCTATAACCTGGAGTTCCATAAATCAACTTTCAAGAATCTTTCCTATGGATTTGCCTATACTGTTTTATTAGAAGACCTTTTAAAAGAAATCATATGAGAATTGCTATTATTGGTGCAGGCCCTGCAGGAATAGCCTGCGCTGTCCAGCTGAAACGCATGGGATGGGAAGCGGACATCTTCGAAAAAGAAAGAGTTGGAGGCTTGCTTCATAATGCAGGAGTTATACATAACTATATTGGTTTTCCTGACGGGATAAGAAGTACAGACATTATTGAAAAGCTGGAGAAATATGTCTTGAACTATAATGTGAAAATTATATTCGAAGAAATAATAATGCTTGATTATGCTGAAGATGAATATAAGTTAGCAACAAAAAATAACTTATATACCTATAATATAATAGTGGTAGCTTCTGGTACAAAACCAAATACTGTTAATTGGAGTGAAAAGTATCCTGATAAGATATTTTATGAAATAAAAAAAATCAGAGATATTGAGAATAAAAGCATCAGTATCATCGGTGCTGGAGATGCTGCCTTTGATTATGCACTTCAACTTCACAGTAAAAGTAATATTTCAATATTTAACCGAACGAACAGGCATAAATGTCTTAAAAGCCTGCATGATGAAGTCATGGAGAAGCAAAATATAAAATATCATTCAAATTACGAGCTTCATAATATTGACTTACAGGATGATAAATTATATCTTTCATTCAATTGTGAAGAAAAAAAATCCATTCATATTACTGATTATCTTATTTTTGCGGTCGGCCGAAAGGCAAACAGAGCGTTTATTGATGAACATATTGCTGAGGATGAGCAGGATAAGCTTGTTGATGCAAGAAGGCTGTATTTTGCAGGAGATGTGTGTAGGGGAGATTACAGACAACTTTCTATTGCGGGTGGGGATGGAGTGAGAACGGCGATGGAAATCAATCAATTGCTCAGAACGAATAACAAATAACGAAAAACGAGGTCAGAGGGGAATTCAGAAATCTGAAATCAGAAATAAGAATTATGAATGCGGTGTAGCTAGCAAATTGCAGTGCCCACCCAGAACCCAGAGCCCAGAACCTAGTACCTGTTAAAATGCGTGTAACACAACAAACCAAAGAAAATCTCATCGCCAATGTTTACATTGCAGAAACTGATGATGGCAGAGTATTGAGTTTGTTGAGTCAACGCAACCACCGTTGACGATAAATGAAAAATGGGTGCTTATCGTTTCTACTTTGTTTGGTTGCCCGGTTGATTGTGCTTTCTGCGACGCCGGAGGAGATTACAGGGGGAAATTAACAGCCGAACATTTGCAGTTCCAGGTGGATTATCTTGTTGGAAAAAGGTTTCCTGGAAATAAAATCGACACTGATAAATTCAAGATACAGTTTGCCCGCATGGGTGAGCCATCTTTTAATTATAGCGTGATTGAATTCCTGAAGAGAATTCCTGAATTGTATAACTACAGGTTGTTTGTTCCTTCTTTATCAACCATCGGACCTAGTGGAACATATAAGTTTTTCGAAGACCTTCTGGATGTTAAGAAACAACTTTTCGACAAGGAATTCCAACTTCAGTTTTCTATTCACTCAACTGATATTGAGCAAAGAAAAAAACTGATTCCTGTGAATACCATGAGTTTTGAAGAAATTGCTACATATGGAAACAGGTTTTTTAGTCCGGGAGCTAAGAAAATCACTTTGAATTTTGCTATTGGAGACAATTACATTGTAGAAGCCGACACCTTAAAACAATTCTTTGATCCTGAAAAGTTCCTGATCAAAGTCACTCCGGTAAATCCAACATTCAAAGCCCGTAAAAACAGAATCAGCTCATTGATATCTCCATTGAAAACAAATCACGACATCCTGGATGCTATTCGTGATGCAGGTTATGATATTATTATCAGCATTGGTGAACTTGAAGAGAATAAGATCGGGAGTAATTGCGGGCAATATGTGCAACAGGCAAGGAATATGGATAGGAGTGAAGAATCATATACTTATGAAATAAGGGATATTTCCTAGGAATATATTGCAAAATGCACAATGCAAATTAGAAATTGCACAACAATTTCAGATCTTCAATAGTTTTTCAATGTGCATTATGCAATATGCATTTTGCATTAAGTTAGCGCCAGCTAACTGGCATTCTTCGCACCGGCATCGACATACATCTTGCGCCACCACCACCCCGACTCAGCTCACTCCCTTCAATGGTGATAACACATTTTCCCATTTCTTCTTTTTTCACTTTTCCTGAAATAACCTCTTCGGCTTTTACAACACAGAAACCATTTTTGCTGAGTTCTTCAATTGTATGAACGTTCCTTCCATAACCGATCACGACTCCGGGTTTCAAAGCAAGGAAATTTGCAGCACACTGCCACTGCTCTCTTTCCTGTATCCATACATCAGCTTGCCCTCCGCAAAAGATGGGTTTGATGTCAAAATCAAGTTTATTAAGTCCCTGAATAAGATTTTCAATAGGTTTGATGGATGTTACCTTTCCGTTATCAATGATTATATGGGCAGTGTTGAATTTGTTGGGCTTCAGGATGACAGGATCGTACACCATACACTGGTCTTTATCCAGGAAGGTGAAAACCATATCGAGATGGATGAATGATTCAGGTTTGTGGGGTAATTCCTGGACAAGAATATGTCGTTTTACATTCTGCTTTTTTAATCTTTCAATAAGAAAGTCAACACCTTCAGCAGTAGTTCTGGAACCAATGCCAACCAGGATTACATCATCACGGGCAACAAGAATATCTCCTCCTTCTATAGTTATATTTTCATGATATTTTGGATGCGAAACAGGATTTATTGTTTGAGTGTTGAAGTCAGGATGATAGTCAAAAACAGCATCCATGATCATAGCTTCACGAGCCCTTACATTGGAGGCCATACGCCCAATAAGAACCTTATCGAAAATGGTAATTGAAGCATCTCTTGTGAAAAAGAAATTATGCAAAGGCCTGAGCGAATATCTTTCTTTGCTCAGGTATTTGGTGAGGTTATCTTTCATCATCACTACCCCTTCGATCAATTGTTTTGAAAGCTCGGCAGGCTTCATTTCCAGAAGGTGGCCTTCAATATCATACTTCTTTTCGTGATCACAAATTTTGGCAATAAGTTCAATTTTTACTTTTTGATTTTCCAGGATATCAATTAAGAGATCATTCACTTCATAAACCTTTGTCATCTTCTGTAAAACACCTTTGAACTGATCATATTCCTTTATTCCAACATTCAGGTTCAGTATGTCGCTGTAAAGGGCACGTTCGGCATTCTGTGGGGTCATGTTTTCCACTTCCGGTCCGGGAGTGTGGATAATGACAGATTCCAGCTCACCTATTTCCGAGTAGATATGGTTGGTGGATGGTGTTGGCATGGTCTATGGTTTTTGTAAAGATAGTTAATCAACATTAAAATGTGAAATAAGGTGTGAGAATTAATGACACTCGCTGGTTTCCAGTCGCCAGTCACCAGTCGCCAGTCGCCAGTCGCCAGTCACCGGTCGCTAACCTGGTCTTCTATTTTTGTCTTTTAGGTTTGCTTCTCCCATCATCTATGTATTGCTGAAGCAACTTGCTCAATCGGTCAACGATCTCAGGATGTTTATCAGCAACATTATTTTCCTCTGCAATATCATTTTCCAGGTCGTAGAGCTGCACCTCAGGCAGTCCAAGTTCTTTTGCTTTCTTTTCATTGGTGTAGCTCCAGCCTCCTGACCCGCCGCATAGCTCAAGTTTCCATTTATCCTGTCTTATGGAGAAGTACCCATCTATGGAGTGGTGAATAATGGCTTCCCTGATGGGGCCAAGGTTTTTGTTTCCTGAGAATATGCTTGAAATCGTTGCCGACAGGCCCTTTTCTCCAGAATTTTTTTCCTTGCATCGCTTCAATTGTATCAATGGATGTAGCTGTGATCCTGTCGTTTTCAATATAATAATAGGGAGGGATATCAAAGGAGGCAGTTATGCCATAGAAATAATCAAATCCATACACATTAGGACCTTTATCTATATTTTCGAAAAAGTTTATTCTTCCTGATGTGTCTTTTTTCCAGTCGAGACCCAGGTGTCATTTGCCTATGCAAGCAGTATTATATCCATGTTTCATAAACAGGTCGGCAATAGTAGTTCTGTCCGGGTCAATCAGGTGCTCATCATAGCTCCATGTAACTCCATTTTTCAGGCGGGTTCTCCAGGCGTATCCTCCTGTGAGAATTCCATGACGTGTGGGTTGTACAGACCGCTGAGTTGGAGTGAGCATCTGTAAAGACAATACCATCTGATGCCAGGTCATCAATATTTGGTGTATGTATTTTTGATTCTTCATTCATGCAGGAAATATTACCATACCCAAGGTCGTTGGCCAGGATAATAATAACGTTAGGAAGGCTTTTGTTACCAGTACTATTGCCATGTTGTTTGCAATGTATGAACATGACTGTTAGAATGGCTAATAATATGACAGCAGATAGTATTGGTTTATTTACATCCTGAGAATTTTTAATATTTTAAATCAGATTTCTTCCATCAACACCTTGTAAATGTCATTGGTATCGTTCAGGCTTTTCATTTCTCTTAGCATATTCTTTTTCATTGTTTCAAATTCCCAGGAAAATGATTTGTTCAGAACCAGGTTATTTTGTTCGAACGGATCATCCTCAAGATGGAATAATTGGGAGTTTCTTTTCCCATCCACAAGGTATTCGATCAGCTTAAGATTTACATTCCTGAAGGATCTCATAAACTCCTTATAACCATAAAGCATTGATTTGCGCTGCTGAATGTTGTCTGAATATATCTCAGGAAGCATGCTTTTCCCTTGTATACTTTCCGGAATATCAATCTCACAGAGCTGGCAGAGGGTAGGGAAAAGGTCAAAAAGGTAACAAAATGCCTCTCTTTTTTCTTTTCTGGGTATTCCCGGGCCGCAGATCACCAGTGGGACCCCAATACTGTGTTCGTAAAGATTCTGTTTCCCCATCATGCCATGTTGTCCTACAGCAAGTCCATTGTCTGCAGAAAAAACGATAATAGTATTTTCATATTCACCACTTTCCTTCAAAGCGTTTATAATCTTTCCTATTTCTGAATCCATATGTGTAATCATAGCGTAGTAGTCGCGCAGGTGGATTTTTACTTCAGCTTTCGTACGTGGGAATGAGGCAAGCATTTCATCCCTGATCTTATATTCACCGAAATCAAAGGGATGTTGTGGAGCATAGTTTGGTGGTAAGCTTATATTAGTTGTATCATACAGCTTTAAGTACTCTTCAGGCATTGATCTTGGATCATGAGGAGCTGTGAATGAGATATATGCGAAAAAGGCTTTGTCGCTGTCTCTGTTTTTCAGGAATTCAATCGCTGCATCGGCAAATAATTCACTGGAATGTTTTCCTCTCTGCATATGATCACAATTGCTGGTATAATCCACTTTGTTACTTCTTCCCGGATTCTTGATAAAAGGGATTCTTTTTTCGTATTTACCGCTGCCGTCGAAATGAAAAACCGGTACATTCCAGTGGTCGCTCATTCCTCCGAAGAATATCTCATTACCACTGGAGAAACCTCTGAAAAAAACTGCCTTTCCATTGTGTTGTTTTCCCGTACCGAAGGTTTCATAGCCAGCTTTCCTGAATGATTCGGGTAAGGTTTCATGTTTTTCAGAAATATTGGCTGCCCATCCTTGTTTTTCGATACTATACAAGTTTCTTCCCGTCAATAACATTGCCCTGCTTGGCGCACATACAGCTGCACTTGATCCTCCCATTATATAGGCATTGGTAAAGGCCAGGCCGCTATTAACCAACCCATCTATTGTAGGAGTTAATATCTCAGGATTGCCAAGGGCGTTAATAGTTCCTGCTCTCTGATCGTCAGCAAAAAGAAATAAGATATTGGGCTTAGTGGCTTGTTTTTCCCGGTGGCATGAACAGGTAAGGACAATCAATGCTACAACAATCAAGAATCTATCTATTGTCAGGATCTTTTCTTTTATCATCTCAGGTATTATCATTTCGCAGATTATTTTAAAAGTTCATCAGGCCATTCAACATTCTTTCCTGTTCTTTTATCAAGTGGCATTTGTGCATTAACTGTTTTAAGATAATCTGTTAATTTCTCAGCCAGCTCTTTGAGTTTTACAGGATTTTCTTCTGCCAGGTTGTTTGCCTCTCCAATATCCTGAGAAATATTGAACAGTTCAAAGTTTCTATCAGCATGGTAATAGATCAGCTTCCAGTTGCCATAGCGTATGGTACTGCTTGCCCCAATACCAGGTCCGGTAGGTCCCCAATTGTTTGGATAATGCCAGAACAATGCTCTGTTATTTGCTGTGCTCCCTTCCCGGAGCAGCATAGGCACAAAGCTTTTACCATCAATATGTTGTATGGTATTGTAATCCTGGATCCCGGCCATCTCCAGTATACTTGGGAAGAAATCCTCAATGATTAGATAATCATCACATTTGCTTCCGGTTTCAACGGTTCCCGGCCATTTTACGATCATGGGTTCACGAATACCTCCTTCATGAGCAGATCCTTTCCCACTGGATAGGGGACGGTTATGTGTATGAGGCTTACCTCCACGGGCAACGGCACTGAGTCCACCGTTATCCGACATGAATAGTATAATGGTATTATCGGCTATCCCTTTTTCTTCGAGGTAATTCATCAGGTCGCCCAGGCTTTTGTCCATTGATTCAACCATGGAGGCATATCTGGCTTCGGGCTCTTCGTAACGCTGCTTTTTGTATTTATTATAAAAGCGATCATCGGCCTCGAGTGGAGTGTGTACGGCATAATGGGCCATATATAAGTAAAAAGGTTTTTCCAGGATGAGTGCGCTGTCCAGTGCCAACATTGCTTCCCTGGTCAGCGCTTCTGTGAGAAATATCTCCTGACCATGATATTTCTCAAGTCCGGGAACATCCCAGGTCTTTCCACCACCTCTCCATGCCGCACTAAAGTTATTTTTACCATGGTAACTTCCCGGACCACCTGCCGCATGTCCTGCAATATTCACATCAAACCCCAGGTTTTCAGGATTTGCTGCCGGAGTGCTGATGGCCCCGAAATGTGCCTTTCCGCAATGTATTGTGAAATAGCCATTGTCTTTCAGGATCTGCGGTAATGGAGTGACATAAATGGATCTTTCTATGGAGTCGACTGCCTGAACCCCGTTCACATTCCATTCGGGGATCTTCAGGTTTTCAGGCTCTCTTACCATATTCTTATTTCTTCTCAGTGTCCAGTTGGTAACTCTGTGGCGTGCAGCATTCATTCCTGAGATAAGACTTACCCGTGTAGGAGAACAAACAGCACAGGCATAAGCCTGTGTGAATTTCATTCCCTGGCTGGCTAGTTCCTTAATATTGGGTGTATGAAATTTGCGGTTGATGGGTGTGGTGTCGGTCCAGAAAGGCTCCGATACATCCTGCCAACCCAGATCATCAACCAGGAACATAATGATATTAGGTTTCTTTTGCTGTATGTTCTTTTTTCCTGGCTTACAAGACCATGAAAAGAATATCAATATAACAGAGAAGTAAAATATTATTTTTCTCATAATGTGATCATTCTATGATTATCTCATCTGTGAATATCCAGGCTTTACCTCCTGCTCCCTGGTGCCATTCAGGGCATACTTCAATGTTCCTGGCCTTTATCCTGACAAACCTGGTCTTTACTTTTGGAAACTCAACACTAAACAGAAAAGACCTGACTTTTTTGTCGGCAGGAGCAATTTTATTAACTGCCGTACCTGCTAATTTGAATTCTTTTCCTTTTCCCGATATTTCTATTTCCAGGTATTCAGGAAGGAAGATCCAGCTTTTTACCTTATTCATGAAATTGACCATTACCTTATGGATCATCTTTTCAGTTCCCAGGTCGATGGTTGTGATCATATCCACACCTTCGAAACCCAGCCAGTTGTTGTGATAATCTTCTTCCGAGCCAAAAACGCCGTCACCCAGGCTCAGATTACCCAGTGCAGCATATTTTTGACTGAACGGATATTCAAACTCTATTGATTCGAAATTACCGGACTTCAGCAATGAAAACTCGGATACCGGACTGTTTACAAACCCTGTTCTCATAGCAATTGATTTTAAATCTGTAGATTCGTTAATCCTGATAGGAGCATTGTATTCCAATGATTTTTCATTGGGTTTTGTGCCATTTAATGTATAAAAGATTCTTGCATCAGGTGTTAGTGATTTCAGCTCAACTTCTATTTCGTCGGTAAACAGGAATTTGTTTTCAATAAGTTTGTCTTGAATATAGAATTCAGGTTTGTCTGCTACATCAGCTTGCTTTCCTTTCATTTTGATCGCCCAGGCGTATTTCACCTGACGGGTATCTTCATCCTGCCATTCTTCCGGTAATTGTAATTCTATACCTTCTTTTCCAATATCTTTCCAAGTTAGAGGCTTGTCATATCCAAGCAATGTGATCTCACTGTCAGCTTCCGGTTCCGCATACTTTAAACGTATGCTCTCACCCGGCCACTGGATCATCACTGCATACAGGTATTCACCATTATTGCTTTGAACATAATAGACGGCTTCACCTTCTTTATAATTCTTGCATCCTCTTGAGTTATGTATCACTTCGGAGTTAACCGACATCCATTCTCCGATCTCATTCAACCTTTCAATGCTTTCATCTGGTATCAATCCTTCAGCTGTAGGACCCACATTTAAAAGATAATTTCCTCCTTTCGCAGCAATATCAAGCAGGTTGTGTATGAGCACTCCTGTGGACTTGAAGTTATTGTCAAATTTGTTGTATCCCCAATGATCGTTCATGGTCATGCATGATTCCCAATCCATATCAGAAGTACTTTCAAGGATCTCTTGCTCAGGTGTTCCAAAATCACCGGCAGCATTTTCGTAGGCATTCATACCCTTCATTCCTTGTCTGCCTTTGCCAACCCTGTTATTGATAATGAGGTCTGCTTGGATGTTGCGCAACATATTATACAGGTCCTTTCCTTCTTCTTCTGTCCATTCTTTTATCCATTCCCCATCGAACCAGAGTACACCTATATGTCCGTAGTCTGAAAGTAATTCTTTCAGTTGTGGCTTCATATATTCTTCCGAATATTTTCTGAAGTCAGGATTTGGCCCTTTGCCATAATTGTAATCAGGATGATTGATTCCCTGCGCATGTGGATGATTCCAGTCCATGATGGAGTGATAGAAACACAGTGTTATGCCTTCTTCGTCACATGCTTCAGCCAGTTCTTTCAACAGGTCTTTATTATACGGTGTTCTGTCAATGATATCATAATCAGATACTTTTGAGTTCCAAAGGCAAAAGCCATCGTGATGTTTTGAGGTAATCACGATATATTTCATTCCTGCATTTTTTGCCAATTTTACCCATTCACTAGCGTTGAATTTCACAGGATTGAACTGCTCTGCATATTTTTCATATTCATCGACAGGAATATCGGCAGTTTCCTGTATCCATTCAGCATGATTCTTCTCTTCGCCGTATTGCCCTGCAGGAACAGCATACAATCCCCAGTGAATGAACATGCCAAAGCCGGCATCACGCCACCATTGCATTCTTTCGTCTTTTTCTTCCTGGGTTTCAGTTTTTAGAAAGTCGCGGTATTCCTTTTCACTTTCTTTTCCAGAATATTTACAAGAAGCTGTTATTAAGAGGGCGATGAATATTAGTAATATATTTTTCATGTTCGTTATTGAGTTATTATATTTTCATTCTTTCAATACAGCTATGCGTGGCACATTCCTTACAAAAGCCATAGTTATTCTTGAAATTGTGTATATTGGGTTCTCCAGCTACCAGTATTCCTGATACAGATTTTATAGGTGTCATTAAAGAACTTTCATTGAGTGTTATGCCAATTTGCTCAGGTTTAAGGTATTCGAAGATCTTCTTCTGTGCGCTGACATGCCAACCGCAATAACCCGGACTATAAAGCAATGCTTTTTGATCCTGATTTTTAATGTGGCTTTCAACAAATCGTTTCTCCTGGATTGTCGATGCTTTCTCAGCACTTCTGGAGGCAATGTTGTCCAGGACAAATCCCAGAGGGTAATCCTTTTCACGGATCAGCTTATGGATCTTATCACTCAAAGGAGCACCCAGTGTAAAAATGAAAAGGATCAGATGATCTGCTTTATCAATAATTCCCTGCAGAGGGATACGGGATTCATAGTTTTCATTGTCTTTGAGAAAATCACGGAACTGTTCTTTATCCATTGATCTTACCAATCCTGCAGGATGAACAAGATCCTTATATATCTTCATACCTTCTTCCCGTAAATATTGAATGTCGTCTGGAATATCTGAACCTGAATTCAAACCCAGTGAGTTTAAAACCTCAGATTTTTCAGGCATTATTTCATCCAGTGTGTATGTTTGTTTCAGAATCACGGTGGTGATATTATCCATGGATCAGTTTATTTTTTCTTTTATTTTTTTTATATGTTCGGGAGTTGTCCCACAGCACCCACATCCTGAAAAACAAGTAATAATAATGATGACTGCAATAAACTTTTTCATGTTTTGAGTATTTTATCTGTTCAGAATGTCTTTGTCTTTCAGCGGTTTTAGTTGAGGCATTATAAGCTGAATGCCACCCAGAACAATCAAATATACCATTCCAGCGATCATAAAGGCAAAGAAGTATCCTGATTTCCCGCTCGACATCAGCACTTCACCCAGGAAGAAATCTGCCAGTATTCCAGAAACCGCTCCTGCCATACCTCCAATACCCACAACTGATGCTACAGCTTTTTTGGGAAATACATCAGATACCAATGTAAAAGCATTTGCTGACCACGCCTGGTGGCCTGCTGCTCCAAGTCCTATCAATACAACAGATATCCATTGATTATTGGTGATTGCAGCAAACATCACAGGTAAAACCATGATTGCACAAATGAACAATGTTGTCTTACGCGAGCGATTCACCGACCAGCCCTTTTTGATAAAATACGAAGATAAAAAGCCACCGAAAATACTGCCAAAATCTGCCAGAAGATATATGATTATTAATGGAAGTGCCAGTTCTTTGATGTTAAGGCCAAATTGTGAATAGAGGTATTTTCCTGACCAGAACAGATAAAACCACCAAACAGCATCTGGAATTTTAGCAAGGGCAAAGCCCCATGTTTGTTTAACAAAAACCACTTTTCTCCATGGGATCTTCTCTGTTGTTTCTTCAGCGGTATCGGAATTTATATATATCAATTCCGATTTACTTACTTTAGGATGGTTCTCAGGTTTTCGATATGTTTTCCACCATAAATATATCCAGATTCCGCTTAAGACTCCTGTAATTAGAAAAGGTATTTGCCAGTTTCTGCCATTGTCTGAAACAATAAGTGCAACAACCACCGGCGCCAGTATAGCCCCTATACTTGTTGCGGCATTGAAAATCCCTGTGGCAAAGGCTCTTTCTTTTTTCGGGAACCATTCTGCCACTGCTTTTATGCAAGCAGGAAAGTTGCCTGATTCTCCAAAACCAAGACCAAAACGGGCAATGATAAACCCGATAAGACTATAAGCTTTTAGAATAGCTGCATGAAGCATACCGAATATACTCCAGATGATGATAGATAAGATGTATCCTTTTTTTGTCCCTATCTTGTCGATAATGCCTCCCATAGTCAATAGTCCAATTGCGTATGCAATTTTAAAAGAGATTGTAATTTTTGCGTAATCACGATCGGTCCAGTCAAATAAATTACTTAATGTCGGGGCTAAAGCATTAATTATACTTCTGTCGAAATAATTTATGGTGGTGGCCATAAACAGGAGAGCAAGAATCCGGAACCGATAATTACCGGTTTTAATTTTTACCATTTTATTTCTTTATGACATTAATAATTTCAATGGTTTGTTTAATCTTTTCTGTAAGCTCAGCGGGCTTATTTATAAGGTCACTTGTCAATAATTTTGACCCCATACCCACACAAACAGCCCCGGCTGTGAACCAGGCCTTAAGATTTTCTTCAGTGGGTTCTACTCCACCTGTTGGCATCATTTTTATGGCTGGCATTGGGCCCAGAATAGCTTTGATAAAGCCAGGACCAAGTACTTCGCCGGGAAAGATTTTTATAATATCAGCACCAAGCCTTTTCGCTTTAGCTATTTCGGTGGGGGTGGAGCATCCCGGTATCCAATAAACATTATGCTTTTTGCAGAATGCTGCAATTTTTTTGTTCAATACAGGGCTGACAATAAAATCTGCACTCAAATGAATAAATTGTTTTGCTTGTTGCTTGTTTACCACTGATCCAATACCAAGGATCATACCTTCGCAATGTTTTTGGATATGTTGTTTTAATTCAGGATAATTTATAATAGCAGCATCGCCTCTGTTAACAAATTCCACAACCCTGATCCCTCCTTTGTAACAGGCATTAATTATTGTTTTACATACTTCAATATCAGGATGATAAAAGACAGGGATAAATCCTGAGTTGTGTACTGCTTCTGCTATGGTCTTTTTCATGAACAGGAAATTTAAGTGTTAATTACCCTCTTTTGCTAATTTAAGTGCTTCAGTTGTAATATAGTATTTAGCGATCATATTTGGCACTTCCCATTCCGGTAATTTGCCATCGACCAAAAACCCCATATATTTTTTCGCCACCTCTGAAAAATGTGCTTCATGACCTGTTTTATATATATCAGGAATGATCACTTCCCATTTATCCCGATCTCTTTTTAATTCAATTCCAGGATATTGTTCGGATAATATTTGAAATTCCTTTACCAATGAAGCTTCAAAACTCTCAATATTTTCTTTTGCCACTGCTTCAATATATAATGAGGGTTTGTAATTTTCTTCAGCACCTTGTTTAATAGTCAGATTAGCTTTACTTCCACGCATGATGGAATAATGGGAGTCACCAGCTCCTTCTGGAGCTTTAAAATTCCATATTACCGATACTTTAGCATGTATACCTTTGATACGGTAATTTATTTCACCATTTGAATAAACCTGTAAAATACTGTCGTTTATTACATCCCGAGACAAATAATCAGGGTATTCAGAGAGTCCGGTTACGGCTTTGAACTGGGAAGGGGTGAGGTTTGTAGGCCAGCGTTTAGCGGAAATCATCTCAATATCATTTCTGTAGTCGATAATTTGCCCAGGAAAACATTCCCATTGTATCAAGTCAACAAGATGAGTGGTTACATCAACGATCCCTTCACCTTCCTGGGTCACATCGAAAAACCATGCCGGGCGTTTGAGTTTTTTCCCTGAAACATATTTAAAAAAGTGATGAACACTTTCTTTTGAGATTGCTGGTTTATCAGCTGATCCAATTTCTAATTGTCCGAAGATTTCCGGGATTTCCGATAATTCTTTCTGAAGTATGCTGGTGATCTCATAACGCTCAGTCATAATATCATAGAGTAAAACATTGTTCTGTTCCGCAATTTCAAAAGCCTTGATAAGCAAAGCAAAATCATCCTTATCAATGGCCATGGGTTTGTCGGCAAGGACGTTAATACCTGAATCAACTGCTGCTAAAATGTATTCAGTCTTTTTTTGGTTATTTCCTGCAGTAACCAAAACATTACCCGGTTTATCTTCGATAAGTTTTTGCAGGAAGTCATCACCAGTATATATTTTGGTTTCCCAATTTGTAGGATTCTTCTCTCTATTGTTAAATTCACTTATGCGATTTATATGCTCATCCAGGTCCTGGCCATCAGGAGCGTATATATATACCTGGGGACTGACCTGGTCATACATGTTCTTTTGAAGCAGGGCTGCATGAAAATGACCCGGGTTTATTGTCATAATTTTAACTTCGCCTTTTTCTCCTGTAAACTGTTTCAATTTATTAGTTTCATTAGTACATGAAAAAATGCATAAGCTCAAAAGCAGAAATGCTATAGTTGATTTATACAGCTTCATATTAATATTCTATATAGTTTGTGCCATATGGAAAGCGCTGTGGCCTTGATATCACTTTATTGGCTTCGTCATCATTTAAAAAACGTTCTGCTTCAGGATCCCAGAATAGTTTTCGGTTTAACTTCATAGATATGTGGCTCAACAAACATGCGGAGCACGAACGATGAGCTATTTCAGCAGGAGCAACAGGTTGTTTTCTCGTCCTGATAGAATCAAGCCAGTTTTCATGTTGTTCAGGGCTTTTATAAAGATGAATTTCATCCTCCCTGATTTTTGATTTAAGGATCTTAGGATCGCTTGCATCGATAGCCATCAATTTTTCAGCATCTGCTCCAGGGTCAGAAAGTGTAACGGAGACTGGTCCTCTTGAGACAAACAACCAGCCATCAGTACCTATAAATTTTACTCCGTTAGGAAAATCATCCCTGATATCCATAGTCATTCCATTGGCATATTTTGATTGCACCCTGAATTTCCCATGCACATTCCACAAACCGGATTTTGGAAATTCTGCTTCACCTTCTATTTCAACAGGTCCGGTATATTCTGTATCCATCCCCCAATGTGCTGTGTCGATATGATGTGCGCCCCATCCAGTTATCATGCCGGCACCGAATTGCTCAATGCGCAACCAGCCCGGGCGACTATAATCAAGTTGTGGGTGTACTCTCTTTTCTGTGTAATAAACATAAGGTGTAGAGCCGAGCCACATTTCGTAATTCAGGTTTTCAGGAACAGGCATTTCAGGTTCAACTATTCCGGGTGGGTCGCCCCATAATCCAACTTCTACATGTTTTATATCACCAATCCTGCCATTTCTAACCAACTCACATGCCCTGTGAAAATGTGGCCAGGGATAAATAGACCTTTGCTGACTTCCAATCTGAAGTATCCTTCCTGTACGGTGAAAAGCATCGCTCATTTGCCTTCCTTCCTGTATAGTCAGGGAAGCAGGTTTCTGAAGGTAAACATCTTTTCCGGCAAGGGCAGCTTCAATGGCAGGTTGCGCATGCCAGTGGTCAGGTGTTGAGATTATTACAGCATCTATACTTTTGTCGGTCAGCATTTCGCGATAATCCTGGTATACTTTAACATCTATATAATCTTTACTTCCTTTATTCTCTGCATACCAGTTTTCTATCCATTTTTTGCCATTATTTGCACGATTAATATCGACATCTGCAACTGCCACCATCCTGACACTTTCGTGTTTTATGGTGGCGGGTACATCATGGCTCTCAGCGATTCTTCCGAAGCCGATTTGAGCGATATTAATTTTATCGTTTGGGGAGAATTTGCCAAAAACTGATGATGGTAAAATTGTTGGAACAATAAATGCTCCGGCAGAAGCCAGTGCTGTTCTTTTTATAAATTTTCGTCTATTCATAATTATTTTATAGAAGTTGAACTTGCTTTATTAAAATCAGGTTTGCCATTTTCCATAGCCCATTGTATTCCACCCAGCATATGTTTTACAAAAAGAGGATCGGAATAATCTTCGATACTATGCCCAAGAGCTGTAAACCATTGCCTTCCCCCATCAAATTCGTGATACCACGCAATTGGAAAAGTGGTTCCGAATGTATTTCCAGGATACTCCAGCTTTCCTTCGTCTTCAACAGTTGTAAGATCCGCGGCAAGCAATACATGGATATCGGGATTTAAATGGTTTAGGTAATAACATTCATCCTTTCGGGTCCAGTTTGTTTCGAAAAATGATGTGGAAAGATGACTGGGATCAATAATCTTTATGGAGAATTCCTGGAAAGGTGCATGCCTGATAAATTTTCCTCCAACCAGTTGCCAGAACCAGGGCCAATCTCTTTCTGTTCCGCAAACGGAGTGTATTCCTACAAATCCACCCCCGGATTCTGTATATCGGATAAATGCCAGTTTTTGTTTATCTGTATCGAAAACCTCGTTATTGGTATTTGAAAAGATCAAAGCGTCGTATTGCTTTAAGTTTTCTTCAGTGAACACTCCAGGATCATCGGAAATGTCAACGAGGAAATTGTGTTCTTCACCCAGCTTTTCAATAGAAACCACACTGGCAGCTATATTATCATGTACATAACCTTCCCCATTTTTGGTAAATACCAGCACCTTCTTTTCATCCTGCGGATAGCAAAGAAATGAATAAAGGATCATCCAAAATATTAAAAATGTTGATTTCATATTTGCTGTTTTAATTATTCATTTCAATTGTAATTTCAGGAGGATTGGCATAGTCCTGCCAAAATCTTTCATTTATATCTTTGTTTAGTTCACCATCATAAACTATCATGCGGTATTTCTGGAAATATATCTCACCCGGTGATAATTTCCAATCCATATCCCTTATCGGACAAAACTGGAAATACATATATCCTTTTCCATTTACGGCATCTTCCGGCCAGACTCTTATGGGCTGTGGATAGTCGAAATTCCCGGGATCATTCAGGAACAATATCCCGGATTTTACACTATCGATATTTCCGAATACATTGCACCATTTTGCCCTGCTGGCATCAGCATCTTTTCGGGTTTTTCCTTCAGAAGTTTCAACACCACTATTTTCTTTTGTCCATTGTTCGGTTGCCCTGAAACCAATGCCTCCACCGTACCTGTACTTTTCCAGGGTAATTGGACTGTCAGATGCGCATTGAAGTTTTGAAATGAATTCGACCATATAAAGGTCATTATTGTTCTTGTTATGTGTGAATACCTTTATTTGCCACTCTTCAATGATTGCTGTCTTTTCACCTCCAGGAGCAGTAAAATCAATATGTTCGTGAACAGCTTTAAATCCCCCGAAGACTGAACCTTTTTCAATGGAGGTCAAATCCTTACACTTAACTGTGCCCTGTTTCTTTGCCAGGTTCCAGAAATCCACTTCTCTTCCTTCAAAAGTGGTTTTCGTCCATGGGTTCCAGATACCAACGTGATGATAATGGTCTTCAGGGTGAATCCTTGTTAACATCCTACCCGAAGGTGAGTATAAGGGATGAATGAAAGCACCCCTGGTATATGCTGAATCTATGCCTTCGGGCAGGGCCGGAGGCTGTATGTTGTATTGCAGCAGAATTTTTTCTGATGTGCTAATGACCAGGATTTTTCCGTTGTTGTTAACATCAAGACCTTTCTGGCAACTTTCCTTTGGTATGCTTAAAATATTCTTACTCAACTCATAGGTTCTTACTGATTTTGCTTTTGTAGGTCCTGATAGTATCCACCAAAGTTGTTGTTTATCTTCCTCAAACTGCATTGGTGTAATGATATTTTTTTTTATCAGTTGTTTCGAATAAGACGAGGTCTGATCCATAGTCGATATTCAGTTGATCCAGTGAAATAGAGACAGGAGTATTTTGTCTGCTATAATCACCATTTGAAACTTCAATCCTGGCTATAATATAGCTTTGTGATATTGAATCTGAACCTATTCCCATAATAACAAATAACAATATGAATAATCTCGCCATCTTCATTAGCGTATAATCCTCCCTGTATAGTCTCCATTCATAAGTTTTTCTACTTCCTCTACTGTTGATATGTTGAAGTCACCATGAATGCTGTGTTTTAGACAGGATGCTGCCGTAGCAAAATCAAGTGCTTTCTGATCATCCTGGAATGTAATTAATCCATAGATCAATCCTGCCATAAAAGCATCACCACCACCAATGCGATCCACAATGTGTGTGATGTTATACTCAACTGTCTTTAACAGTTTTTGCCTGTCATAAAGCACGCCGGACCAGGTGTTGTGATTTGCACTAATGGATCCTCTCAAAGTAGTGATCACCTTTTTTGCTTTTGGATAACGGCTTATAATTTGTTTTGAAACAGATTCGTAAGCTTCTGCATTTAGTTTACCGCTCTTTACGTCGACTCCTTCAGGCTTTATTCCCAGTGTTTTCTCTGCGTCCTCTTCATTTCCGAGTATGATGTCACAACCAGCAAGCAGTTCAGGCATGATATCACTTGCCTTCATTCCGTATTTCCATAGTTTGCTTCTATAGTTCAGATCGCAGGAAACTGTGATGTTTTTCTCATTGGCTTTATCAATCACTTCCAGGCAAAGATCTGCTGAGTTTTGAGATATAGCCGGTGTTATGCCAGTCCAGTGGAACCACATAGCATCTTCCAAAACTTCATCCCAGTTAATCATGCCTTTTTTAAGTGATGAAAATGAAGAATATGATCTGTCATAGATAATGTTGCTGGGCCGGTTTACAGCTCCTTTTTCCAGGAAATAAATACCAAGGCGTTCTCCAATCCTTTGAATAAACTGTGTTCCAACTCCCTGCTTTTTTAATTCCTTAATGCAGGTGTTTCCGATTTCATTAGCAGGAATGGCGGAGACGAATACTGTTGGGATCCCGAAGTGTGCAAGTGAAACAGCTACATTGGCTTCCCCACCTCCAAAATTTGTATCGAATTGTGTTGCCTGGCTGAACCTTTGGTATTCCTTGGTAGCCAGTCGCATCATAATTTCTCCGAACGTGATAACTTTCTTTTCCATTATTTAAAATTCAAAGTAATTTTTTGCATTAAAATAGCAAATATCTTTTATCATCTTGCTCATCATTTCCATGTCGTTGGGTATCAATCCATTTTCTAAATCATGACCCAGTAAGTTACATAATATCCTTCTAAAATAGTCATGTCTGGAAAAAGAGAGAAGGCTCCTTGAATCAGTTAGCATGCCGACAAACCGGCTTAACAATCCCTGGTTGGAAAGAGAATTCAACTGATTCTCAATACCCTGTTTTTGATCTAAAAACCACCACCCTGATCCCATTTGAATTTTACCCGCTGCACTTCCATCCTGGAAATTCCCAATCATGGTGGCAAGCATATCATTGTCTTTGGGGTTAATATTATAAAGAATGGTTTTTGTCAGTTTGCCATTTTTGTCGAGCCTGTCAAGGAATTTAGAAAGGGCTTTTGCAACAGGCAAATCACCCATGGAATCAAATCCTGAATCGGGACCTGCTTGCGATAACATCTTTGTATTGTTATTTCGTATCGGGCCGAAATGAAATTGTTGAACCCATCCTTTTTCATAGTCCATTATAGCACGATATGCTTCTGGTGTGATGAATGCAGGATAACTTTCCTTTGAACCCTTGTAGATTCGAATCATTGCACATGCAACTTGTGCTGAATCTTCTTCGGATTCTGTAATCT
>CAZDWF010000008.1:0-44825 GCA_964508895.1 uncultured Bacteroidales bacterium
GTTATAGCACTTTGGAAAGAAACCGAAAGGACTATGCCAAATTATAAGCCTTCACCGATTCTCGATGCTGGAACAAAACATTGTATCAGCTGCCATAGTGAAAAAGGCGCAGGTAAAGTAATTGTAAATCAATGGAAAGACAGTAAACATGCACAAGTTGGTGTAGGCTGCCTTGAATGTCATGCTGCTGAAAAAGATGACATTGACGCTTATGAACATGAAGGGGATTACATAGCAACTATTGTAACTCCAAATGATTGCGCAAGATGCCATGAGAAAGAAGCAGAAGAATTTACAACAAGTCACCATGCTGATGCCGGAGCAATTATGGGATCTTTAGACAATGTTCTTGCAGAGGTTGTGGAAGGGTATGCACCATATAATGATGGTGCAAATCCTGCTCCTGCACAAGGATGCTGGCAGTGTCACGGTTCCAGGGTTGAATTCCTAAAAGACGAAAGTGGGAATCCTGTTTATGATGACGATGGTATCCTTCAGCTTGATCCGAAAACCTGGCCAAATACAGGTATGGGACGAGTGAACCTTGATGGATCAAAGGGTTCATGCTCCGCATGCCATAACAGGCATCATTTTTCTGTTGCGCAGGTACGTCAACCTGAAAACTGTGGAAAATGTCATATGGGACCTGACCATCCACAGCTTGAAGTATACAATGAGTCAAAGCACGGTATTAACTTCCATGCTAACAGGGAAGAAATGAACCTGGATGCACAACCATGGGTTGTTGGTGAAGATTATTCAGCAGCACCGACATGTGCTACATGCCACGTTAGTGCCACACCTGATCAGCCTGTTACACACGATATTGGTGACAGGATTAGTTGGACACTCAGGCCTAAGGTTTCACAAAAAATTGATGCCGGCGCCCTGGCAAAAGCTGAAGCAAAAGGTGAACTGCTTCCGGATGATTTCTTAACCTGGGAACAGAGAAGGGATAAAATGAAGAATGTTTGCTCACAGTGTCATACTAAAATGTATATTGAAAACTTCTATACACAGTTTGACAACTCCGTAAACCTTTACAACGACAAGTATGGCAAGCCAGGATTAAAATTAATGAAAGCTCTGAAAGAAAACAAACTTATCACCCCTATAGCGTTTGATGATAAAATTGAATGGGAATGGTTCTACTTGTGGCATCATGAAGGAAGAAGAGTTCGCCACGGAGCTGCAATGATGGGCCCCGACTATGTACAATGGCACGGATGGTACGATTTGGCCGAAAACTGGTACATGAAAATGGTTCCTGAAACTAAAAAGCTGATAGAGAAGGCAAGAAAGAATGGAAACGTTGCTGGTGCCAATGCAGTTAAAGTAGTACTTGATGAAATACTTAACAGCGAAATGCATCAATGGTTTTTAGGTAAGATGAATCCTGAGGAAGTTGCAAAACGTAAAGCTGCTGCAAAAGAGTTCAGATCAAGATATGCCAAAGATGAATAAAACCAGCATAATAAGAAATTCACAGGCATAAATATTCTTGTGATTTCACCGGAGTCGGTTTTACCTCTCATTATTGGCTCCGGTTCTACTAATTATTAAAAACACTTCGATTAAATAGGAGGATAAAATGAGTCTTACCAGAAGAGATTTTGTAAAAAGTTCTGCGGTAGCTGCTGCGGCTACAGCAATAGGCGTTAGCATCCCAAAATCTATGAAAGCTGCTGCTGAGAGTGTTGAAGGAGGATGGAGATGGGATAAATCAGTTTGCCGTTTTTGTGGTACCGGTTGTGGAATTATGGTGGCCACAAAAGATGATCAAATTGTGGCTGTAAAAGGTGACCCTGCCGCTCCTGTGAATCGGGGACTAAACTGTATTAAAGGTTATTTTAATGCAAAAATAATGTATGGTGCCGACAGATTGAAACAGCCGCTTTTAAGGCTCGATGAGGATGGGAATTTCAGTAAAACCGGAGATTTTAAACCGGTAAGCTGGAAAAGGGCTTACGATGAAATGGAATTGCAAATGCGTAAAGCCCTTGATGAACTTGGCCCGACAGGGATAGGTGTTTTTGGCTCCGGACAGTATACTGTTCAGGAAGGTTATGCAATGGCTAAGCTTATGAAAGCAGGCTTCAGATCTAATAATATTGATCCGAATGCAAGACATTGTATGGCGTCTGCGGTTGCTGCTTTTATTCAGACTTTCGGTATTGATGAACCAGCCGGTTCCTATGATGATATTGAATTAACAGATACTGCAGTCCTCTGGGGTGCAAATATGGCTGAGATGCACCCTATACTCTGGTCACGAATAACCGACAGAAAATTGTCTGATATAGATAAGGTGAAAATTATCAACCTCTCCACATTTAACAACAGATCCTCAGATATTGCTGATATTGAGATAATTTTTAAACCTCATACAGACCTGGCAATATGGAACTATATTGCCAGGGAATTAGTTTACAATAATCCTGATGCTATTGACCAGGAATTTGTTGACAAATACACACAATTTGTTACCGGTCCTGTTGATACAGGATACGGTATGAGAACCCCGGATCACCCTAAGTTTACTGATAAAGAAAGAGAGACAGTGAAAAAGGAAATGTCGAAAGTTGTTTCAGGCGATGAAGGTGTTACACTTAATTATCTTGGGTATGAAGAGGGCGATAACATTGAAATGAAAAACAGGGCCTCTGCAGGAAAACACTGGGCAATTTCTTTTGAGGATTTTAAGGAAGCACTCGCACCTTACACCTTGAATTATGTTGCTAAAATGTCTAAAGGTGACTCTGAGGAATCACTCAATAGTTATATGGTAAAGCTTAAACTTCTTGCCAGCTATTATATTAATAAATCAAGAAAAGTTGTTTCATTCTGGACTATGGGAATGAATCAGCATACAAGAGGTGTATGGGTTAATGAGCAGGCATATATGGTTCACCTTTTATTAGGCAAACAAGCCAGTCCGGGAAATGGCGCATTCAGTCTTACAGGCCAGCCTTCTGCTTGTGGTACAGCCAGGGAAGTGGGCACATTTGCACACAGGCTCCCTGCCGATATGGTTGTTAAAAACCTAAAACACAGGGAAATTTCAGAAGAATTATGGAAGCTTCCACATGGCACCTTAAATCCGAAACCAGGATCTCATATCATGAAGATTCTCAGAGATCTGCAGGATGGTAAGATAAAATTTGCATGGGTTAATGTTTGTAATCCCTTTATGTGCTCTGCCAACGCCAATCATTGGCTCAAAACTGCACGAAATATGGATAACTTCATCGTTACAACCGATAGTTATCCGGGTATCTCGGCCAAAGTTTCTGACCTTGTATTACCAACGGCTATGATATATGAAAAATGGGGAGCTTACGGAAATGCCGAGCGTCGTACTCAACACTGGAAACAGCAAGTATTACCTGTAGGCGATGCAATGTCTGACACATGGCAATACATTGAATTGTCTAAACGCTTTAAAATACGAGATGTTTGGGGAGCTAAAGAAATTCCAGGGCTGGCAGGCGGATTGCCCGATGTGTTGGAAGAATCCAGGGAGATGGGATATAATCCAAATGATACTCTTTATGATGTTCTCTTTGCAAATGACCTGGCGAAATCATTTACATGGCCTGATCCTATTGGAGAAGGATTCCAGAATTCTGAAGTTGAAGGTGATGAGAGAAATGTTATTGGTACAGATGACAAGCCCTGGGAAGGATATGGTTTCTTCATGCAAAAATATCTCTGGGAAGAATACAGGATGTTTGGTGAAGGACGTCAGCATGATTATGCCGACTTTGATACATATCATAAGGTGAGAGGTCTCAAATGGCCTGTTGTCGATGGAAAAGAAACACAATGGCGTTTTAATTCGAAATATGATCCATATGCCAGAAAAGCAAACACCGGAGATTACGCATTTTATGGAAAAGCTCTTAAATCTATTCCAAAAGGGAATCTCAAAGGTGTTGATAAAGCTGCAGGTAAACTGGATATGCCCAATAAAGCTAAAATATTCTTCAGACCTTATATGGATCATGTAGAAATGCCTGACGATGGTTATCCTTTATGGTTATGCACCGGCAGGGTTCTCGAACACTGGCATAGTGGTACAATGACTATGCGTGTTCCTGAATTATACAGAGCAGTTCCGGAAGCCTTATGTTATATGCATCCCAAAGATGCCAAGATGAAAGGCTTTGATCAGGGAGAATTAATATGGATTGAATCAAGAAGAGGTAAGGTGAAAGCGCATATTGAAACACGTGGAAGAAATAAACCCCCACAGGGACTGATCTATGTGCCATGGTTCGATGAGAAAGTACTTATAAATAAAGTTTGCCTTGATGCTACAGATCCAATCTCCAAACAAACGGATTTCAAAAAATGTGCAGTGAAAGTCTATAAGGTTTAATGATGAGAAATGATGATCAAATAAATACAAGAAGAGATACACTGAAGAAAATTGTGAAAGGAGCAGGCTTTATAGGCCTTGGAGGATTTGTATGGGGAGGGTTCGTTGAAGATGTTAAAGCTGTTGAGTTTGCTTTAAGACCACCCGGTGCATTGGAAGCAGAAGATTTCATTAAAGCATGTGTGAAATGTGGCACCTGTGTTGAAGCTTGTCCTTATGATACACTGAAAATTGCTGAACCCGGCGATAATAAAAGTATAGGAAATCCTTTTTTTGAACCAAGAATAGTTCCATGTTATATGTGCCCGGATGTACCCTGTGTACCAGTGTGCCCATCTGGTGCTTTAAGTGAGGAGAAATTATTCTTAGATAGTGAAGATGCTTCAGAAAAGACAATGGATATAAATGTGGCCCGGATGGGAATAGCATATATTGATACAGAATCCTGCCTTGCTTTTTGGGGGATTCAGTGTGACGCTTGCTACCGTGCTTGTCCTCTAATTGGTGAAGCTATAACTCTTGATATGCAACGCAATGAGAGGACAGGAAAGCATGCTCTTCTCAAGCCCTTCATACATAATGATGTATGTACAGGATGTGGTTTGTGCGAACATGCTTGTGTTACAGAAAAGCCAGCAATCTTTATATTGCCGCGTGATAAAGCTACAGGGGAAGTGGGTGAACATTATATTAAAGGCTGGGAGAAACAGGATGAAAAGAGACTTAAAGACTTGAAAGAAAAAAAGAGTGAAGAAAATATTGATAAATCTGTGGAAGATTATTTAAATGACTGGGAAGCCTTAATTGATGACTAGATTGTTATTTAAGAATAGGTTTCTTATTAGCAGAAGAGTGATACAAATATTATTAGTCATTCTTTTTGCAGGATCGAACTGGTTTAGCTGGAAAATATTGATGGGTAGCTATAGCTCGGCTTTTGTGTTTGAATCATTTTACCTTGCTGACCCACATACATTAATACAGACATTAGCAGCTGGTTTTATCCTGGGCGCTGATTTTCTGATAGGTTCTTTGATAGTTTTATTGTTTTATGCACTTATTGCAGGAAGAAGTTTTTGCAGCTGGGTGTGCCCTGTGAATATTATTACAGATACCGCTAATAGCTTGCATAAAAAATTGTTTAAAAGTAAAACAAGTGCAAATGGCTTATTAAACCGTAAAACAAGATATTGGGTTTTAGGCCTTGGACTTGTTATCTCTGCAATAACTGGTGTTGCCGCATTCGAATTTATAAACCCCGTAACAATGCTTCACAGGGGAATAATATTCGGTTTTGGCCTGGGATGGATAATTATCCTTATGGTATTCTTACTTGATTTTGCAATAATATCAAACGGATGGTGCGGCTATTTATGTCCGCTGGGAGCATTTTATTCATTGATAGGGAAGTTCTCACTTATAAAAGTGAAACACTTAAAAGAGAAATGCACACATTGTATGAAATGCAAGGACATTTGTCCTGAAGAACAAGTGTTGAAAATAATTGGAGTTGATTCAGGATTTATTGCCTCAGGAGAATGTACCAATTGTGGAAGATGTATTGAAGTTTGTGATGACGATTCATTAAAATATTCGATTAATATATCAATAAAGAATTAAATATCATGGAAAAAAAGATTTTGTTACCATTTGTTATTTTGATGCTTGCTTTTGTAGCTTGCAATTCAGACAAACATTCATATCAAAGTGATGAGGATGCAGTTATCGATCTGGAAAGTGCTATATTATTGACTGATGATAATGTAATGGGTGAAATGCCAACCTATATTAGTACAGAGGAGGGGGAGAGTGTGAAATTTGAACGCTCATTTGAAAATGCACCTCCTATGATACCACATAAAGTTACCGGCCTTCTTCCTATTACGATAAGTAATAATGAGTGCCTGCGTTGCCATATGTCGGATAAAATAAGGTATTCTGATGCAACACCTATGCCGAGATCACATTATGTAAATTATAGACCTGAGTTTATTAAAGATAAGGATATATATATTGAAAATGCTGAAGCAAATGAGGTAGTAGCAAAAGATTTGGGAGACAAGCTTTGTGCAGCCATGTTTAACTGCACTCAATGCCATGCTCCTCAGACAGAAGTAACTGTCGATATTAGCAATATATTTGTTCCTGATTTTAGAGATGGCAGAAGTGATGAAAAGTCCAACCTTTATGATAATATGGATGAAGGGGTCAAATAGCCTTGATGTAATTAAGATGATAATATAAATGACAGCTGGTAATCTGTATTTACGCTTCTCAATTTTCCTTTTATTAGCATTTTATTTTAATAGTTCGTATTCATTGGATCCTGTATTTCGTATTACAGCTACAGGCAGTGTGATAGATTTTATTTTAGAAAAAAACATTCTTTACGCGGCGACTGACCAGGGAGTAGTTGATATTTTTGATATTAAGTCCGGTGAAAAGATCGACCAGTTAATACTTCCTAGTATTAAAGATTTTATGGGAGATAATATTCCACCAAAAATATTTTCTATCGACAAAATTGATGATAATATACTTCTTGTGGTACAAGGTAAAAGAGGGTTCAGAGATGTTGTTGTTTATTCCGGAAAAGAGTTTGAAAAAATTATAGACTCTGGAAATGACAAAATGTTAATAATCGAGGCAAGATATTTTAATAAAGACAAGATTGTTCTGGGATTGCTAAGCAATGAGATATTACTATATGACATCCCGGGGAGATCTGTTTTGTATAAAACACATGTAAGCAATTATTCACTTTCAGATTTTTGCCTTAATGAGGATAAATCTAAAATATTTATCGCAGATGAAAGCGGAATTCTTAGGATGGTGGATACGCAAACAGGAGAGGTAATTAGGGAATTCGAAGGCAATAATGTGGATAGAGTATATAAACTTGATTATAAAAATGGAATTATTGCAGGAGGAGGACAGGATAGAAGGCTCGGAATTTATGATATAAGAGCCGATACTAAATATTTTTTACAGGAAGATTTTCTGATTTATTGTGTTGGTCTGAGTAATGACGGGAACTTATGCGCTTATTCGGTTAATGAGAATAACGATGTTTGTATCATAGAGGTTGAGACGAAGCAGAAAATGCACATATTATCCGGACAAGAAAGTACGCTGACCAAGATATTATTTTCTTCAGACAATACATTGATCACTTCAGGTGAAGATCCTGAAATTCTGTTCTGGAAACTTAATTAATATTTTTTAAATTTAACTTAGCAAATAAAGAGTAATTATGAATATCTCAAGTGTAATCATACAATGTAATATGGAGCATCTGGATGAGGTGATAGATGCTCTTAAGAATAGTGACTTTTGTGAGTATCATTTGCATAATAAAAAAGGACAAATTGTAATCACTATTGAAGGTGAAGGCGTTGAAGAAGAAATAGCCAAACTTACAAAGATCAAGGCTTTTCCTAATATTCTCTCAGCGGAAATGGTTTATAGCTATGCAGAAAAAGAATTGGAACAAGAAAGAGATAAACTTGTGAAAGAGAGTTTTCCAGAGTGGCTTAATGATCCTGAAGTGACAGCAAAAGATATTAAGTATGGCGGTGACCTGAAAGGGCGATTTTAATTCATTTTAGGCAAAACTCATAATGTTTTTATTGCTTAATAAATAATTTGAATACAGTAAGCAACAAAACCCCTCCTTTATTTGTCTTCTTTATCTAACTTCGATGGCTATTATGAAGAAATTGATAAGCATATTACTATTAACAACACTATTTTCTTTTCCTGTGATCTCTCAATCAACATTCTGGGAAGATAATCTGAAAGGATATCATTTCTGGTCTCTTGAAGGAAACTGGAAGCTAAATTCAGGTGATCTGAAATTTTCCTGGCATCCTGAAATCCATGATTTTGATTGTTCGGCAGTTTCAGAGGTGATCAGTCTTGATGCAAATGTTGATAAATTAATAATCAATCAATATTTACAGGTTTTTGTCCCCAGTGTAATAGATGAAAAGGCAGAAATTTATATAGTTCATGATACAAATGAACATCTTGTTTTTGAGCATTATCTTATCGCAGGGAGTTGGGGTAATTTATATGGCAAAGATACTGCAATTGATGTCAGTCAGTTTGCAGGAGAGAATATTCAGCTTCATTTCAAAACATTTGGAGTAACCACTTTTGCCTGGGATTTCTGGAAAGTTTTTAATTTGAAGGTAACGGCTAATTATGAGAATGATCTTGCTATTGCTGGTTTTGATGGTCCTAATTCCCTGGAGTTAAATGAAAGTGGAACATTTGATATTATTGTTGAAAACAATGGTATCCATAACCAGTCAAACTTCACTATTGAACTTTATAATTTTAAAACGGGAGACCTGCTTGAAGATATTCAGATAAGTGAAACTTTGCTTCCCGGTGAAGCAAATACTTATAATATTAACTGGATTGCTGATGAAGCTCAAAACACTGCATTATCAGCTATAGTGATCAGTGCAGATGACGACTTCCTGGAAAACAATACATTTAAAAGTCATTTCCTGCGTATTCATGACGGAAGCGATTTCTTTGTTTTACTTTGGGATAATGATAATAATCAGGAAACTTTGATAGATCCTGAAAAAGGAGATTTTGTACAAACCGATATCGGGATGAAAAGGGCTTTTGATGAAGCAGGAATATCATATATTGCCCTTCCTGTTCTGCCACCTGATCTGTCGCCCTACGATATGATCTTTGTGAATATGGGTTTGTATTGTTTAACTTGATCTATGCAACCACCTGGAACTGTAACTGGAGCAGACCAGGTAAGCTTGATTTTCTACCTTGAAAGTGGTGGTAATTTATATATGGAAAGCGCTGATTTAGGAAAGGACCTTAAAGGAACAGCATTAATGGATTACCTGGGCATTGCATATAAAGGAGATGGTGGAGAGGATGAAATATCACACCTGACAGGTAGTGATGGTTTGTTTATGTCAGGGATCACATACAGTTATCTGGGAGGAAAGGATGCTCATTTGTTAATAGATCATATTACGGCCGAAGAGGGAGAGCAGTTTTTTTATTCTGAAGATACCAAAACACGAATGGTTTCTTTCGACAGTGCCGCTTATAAAACAATATCTTCTTCTGTTATCCTGGGTGCATTTGCCAGTGGTGACAGTCTGAATACAAGAGCATATCTTGTAAGCCAGATTGTTGATTATTTCAATGATAATATTACCATAGGTGTTGATGAGAATGGATTAAATGATATGATCACTTCCATAACAAGCTATCCTAATCCATTTGTATCACAAATAAACATAAAGTATAATGTTTTGCAGGATGAACGGATAAGTATCAGCATTTATGATCTGAACGGAAGCAAGGTAAAAGAATTGGTTAATAAAAACCACTTTCCGGGAACCTACGAGGTGATATGGAATGCAGCTAGCGAATCAGTCCCTTCAGGATTGTATTTTTATAAGATACACTCAACCAGTGAGGTGAAGTTTGGTAAAATGATCTACAAGAGGAGCAAATAATTGTTTTTTCTATTGTGTATTGTTTTCTATGAAGTCTTTGTGTCCATAGCGCCTTCCTTTGCATCTATTGCGGTTAATATTAGAATTCTAACCGCAATGGACGCAATAGAAACGCAAAGTTCGCAAAGATTTTATCTCAATGCGTCTACTTACCAATTTCTGATTTTCTTATTCGCTTTTCGTTATTTAATTAGCTTTAGCTTCTTAAAAGCTTCCATAGTTACATCTTTCCTTATCAGATGGAACATCTCCATATTGAACTCCTCTTTGGGTTTTATATTAGTTGCAAAGAAGTAAACTTTATTATTGCTTTCAAGATATCCTACAAACCAACCGATGTTATTACCATCCCTGACAGCCCATCCTGTTTTAGCACTCAGGCGATAATTCTTGTTTTCTTCCAGTATCAAAATATCCTTCATCATTTGTGTTGTCCTGTTACTGACAAGAAGTTCCCCAAAATATAATCTTTTCAGGAAATCAACTTGCTGATACTGATTGATCTCTAATTTGCCTTCCAACCAGAACTTGTCAATGTTTTCTTCTGTGATCCGTATTCCCGGATATTTTAGTTTATCCAGGTTTTCAAGCATTCTGTTCGGGCCGATCTTTCTTGCAATTTCCTGATAGCAAGGTACACAGGAAAGTTGAAAGGCTTCTTTAAGGCTCATGTTCTTTTCCCAGATGGGAAATCTTCGGGCTTTTCCATCCCACCTTAAAATAGTTGTATCGCTTTCAACAACTCCCGTTTCCAGTGCAATTATAGAATTTTGTATTTTAAATGTGGAAGCGGGCAGATATCCTTTTTCTGCCCAGTTGAAATCATTGCTAATTAATTTATTATCAATAAAATCGAAGATCAGAATAGAACCTTCAACATCTGCATCTTCAAAAATCATATTCAAAGAAGGTGTATCAACGAAGTCAGGGATTTCCTGGGAAAATGAAGTGCTACAGTAAACTAGTATTCCTGAAAAAAGTATAAACCTGATTAATATAATTGATATGCAATGGTAGATTTTCATCCCTTTATTTATTTTAACCTGAGTATTACAAAAATAGTTAATGTATATTGATATGATAATGTTAAATTGAGAAATATTAATGGTGAGCAGTGAACAGTGGACAGTGAACAGAGAATGAACAATTATTTGTAAATTTATATTATGGAAGATTTGAAATTAATTATAGAGTATCTTTCCAAGATATTGGAAACTACTGGTGTTGTGATCATTGTAGTTGGATCATTGTTTTTTATCGTGAAATTTTTAGTAAATGTTATTAGAGAGAAAGCAAATAGTTATGGGGGTCTAAGGCAGGAATTAGGTAAAACAATACTGTTAGGCCTTGAAATTCTCATAGCTGCAGATATTATTCATACTGTGATCACTGATCCAGAATTAAAACAGGTTTTTGCTCTTGGATTGATAGTGTTGATCAGGACATTCCTGAGCCTGTCGTTACAGGTTGAGCTGGAAGGAAAGTTTCCGTGGCAGAAGAACTGAAAATATGGAATATGGAATTAATCAGTTTCTTCTTTCCAGTACCCTTCGCGTGACAAAAGATGATCTAGATTGGCAATCCCCAGCACCACAATCGCCGTCACAACAGCTGTTTGCTCCTGATATTCCGGAATACTCATATTATAAGTGTCTCTTTCCGTATGCCATATCTCCCTGTAACTGAAATTATATCCCTTAGGGTCTCCTGTGTTGAAAGTCATTACTGGAACTCCTTCGACAGCAAATGGCCCACTATCCGTTCCCCAGGCTTCTTTAGGTTTATTTTGAGCTTTTCGCTCTTTCATTTTAAAGGGAAAGTCGGGATTGATATCATTGAGTGGTTCACAGATCTTTTCCATATCATCCCATTGGGCTTTGGTAACACTAATGCTTACAGGAACAGTTGGTCCTCCGTCGCGGTTGAACATATTGGATGTTTTGTCGAGCTTATCTTTGTTTTCTTCAACCCAATGTGTGGAGCCAAGTAATCCAAATTCTTCTCCACCCCAGAGTATTACCAGGATGGTGCGTTTTGGTTTCCCCCCTGCTTCCATGATCAAACGAGCTGCTTCCATAGCAGGAGTGGCACCTGAACCGTCATCAACTCCACCTGTAGCAACATCATAGGCATCGAGATGTCCTCCCATGATAACATATTCATCAGGATATTTTGTTCCGGGAATAATGCCTATTACATTATGATATTTTATGGGGCCCATCCTGAAATGATTTCTGATATCAAATTCCAATTCGAAATATCTTCTTTCTTTAGCCATCTGTTCTATGATGGCATATTGATGTTCATCGAGTTTAATATCAGGACAAGTCGGGAGATTATCCCATGTCATATCCATAACATTTTTTCTGTCGTACATAACCATGATTGGAACTTTTGATTTCTGTATAATTCCAAGCATGCCTGCTTCTCTCATTTGTTTATAAAAAAGTGCGGGCTCATCGATATATTCCAGGTATTCTTCTTTTTCTTCTCCAGAATCGCGGTTTTCCCAGTTTCTTCTTCTAATTTCCCTATTCTTTATTCTGATCTCTTTATTCAATGAGATAATAGAATCTCTTTCCTTATCAGCTTCTTCAGAAATATCGATTGGAAAACCATCATTTTCTCCAGTAATCAAAACCCATGATCCATTGAGCTTTTTCTTCATCCTGTCGAATTCTGATTGTGTCTTAGGCTCCAGCAAAACCTGTCCTCTTTGAACACCTTTAGTGCCAGCAGTGTATGAAGGAGTAGCAAAATGCAAGATCATTCCATTATCGGAGAGCATCCGTCCAAACCAGGGGCCACGATTGAAACCAACTGCTAATTCTCCAATCTCATCAAGATCAACTTCCATTCCCCATTCTTCGAATTTTGAAGCAGTCCATTTTTCGGCAGTTTCATAGGCATCGGATCCGATTGGGCGGCCACCAATTCTGTTGCATAGTATATCGAGGTGATCCATGGTTTGATTATCGCTTGTCCCAATCTCGATGATCTTTTCAATCACCTTTTTATTTTGAGCAAATGATTCTGAGGAATTGATAAATAGAAAAGTGAGTAGAAGAAATAGTACTGATCGTATCATAGTATTTTAATATTAGTTTCTTAGCCATCTGGGTAAAGGCCAGGGCACTGGCTTTTTCCCATAAAAGAAATTATCAAGATACAGCGCAAGGTACCTAAAAACCTTTGATCTTGAAATTCCAAAGCGTATTAAATTATGCAATAAATTATCAGGATGGGAGTAAGGACAGACCGTCATACACCTTCCACAGTCAGTTCCTGCTTTGCACCAGAAGGTAAAGCATGATTCGGAATTGATCTTCCAGCGTTTTACTCCCCCGATCTCTATAGGATCATCTTCAGGTATTGATTGACCCGGACAGCAGTCAGCGCATTTCTTGCATATCCTGCAGAAATCAATTAAGGAATGTTGTTTTATATATTTATCAGGAATCAGATCAAGTTCTGTTGTAACAACTGCGATTCGAATTCTGGGTCCTTGTTTGGATGTCATAAGCAAGCCCATTCTTCCTATTTCTCCTAATCCTGCATCACGGGCTACCAGCGGACAAATTAGCTGGTAATTACTATCAATATGGGCTCTGGCATCGTAGCCCATTTGCCGGATCTCTTCAGCAAGCTTAATGGCAATCTTTCCTGCATTATAATACTGTTTTGTTGATTCTATGATAATTGGAGCATCAGGAGCAGGCTTAACCATATCATGGTCCATTTCTACAGTGAATGCAATCGCGAACTTGTATTTCAACTCAATTTTGTTGCCATATTCATTTCTCCTTCCTTTAACTGAGTAGAAATGATAAGGTTTGCAATCTGTAATTCCTGCTTTGAGAGCTCCATTTTTAATAGCAAAGCTTTTAAGCTTATTACTTATTTCTGCAGTGTTTACAGAAGTTTTATCAGGATTGTGAGTTCCCTTGACTTTAGCTTGCAATCCTTGTATCTTTTGATCATACTTTTTTGCAATCTCAAATGCAGCTTTATTAAAGTAGATTGAATCAGGAGAAAGCAATCCGGGTTCTTTCCTGAACATATCATCCTTTATTTTATTTTCAGGATGTCGTTCATAATATTTATTAAAACGATCTGTTCCCGGTACTAATTCATTCCTGGAAAACATGATGTCACGTTCATCAATCCTGCAGGAAGGTTCATTATCGGTAATATCTTTTTTGGTTTTCAAAGGAAGGAAAAATGATACAAATAATGCAATCCATATAAAGAACAAGCTCATAACAACATATTCGAGGCGGAATGTGAAAATGCAAAATCCTGTTATTAAAAATATGAAAGTAAGGAAAAGAGCTTTTGATCCTGCATGTTTTTCTTTTTCCAGGAAAAACATGATGCTTATTGAAACCATAATAAGAAAGGGTAAACCTATTGCAAACACAAGCAACATTATAAATATTTCAGGTTTGAATAGCATGCATTTGATTATAGACTCCTAATTTAGGGTTTTTCGGGAAAAGATTCAATAAAACCACGAAGAAGGAGACCAGCAACCAGTGACTGAATCAATCCTTTATTATCAGTTTTTTGTTTGATAGTTTGGTTCCGGATTCAATTCTAATAAAATATATTCCTGTTTTAAGCAGACTAACATTTAGCTGTATAACAGCTTGTTTATTTGTAGATTTCTCTAATACCAAAATGCCAAGATTATTATAAATTCTGATAGTGGTTCTGTGTTTAGAATTATTTAAATCAATATTCAGAAGGTTGTTAGCGGGATTTGGGAAGATCTTGATAACATTGGTGTGTAGCGATTCAATACCTGTAGGGCTTACATAAATTAACTGTTTAGCAGTATCCCAGCTTCGGATATCATTTTCGATATATACTTCAACAAGGTAAGTTCCCTCAGTATCATAGGTGTGAGCAGGATTTTGCTCATTGCTTGAATTTCCATCTCCGAAATTCCAAAGCCAACTGTCAGCCAGAGAGCTTAAGTCTGTAAATTCTGCAGTAAGGCCATTGGATGATACTGAAAAATCAGCCGTTGGCTTATGTTGTTTCCATAGAAACACAGTCGCTTTATTTACAATGGTATCCCAGTATTCGTTTCCTCCCGTTCCATTTGACCACGTTCCATTTGATGTGCCATAGAATTCATGATCAGCTCCAGTTACAAAATAGGTTTCTTTGTTCGTCAGGCCAATGCTTTCCAATCTGTTGTTTATGCTATAACTGCCATATACCAGAGGTAGCTGGGTATATCCCCAGGGATTGCCAACATTGAATGGGACTGTTCCGTCGTCTGTACCATGAATCAAGAATACTGCTTCATTATTTTCAATAGTAATATTATCGGTATTGTTTATTGCACCCCATAGCGCAATGACTGCGTCAGGTTTTCCATCTTCGTTCAGATTATTTCCTATATCATAGGGGCCAAGGTCTGGTCCTGAATGATTAAATGGAGGAATGGTATTTACATAGGAAACAGCTCCTGCATCAACCGGTTTTTCAGCAGGGTCATCCATATAAATTATATTCATTCCGATAAAAGCACCGGCACTGCTTCCTGCAAAATATACTTTATCAGGATTAATTCCGTAAGTCTGCGCATTGGCTTTCAGGTACCTGACTGCTGTTCTTCCATCCTGTAAGCCTCTGTAAGCACTCCTTGTAGAATGCATTCCTGCATTGGATAAAAGGTAATATCCCTGGCGGTAATCAATGGTAGCTGTAACGTATCCTTTTCTTGCAAAGGTGTCGCAAAATGCTACCATATCATCATGGTTGCGGTTTCCTTGCAGAAATCCACCTGAATGTGCGAAAATTATTGCAGGACGAAGCGTTAGATTATCGCCATGAGGCTGGTAAATATCCATTACCAGATCTCCTCTGCTGGTATCACTTTCAATAGCATATATTGAATTCAGGAAAGGAGCAGCTCCATAGATTATATCTTCTGTTTTATCTGATGATGTGAAAATTGTATAGATGTACCTGTGATCCTGGGAATTCAAATTTAGAGACAGGAATATTGCTATAATTAATATTAGATTCTTGATCATATTTTTTTAACAAATGTAAATTAAAAATGAATTTGTTTCGCCCCTATGGGGCTTATGATGTGTCGCTCCTGACGGAGCTTATGATGTGTCGCCCCTGCCGGGGCTATTTTCTGATCTTAATGATGAGTAGGACTATCAACAGAATTAAAACCACTCCTGCCACATAGAACGCCCATTTATTCACAATACGTGATTCAACGTACATTTCATAATCTTCCAGCATGAAAGACATGGGATCAACTTTCCATTCCACTTTATTGCCTTCAAGTTTTGTAGAATTGGTCTCCATGATAATGCCGGGTAATTCTACTTCCGAGGTATAGCTTTCCATTCCCATTATCTCCAGTAAGAACTCTCCTTTCTTGTTCAATTCCTGGAATATCGGAGGATCAATATTATACAGCTCCTTTACTGTAGGATTCTCTGTCCATTTATAATATAAATCAATGTAATAGTTGAGATTATTATGATAATCATCCAGGCGATGTTTAATGCTATCCTTATATAAAATGACACCTTGAGGTACCAGCCCGGGATCATTAAGTTCGGCAATACCTTTTTCCATTACTTTAATGATTTCCTGTGTTAAAAGATCTTCAAAGTATTCTGATGACCTGTCATCAGCTGATTTATATTTGGCTGAGTCAGCTTTTGTAATACGTACCTTTTCGCCGGAGAGCCATAATAAATCATCTTTGCCGAGGTATTCACTATAATCATATTCCTTGAAAGGATTTGCTGCTTTGATTACTTCACGGTATCTGGGATATGAATAAAAGAATCCAAATGCTTTTCCTATATCGAAGTGCCTGTCCAGTTGCCTTCTCCATCCTGTATCAGCTGCTACTTCATTATTCAGATCTTTTGACCTTTTAAATGTCTTTGAATAGGTGAGTGTAAATTCATTTTTCTGTGAAGTGTCTTTACTGTATTCTGACGTCCAGGTAGAATCAACAGGATATGGCAGATCCTTCTTAATCACACTGGAAGAATCACCGGTAATTGTGAATATTCTTGTAAAGGATCCATCATCATGAACCACAGTGGTAACGGTGATTTCCCTGCAGGATGTTAGTGCAAGAAGCAGTATGAGAAGTATATTTAAAATTTGTTTTGTTTTCATGATCGTAAGGTTTAATTGTTAAAACTCATTTCTGTTATACAAAAAGTATTGTTTTAGTTGTATCGCTTTTCTTTTATATTTTGTTTTTCAGGATGCTCAATATCTAATGACTTATCCTTGAAAAGATTTCTTATTTTGTTGAGTTCATTTATTTCTGATTTTTCAAGATTTAATGCCAATAATCTGGCCTGTTGAATTCTAGCTTTTAAAAACTTCTTGTATTCCCCGGGCTCTTTATTGTCCTGATCGGCCAACATCAGTTTTTCAATATCAATATTTCTAAGCATGAAGTTCAAGCCTTTAAGTTGTTGGGATCTTTGTTCTACATCTGAATTTTTGTTTTCAAGTTGTATCAATTTGTCAACAAAAATGTATTGTTCTACTCCAAACACTATCAATAATACCACTGAAGCAGCGGCTAGTACTCTCTTCATTATGAAAATAGTTCTATATATCGGCTTTTTTTCAGAAGTAATGTGTTTTTCATTTTCTATTTCTTTCAGTATGCTATCAGTTAATTGTTCTGGATCTTTTAATACAGGTTCTTTTTTCAAACCTTTAACTATATTGTTAAATTTCCCATCTTCATTTATGTGTTTGTTGTTACTCATCTCCAGCTCCTTTCAAATGAGATTATTTTTGTTAGCTTTTCCTTTATTGATCTCCTGGCATGGTATAAATTAGTTTTCACCTGTGTTTCATTTATTTCCAGGATGCCTTCCACTTCCTGTGAACTCAGTTCCTGAAGATCTCTTAATACAAATACCATTCTCTGTTTTTCAGGAAGATCATCTGCAAGGGCTTTGATAATAGATGCCATTTCTACATTGTTGAAATTTGTCTCCGGAGAATCTTCCTGCATTTGAATAAGCCTTTCTGAAACTACATCAAGCTTAATTGTTCTTTGCCTATTTATCGACCTGAGCCTGTCTATCGCCGTATTTGTTACAATTTTATACATCCAGGTGGTGAATTTACTTCTTGTGTCATATTCATCGATCTTCTTCCATATTTTAATAAAACTATCCTGAACTACATCCTTTGCATTTTCTTCATCACAGAGCATTCTGAATGCGAGATTAAAAGCATATTGCTGATATTCTTCCACCAGCTTCCTAAAAGCATTCCGATTACCGGTTTTTATTCTGCTAATTGTTTTCTCAATCTCAAATTGCATAAGCATGAATTGGGATTTAGATATGTTACGATGAAGATTGGAAAAAGTAAAAAGAAGTGTCAAAATATTAAAGCCTATCCCCCTCTTATTTTCACAACCACCCCGGTCCTTATATTCTCACCCCTGTTAAACGCAGTTATAAAATCAATACGTATAAACTTGAAAATATTTTTCACCCCAATATTCACCTCAAAATAATCTGCATCAAAATCACTGTTGAAATAATGAATCCCTCCAACGGCCTTCCATCCGGTCTTTCTTATCAATGGCAGTTTGTTAAAAATAAATCCATTAAAATGATGCTCGTAATGAGCTTCTATATATTGACCATTGGTACTGTATTTATAGTAATCCAGGATTTGGTAAGAGTTAAACCTTTCGTTTGCTATTATAGTTCGGTTACCATTGAAATGATGGAAGTCCATGAATTCCATCCTTGAATTATTTATAAAGTTACCATAAACACCGATGTAATTACTTGTTCCAACCAAGCCCATTTTTACTTTTCCCTGTAAACCAAATTGCAGCAAATCATAATTCATGTCACTCCCCAAAATACCGTTAATCCCTTTGGTATATGAAACTGTTATATCAGGATATTTTGAATCCAATATTACTTTATTCGGTACAGACATATACTTTTGATTTATCCTGTACCTTAATGATGCGGTAATGTTCAAGTTTTGGTTTTCCTTAAAGGCAGGATTGTCATCCAGTGGATCTTGAGGATTGTTGCTTGTATAATCTCTTGAATCATAATTTACCCACTTGTAATCTGTAGTATTTACAAGTGCCTGCCTGTCTGCATATTCCAGGACTGTCCAGACATACAGGCCGTTCGTAATTTCAAAAAAGTGTGAAATATTCAGAAAAGTCTTTTGGTAGATTTTTAAATAGTTTTTTTCATCCAATAATGTATAAACAGTATTCAGGAAAGGTGTAATAGGATCGGTTGAATTGTATTGTTGTGGTCTTATGCCTCCCGTAATTGTTATAGAAGCAAATTTTTCAGGATTATAATAATATCGTGATCTCAGGTTGTAAGTCCAGCGTTTATTACTGAACCCATAGCCAACTGCTTGATTTAAGGAGAATGCCTTTCTGTTTGCATAAGAACGTGAATATCCAAGATCTAGTCGTAAGAATAGACCTTGAACAGTGTTGTATTGAATAGTTTTTAATGGTGAGCCTATACTGAAAGAAGTGCTATCCCTGCGTCGGAAATAATTATATCCGGAATATATATTTCTCCTTCTGAATTTATTTCTTTTTCTGTCAAGTGAATCGAGATATTCCCTCGACTGATGGGCTTTTGCAATACTATCTTCCTTATAATAGTTCTTTTTTTCCTTATCTGTTAGAGGGATTGGCCTGTTATCCACCCAATAGATTGAATCTTTTTTATTGGCATCAGGGTCAATTTTGATAAGCTCGTTATTGAAAAACTCATCATTAAATTCTGCCTTGAAGTCATAGTTCGTGTGTTGTGAATGGAAAATTCCATTTCCTGCAAACTTTTTTCCGAAAATGTTAATGCTAAAATAAAACTGTAACTTCTGGGTAAAAGTTAACCACATCGAATCTTCTACAGGAAAGCGTGATTTTGAGATTCTTATAGAATCAATAAAATCAATCTGAGCTTCTTTGCTTAAAATAAGGTCGAGACTGAAAATGCTCCATAGTTCATCAATAATGTAAATATATCCTGAAAAAACCGGATCATTCTTTCTTTTAGGAATCACTTTTATTTTATTGACAAGAAGGTCTTCTTCCCAAAAAGTACCTTCAAGCTTGTATTTGTAATAGAATAATGCATTATAAGCAATAGGGGATATAAATCCTCTTTGCATACGATCGATTGGAATCTGAATTTTATTCTCATAAAAATTCATTAAAAAAAATGAGATATAATTAATGCTAAACCCTTTGTTGTTACCGCTTACCTTTGAAGATATCATTTCTTCCTTAATCTTATCAGGAGGTTTGAAATGTATCCTGGACTCAGATTCTGAGAGATAGAAAATTCCTAATATTGAATCGTTTTTTGTATTTATGGAGTCACCAAACATTTTATCAGGTGCTTCTGTCATTTCGAATATTCCTTTGGTATAAATATCAGAAGTATATGGAGTAATGTTTTCCAGGTGGTATTTTCTCTTTTTTATCGCATTCCGGATTATTCTGTATGCAGGATCTTCAGCATCCGAGCTAATGGTTATAGTATTAAGAAGGTATTTGTCAATTTCCAGTATAACATTAAGAGTGATATGTGTGCTGGAAGTGGAAATTGTATGTGTCTGACTTTTGTACCCAACATACTGAAATACTATTTCATAAACACCAATGGGAGCTTCAAGCTGGTAATATCCTTCCGGATTGCTTGCTGTTCCCATACTGGATCCTTTTATATAAACACTTGCGAATGGAAGTGGATTTCCAGACTGATCTTTTACAAAACCATCAATAAGAACTGATTTTGACTGTGCAGTTACCATTATGGAACATATTATAATGATAATTACAAAAGTGACTTTCTTATTTAATCCGGTTTGCATTTATTAAGTTTTTATTTCACCTCATTACCATCAATAAAGTTAATAAAGTTCTTTTCACCATTTTGATCATAGAACTTCCACTTACCTGATTTTTTTCCTTTAACATATGATCCACAGTATTTCTTTGCTCCATCTGAATAATAGCCCATCCACTTTCCAAATTTAACAGAATCGCCTCTATACCTTTTAATTTCTTTTAAATAGCTATTGGTATGGTATGTATATATGTCAACATCAGATTCAACTCCAAGCATATACATGTATTTTTCGCTTAAAGTATCGTTTACAAAGATCTGCTTGGAATAACAAGTTTGACCTTCATAATCATAATAAATCCCTCTGGTGATCTTTCCATTATCAAATTCCTCGTAAAGTTCAGCTTGTTTTGTGTCTGTATTAAATGTTAATCGTCCTGTTACATCAGTGACTAAGTAAATTGTTTTAATTCTATCACATAGTTCTTTTGCAAGGGAAGGAATAGACTCACTTCTCAGGTAATTGTAATTATCTCCTTTTGTACTTCTGTACATATTTTCAAATGCTTCGTCCAATCTTCGTATTTCATTTGCACTATTCTCATCAATTCCATCTAAAAAAACAATTTCAATATGATTTGCTCCCCCTTTCCATTGATATAATCTCCCTTCTTTCCATACTTCCCATGATCTGATAAGTCCATCGTTATTTGAATAATTAGCAGGAAGAGTTACTGAGAAATTCTTCCAAACGCCCTCTCTTTTACCATTAATATAATTTCCTTCATAGTATTTAATGTTAGCATCAGTTATTAAACGATATGACCAGAATCTATGAGGATTTCCATTTTCATCAAATTCACCTGTTCCTATTATGTCGTTTATTTCTTCTTTTGAATAATAATTGTTAAAGCGCTCATTTATATATGATCTTATTGTTTGTGAATTGGCTTCAAGGCAAATAATCAAAAATATAAACAGAACTGACTTAAATACAGCGCGTTGAATAATCATTATTGAATGAATTTTATATTATTTCTTTAATGAAATGCAAAATATTATAGTAGAGATTATTATTTATAGTCAATTGGAAGTATAGCTATTATTCTTTTCAGTATGTTAAATATAGTAATTTCTTTCTTCAGCATCCTGTATTAATATAAAATTATATTAAATTAGTTCAATAATTTAATAATGTATATATGAGATATTTTAATTATGTTTTTGTGCTGACATTGTCTTTATTTCTTTTTTCCTGCCAGTGGACATCCAATGATCCCAAGAGTATTAATGATGAAAACCATAAGGTTGAAGTTGAAGAGGTTATTCAGGCCAATGCATACACTTATTTAAAGGTTAAGGAAGGGAGTAATCTCTATTGGATAGCAGCTGCTAAAATTAATGTCAATGCGGGTGATGTTTTATTATACCGGGGGCGGCTTGAAATGAATAATTTTGAAAGCAAAGACCTGAACAAGAAATTTGATAAAATCTATTTTGTTGAAGAAATTCAGAAATTGGCAGATAAAGGAGCAGATGCTATGGATGTGAAAAGAATCCATACTATGATGCCAAAGCAGGATAAGGTGGATATTTCCATTGATGCTCCTGAAGCAGGGATAAGTATTGCAGATTTGATTGAGAATAAGGATAATTATAAGAACCAGAAAGTAATTGTTAATGGTATTGTAACTAAAGTCAATAACGGTATTATGGGAAAAAACTGGGTACACATCCAGGATGGTACTGAATATAATGGTTTGTATGACCTGGTTTTAACAACCCAAGAGATCATAGAGCAGGGTGATACTCTTATTTTTGAAGGGACTGTACGTACCAATAAAGACTTTGGATCAGGTTATAAATACGATGTTATTCTTGAAGAGGTTTTTGTTAAATAGTATTTATCATTTAGCTAATGGTAGTGATAATTAACTTTCTTCTATAACATTAAGTTTGATCATTTCGTCAACAATATCGCTTATTTCTGAATTATGTTCAATGTTGATCCCTGATTGATTCATGATTTCCTGTATACTTTTGAAATCGGCAGTTGGAAAAGGCAGGTGAAACATAAATTTTCCCTGAGCGTTTGAGAAATTTATCTTTCTTTCTTTTCTGTTACGCCCATTTCCAATCCATATAGATACACTACTAATTTGCTGTCCATCTCTTGAGGTGGTAAAACGAACACCTGAGTTTTGCTTTTCCCTGATTCTTTTAGCTTGATCATCTGTTTTTTTGTCGTCTGAAAAAAGATCGTTTAAATCAATACTCATTGATATTTTATCTTTAATGAGAGTATATCTGTAGTAAGGTCTTTTCTTCTCTATTACTTCTTTTTTTGATATTATTCCAAGCTCTGTCATGGCTTCCAGGAAATCCTGAACAGTTTTAATATGCATATTTAAACGTGATGCAGCTTCAGAAGCTGAAATATCATGATATTTCTTTAATAGTCGAAAAAGTTCTTCAGCGTAATCCTTCGATAAATATGATCCTAGTTTTGCTGCTTGTTTAAAATCCATTGCGTTCGATTTATTCGGTTATCACATTCAGGTTTAAGCTGTTAAGCCGGTCAATAATTCTCTTTCCTTCACCTTTCCTGAATAATTCGAAGAATTCGATGAATACTTTCCCCAATGAATCACATAGCTGATCAAAAGAATAACTATCCCTGTATTTCATATAATCTTTATGAGAGATGTTTACCATAACTTCTCCTTCCTTATTGAAAGAGACCCAGGTGTCATTCTTATAATTCTTTTTTAATCCTGTTCGGGTTCCCAGGGAATTGTCAAGACTGAATACCAGGCGGTTGGCATCTCTGATCCTTACAGCGATCAGGTTTGAAGAAAGAAATTCTGAAAAGCTATACAAAGCCTGGGGAGAATATTCGATGCTACCCACCGAATACGGACGTTCGGTAAATCCATCTTTTGTTTCATCTACAGGCATTGCGGCCAGTTCAAGCAATTCCCTGCTTCTCCATTTCAACTTCTTATGATAATTCAGGATGATGATCATTATCAATGATCCCACAACAACGCTGGAAAAACCTTTCAGAAACCTTGGCTTTGGATCCAGTCCGTGTATTGCTATCAATGTCAGGAAAACGGCTATCAGTAGCAATGAGCATGTCAACAGCAGTAGATAGAAGTTTTTAGTATTCAGGAATTGCATGAAAAGCATTACTGCCACCAGGAATTCTACAGCTGCTATAAAGGAAAAACCTGGCTTTATTCCGCCAAATATTACCAGTAAAACAAAAACAGGCAATACTAAAATTCCGCCAATTGTTTCTGTGCTTAGTTCAGGTGGTCTGAGTTTTCTGTTAAAATATGCCATTTTTTTAATGATTTGTTTTAGTATTTGAAAATATAATACAATAGTCTTTTTACTAAGGACTTATTATCTTTTTTATCAGGAGCTAATTGATAATCCAGGATTTCGATAAATTGAGGATGAAAAGATGTTTTACCACCCAGTCTAATATGTCCTGCATCAATATAGTCTATTTCTCCAAATGTTGCATCAACAGGTATCCATCCTGCCTCGCCCATATAAACTTCCACCCACATATGCTGACCAAAGAATCCACCATTATCCGGGACATAAGCACCACCCATGCAAACCCGGGCAGGAATGCCAACAGCTCTGCAGAAGGCAGTCAGCAAACGTGAATGTCCGCCGCATTCTCCTTCTCTTGTTTTAAGCACACCTTTTGCATCACCGCCTCCGGGAATAGCACCTTTTATTTTTACATGTACCCATTCGCTTAGTTTCTTCATAGCATCCCAGCTGTCTTCAGCACCCATAGTTATTTCCTTTGCCAGCTCCATGATCTCCGGGTCGTCTGATTGAATAAGTTCTTCCGGTTCAAGATATTTGGTGAAGGAAGTATCTTTTAAATAATCTGCCGGGAATGGGGGGGCATTTTCTCCATGATATCTTATGGGCTGTATAGTGAATTTGCCATTTATATGGTTCTCAACTACCTCTCCATCGAATATTTGTCCTGGAACATTCAGACTGTTTACACTACACACTTCTCCCAGGGTTTTTATTTCAGCTTTGATTTCCATATATGTAAGATCCTCAGAATTGTCGATCTTTTTGTGCACCTTGTAAAATATAAGGTCATCCACATCCATACTGACTTGATTGTCTATAATACTCTGATCCGTTAAATATATTAACCGATCATTATTAAGAACATGGTTTTTCACTTCCAGGCCGTTTTCAAGATTGACCCATGACATGGTAGTTGCTCCGGAGCTTTGATCTTTTACTTCCAGAACTAAAGTTTTGAATTGATCTCCTCCAAGGAACAGATCTTCAATGCCAATCTTTTTATAGGTAATTTTTTCAACCTTGTGATGCCTGTCATCAAATACCATGAATTCTTTTTCCGTCACAGAAGAATCAGAGAATGCCCTGACAAGGTGCGGGTAATACAAAAGATTTTCAACGATCACATCATCATTTAAAATAACCTCTTTGGCTTCTTCTGAGTCTTTGGTTCTGGAATATGCGATGTTGTTATTAAAAGAGGTGTTCCCTCCATGTTCAAAATCTCCTTGTTTGATATATTCTTCTGTGTACACTACTTTCTTGCTTGAAGAATCACGATGATTACTTAACTCAATCAGGGTTTTTATTTCTTTGCCCATCAATGTTACATTCAGTTCCAGGATAGCGTCCTGGATAATGAAGGTGTTATCATCCTGGTGTTTTACCTCTTCTGTAACCTTATAATACCCACAGGGCTCACCCTTAAGTTCTATTGCATAATAAAATGTATTTGTATTCTTTTTTTCTTCTGCATCCTGGCAGGATAACAGGGCAATCAAAAAGAAAAGTAAGCTTGCAGTGATATGTTTTATTCTGATTTTCATGACAAAAGTATTAGCTTTTTATACAGACCTCAATTCGCTTCTGATCCTTGTTTCATTACCTTCTTCATAATATTCCAGGAATCGCATAATTGTTGTGCCCAAAGAATCACATAACTGATCAAATGAGTACCTTTTCCTGTATTGTTTATAATCAAATGGTGAGATATGCACATTTATGCTCCCGTTTTTATTGAACAGTACATAGCTGACCTGTCCCGGTTCCGGCTCCTTTATTACGGCTGTTCCCAGTGAAAATAACAAATATATTCCTTGTGATCTGTATTCCGGAAATGCAAAGTATTTCGACTTCATAAATCGTGCAAATCCTTGAATGTCTTCGTAGTCGTATTGAATCTTACCTGTAAAATAAGGCCTGGCAGTATATCCGGCATCCGTTTCATTTATAGTATCCACAGCCAGTTTGAGTAATCTTCTTGTGTTTGACTCGAATAACTCATGTGCTTTCAATGCAGGCCAGTTAATTACAATAAATAGAGCTACTACGAAAATACCAATTAGGTATGACCATAGCGTAAAGAATAAATAATCATAAGCATACAGACTTTGTAATGTGGAATATCCTATTAATAAACCCATTACAGGATAAACCCATAGTTTATACCTGATCATTTGAAAGATTCCCATGATGACAAAGAATAATGCCACACCAATTATAGAATATATTGGACCGGGATAAGAAAACGGACCGGAGAATTTTTCTAAATATCCTATATCAAAGAGATGTTTTCTAACTATCACTTCGATAATACCAATTATATAGAAGCTTATTATAGTAATGGGATATATTCTTCCAACAGGACCTTTTAACTTAGATTTTCTAAACATTTGCCTAAATATTAAAGTTTAAGAATTGTACACTTCACAAAATATGAACTATACAAATGTATGATATAAAAAAGCGTTTGTCAAGAAAAATCGATTTTTTTTCTTTAGATTAAAAATTACAAACTTATCAAGCAGTGAAATCGGACTACTTGCATGCCTCTACTTAAAAGGAATTGATTAGATGATTTTTCTTGGATCGTAACGCGTGACGGGAATTGAATATCGAAACAATTTTGGGTCATTTGAGGGAGTTGGAGTTGGTGAGAAAATAGCTGATTCTTTCATAATTATCAGTCACACAGATATTTGCTTTAAGAAAATGCTTGAGTCTTGTATTTTAGTATCTTTATAGTACTATTGTTTTGTTGATCATTCTGTGCTAAAATTACAAATCCCATAATAAACCAAATTATAGTCTGATGAGGACTTTTTGTGTATTGCTTCTATTTATTATAAGTTTTTCAATTGTTGGAATCTCACAACCCTGTCTTCCTGATGGAATATCTTTTTCACATCAGGCGCAGATTGATAGTTTTCAGATTAATTATCCAGGATGTACTGAAATAGAGGGAGATGTTACTATATTGGGTGATATTACTAATTTAAGTGAATTAAATGTTTTGACATCCATTGGGGGATACTTACAAATATATGGCAATTATAAGCTGACAAGTATAAGCGGACTGAATAATTTAACCTCAATTGGGGGAGACTTTTTGATCAACAATAACAATGCCCTGACAAGTCTGACAAGTCTGGACAATTTGATTTCCATCGGGGGAGATCTTCGGATATTATGTAATGCTACCCTGACAAATATAGCTGGACTAAATAATTTAACCTCAATAGGGGGAGATTTATTGATCAACAGCAACAATGTCCTGACAAGCCTGACAGGCCTGAACAATATAAATGCATCCTCTATCGATAATTTATCCATTTATAATAATACTTCTTTAACTTACTGTGAAGTTCAAAGCATTTGTGATTATTTAGTAGCCCCAAATGATAATTTTATTATTGGAAGTAATGCACTAGGTTGTAATAATCCTGAAGAAGTGGCAAATGCCTGTGGTTTTTCTTTTTCTTGTCTTCCAGAAGGAATTTGGTTTTCTACACAAATCCAGATTGACAGTTTTAAAATCATTTATTCTGGATGTACTGAAATAGTAGGAGATGTGTTCATTAATGGTGCAAACATCACTAATTTAAATGGATTAAATGTCATAACTTCTATTGGAGGAAACCTAATGATACAATCCAACAATCTCTTAACTAACTTATCAGGACTTGACAATATTTACTCAATTGGCAATGAATTTACGATTCAGAACAATTATTCACTTACTAGTTTAGCAGGTCTTAATAATTTGAATTTTGTAGGTGATAATTTTATTATATCAAATAACAATTCTTTGTTATATTTAACAGGACTTGATAGTATAGCTTTTATTGGGGGTGGATTAAGGATTATTGATAACAGTGCCCTAACAGGTTTGTCAGGACTTAAATCATTGGAATCTATTGGTGGGAATCTGAGCATTGATCATAACATAGCCTTGACAAATTTAAGGGGATTGGATAATTTGATTTCTATTGGAGGAATCATTGATATCAGTCAAAACTATTCCATGACCAGTTTAAAAGGCCTTCACAATCTTATTTCCATCGTGGGAGACATTCAGATCTATGACAACTATAGCCTGAAAGGTTTACTAGGATTGGACAATGTGATTTCCATAGGGGGAAACCTTGTGATTGGTTCCAACAATGCTCTGACCAGTCTGACTGGACTTAAAAATCTTACCTCCATCAGTGGTGGTCTTGGGATTATTGATAATGATGCCCTGACAAGTTTAGCAGGATTAATCAATGTGACTTCCATCCAGGATATGATTGCGATTCAAGGCAACGATGCATTGACCAGTCTGTCAGGAATTGATAAATTTAATGCATCTTCTATTAATAGTTTATCCATTAGTGATAACACCACCTTATCTATCTGTGAAGTAAAAAGTATATGTGATTATTTGATTAGTCCGGGAGGACCCATTAATATCCATGACAATGCAACAGGATGCAATAGCCGAGCTGAAGTAGATTCAGCTTGTGCTCATGCCTGGATACCAGACCAAATTATCAAATCTGAATTTTCAATCTATCCTAATCCAGCGAAGGATATTCTTACTTTCTCAAGCAAGAATGGTGTTACAATTAAGGACATAGTATTTTACAATCAAATGGGACGGAAAATGTTAGATATTGAACCTTCAAATAACACTATTGACATCTCACACCTTCCAAAAGGATTATATATTGTTGAGGTTGTGGGAGAAGATTGGAGTGTAAGAAAGAAATTTATCAAGCAATAAAATCGAACCACTTCAATTACCTCCTCCACCAACAAGACTTTCAGAAGAAAAACAAGCGAATAGTAAAGTCAGGATACAAAAACACCCTAATCCTCTAATGCTTAACAGATAAGGCATACTAGAGATAAAGTGGCATTTGCTCCCCTAACTTGTTGAATATCGAAATTGTTTTAGGGTTTTTGAAGGGGTTGGATATGATGAGGGATTCACTATGCGGGACTGCTGGTTTTCTTGACTAAACTATTGAAATTCACTATCTTTATAACTCTATCATTTGATTTTGATGTTGTCATAACTCATAGTACTACAAATTCTCAAGTACGAATCATTAATAATAATAGATATGAAACTCCCTATCCCTTTAATCCATATAAAGCTGATAGTTTTTGGGATATTTTTTGTTTCACAAACCACAATGCATTCACAGCCCTGCCTTCCAAACGGAATTGGTTTAACATCTCAGGAAGCTATTGACAATTTTCAGATCAATTATCCTAATTGTACGGAAATTGAAGGCAGTCTGACCATCAATGGTGATGACATCACCAATTTAAATGGATTAAGTGTATTAACTGCTATTGGAGAATACCTATTTATTAATAATTGTAATTCTCTTATAAGTATAAACGGCTTGTCAGGATTGGCTTCCATTGGAGGATACCTTAATATTTGGTACAATGATATGCTTCCCAGTTTATCGGGTCTTGATAATATCCCTTCCATTGGGGGATATCTTGTGATTGCGGGAAACAATTCTCTTACAAGTATAGATGGCCTTGACAATATAACTTCTGTAGATGGATATTTAACTATCTGGGATAACGAAAATCTGGTAAGTTTATCAGGCCTGAACAGTGTTTCTTATATCGGGGGAGATATCGAGATATTAGGCAATAATGCACTTGAATCACTAGCAGGACTAAACAATATATCTGTCATCGAGGGATATCTAGAGATTGAAGAAAACGATGCCTTAGTAAGTCTAACAGGTCTTAACAATATTACTTCCATCGGGGGATACTTAGAAATTTTGAGTAATAATAGCTTGATTAGTTTGTTGGGATTGGATAATATAACCTCAATAGGAGGAAATCTTATCATAGGGAATACTTCGTTGGGAGGTAATAATGCATTGATCAATCTGACAGCACTTGAGAACCTTACCTCAATAGGAGGAGAACTTGGAATTGGTTACAACCCTTCGCTGTCAAGCCTTGATGGGCTTAACAATTTGATTTCCATCGAAGGACATCTTCGGTTTCGAAGCAATAATGTCCTTTCAAATCTCACAGCTTTAAACAACTTGACTTCAATTGGGCTAGGACTTTGGATAAGTGATAACGATGCCTTGACAAGTCTGACAGGTTTTAACAATGTTAGTTCTGTTGGGGGAGGTATTGGGATTCAAAGCAACGCTGTTCTGACAAGCTTATCGGCACTGGATAACTTGACTTCGATTGGCGGGGTTCTAAGAGTTACGGGGAATATTGTCCTGACTAGCTTAATAGGATTGGACAATATAGATGCTAATTCCATTTTAGATTTAAATATTTCCTGGAATAGTATTCTTTCTACTTGCGAAGTGCAAAGTGTGTGTGATTATTTAGCCAGTCCGACAGGAACTATTGAAATCCATGATAATGCAACAGGTTGCAACAGTCCAACTGAAGTAGATACAGCCTGTGCTCATGTTTGGATTCCCGATATAAATACTGAACCTAAATTTTCAATATATCCAAATCCAGTAAAAGATATTCTTAGTATTTCATGTGACAATGGAGAAACAATAGAAAAAGTAGTAATACACAATCAAATAGGGCAGATAGTGTTTGAGGGAAAACTTATCAATAACACTATTGATGTATCATACCTTCAAAAAGGATTTTATATCATCGAAATTATGGGTGATAAATGGAGAGTAAGAAAGAAACTCATCAAGGAATAAGAATCGAACCACTCCACACGCCTTTTTTAGCTGGCCGGTTTGATGAGTTTGTAATTTATGATTTGAAATTTGCCTGGAATTTGTATTTTGTAATTTGTAATTTACTTTGCTGTTACCTTAAACTCAGTTCTTCTGTTCATTGCCCTTCCTTCTTCTGTATCATTGGTGGCAATGGGTTGAGAAAATCCGTACCCTTTATAGGTAAGGCGATCAGAATCGATCCCTTTATCTTCGAGATATGCAACCACTGCCTGAGCTCTTCTCTCGGAGAGTTCCTGGTTGTATAATTGTGATCCCACATTATCAGTGTGACCCGATATTTCGATTTTCAAGGTTGGAACGTCATTTAATAACTTTATAAGCCTTGTAAGTTCTGGTATTGATTCAGGCTTAAGAGTGGCTTTGTTAAATTCAAAGAATATATTTTTCATCACAATTTTACTGCCCACTTTTACTTTTTTAAGATGAATGTCTTTGATAATTTCCCTGAACCTTGTGGAAGGAGGGATGTCAAAGTTTTCGGAATGGAAAAGATATTCTTTAGCCTTCACAGCCAGTCCATAACTTTTTCCTGAAGGCAATGATACCATATAATCTCCTGTTCTTTCATTTGATTCAAAGCTGGCTATCATCTGTTGGGTTTCGTTGTCAAAGAGCTCCATAATCACTCCCAGCGGACTATTTGTTACCATATCCAGGATCTTACCTTTGATAGAAACCAGGGCAAATGCTTTTACGTCAACCTCTTCTTCCAAAATTGTTTCATTAACCGGTTTTTGTTCAAAGGCAAGCATTTCATAGTCAGACTTATGAGTTAAAGGTTTTTCCGGCCCCAGGAATGTAACCATATAAAGATCTCTTTTACCGAAGTTATCTTTTTCATAGGATGAATAATATCCATGTTTTCCTGTTTGATTAACGGAGAAGAAAACATCATTGTCGGGAGTATTCACCGGGTATCCAATATTTTCAGGCTCTGACCACTGTCCGTCTTTTAGTAAAGACCTGAATATATCATACCCTCCCATGGTTTTATGTCCTTTTGAACTAAACAATAGAGTTTTTCCATCAGCCTGCATGAAAACTCCTTCTTCATCATAGGGTGTATTGATCACGGAACCAATATTTACCGGGTTTTCAAAAATGAATTTCCCATCTTTGGATTTAGGGTTAACATCGCAATAATAAATATCACTTCCACCATAGCCATCTTCTTTATCACTTACGAAGTATAATCTTTGCATGTCGGGAGAAAAGGAGGCAGCAGTTTCATGGAATTTTGTGTTAATTTCATTAGGCAGAGCTTTTGGGTTTTGCCATTCACCTTCTTCAACCCAACAAATATAAATATCACCATTATTAACTGTTCCTTTATATATTAGTACGTGACTTGCATCTGGTGAGAGCCCAACAATAGCGTCATGTGAATCCTGGTTAAATGGCTTCCCGGGATTTTGTGGAGAGCGCCAGACTTCCCCTTCTTTATTTGTTATATAGATATCTTCATAATACTCATTATAAGCCGGATCAATTTTTTCACCTGTTGATCCTTCTCTTCGTGATGTGAACATCAAAACTGTTTCATCAGCATTAACTATTGGATTGTATTCCGGATATTTTGAATTCACCACATTGCCTAAATTATCTATAAATACCCTGACAGGAAATCGCATTAAGCTTTTTCCATTTTCACATTCCTTGATCTTTTTATCAAGCATTGCTCCCTGTTCTGTTAACTCAAATGGGGTCAGTGTATGCCTGTATTTAGTATACAGATCTATTGCCTTATCAAATTCATAGTTTATGTGATAAGCTCTGCCCATAAGATATTTAAGGTCAGGAGCAGCTTTTGAGTCCAGCTTTATTGCAAGCTCTAAATATGGTATTGCCTTGGCTTTTTGCATAGTGTGCAAATAGCATAAGCCGATTTTATAATTAAGCAATGCATTGTGCGGATTGAAGTCGTTGGCTTTTAAATATATTTCAAGTGCTGCACTATATCTTGGGGGTTCTTCCTTTTCAAGTAATTTGTTAGCTTCTTTAATTGACTTGACGACTTCTTTCATTTGTTTTTCCTGATCTTCAGGAAAATTATCTTTGTCGAATTCAACATTAACCTGTGCATTAACCATAAATCCTAAGCACAGTAATGATACAATTGCAATTAACTTTATTGTTTTCATAGCTTAGTCTTTATCACAGGTTTTTAAATATTCTTTTGCTGCTTCTATTCCCAGCGATGTGGCTTTCCCCCAATCCTCACAGGCTCCTTTATCATCCCTGAGCATTTCCTTCGAAATTCCACGATTGAGGTATATCTCCCCATCATCGGGATTAAGTTTCAAGGCTTCATCGTAATCTGCAATAGCTTTATAATATTTTTCTAATTTATAATATGCATTACCTCTATTGTTGAATGCGGGATAATATTTTGGGTTCAAAGCAAGGGCTTTAGTATATGCATCCACAGCATCCGGGTATTCTTCAAGTATAAACAATGCAGTGCCTATGTTATTAAACCCTACATAATACTCGGAATTTACTTTTGTTGATGCAGTGTAATCAGTGACAGCACCTTCATAATCCATCAGTTCTTTTTTTACACCTCCAAGATTATTAAATCCTGAGGAGAGTGTTGGATCGAACATGGTAGCTTTAAAATAATCCTCTTCAGCTTCATCATACTTTCCCAGTTTCCAGTTTGCACTGCCTCTGTCATGAAAAGCATATGCATAATTATTCTTCACACTAATTGCTCTGGTAAAATCATCCTTTGCATTTTGATATTCACCCAGCTTAAACTTCGCTCCACCACGATAATAATATGCCTGAGGGAAATTTGGATTCAATTCAAGTGCCTTAGTGAAATCCTGTATGGCTCCCTGTAAATCACCCAGTTTAAATAGAGTCATTCCTCTTCCAAAATAAGCCAGATCCGTTGATTTAATTTCCAGGGCAGTGTTATAATCTTCAAGGGCTCCTGGAAAATCACCCAATTCAAATTTAATTTGCCCTCTGTTATAAATTGCTTTATAAAAATCAGGTTTTCTCATAAGAGAGGTGTTAAGGCTCCTCATAGCTGAGTCAAGCATGCCATCTTCATAATGCTCAATGCTGAGATTGTATTTAATCTCGGCCATCTGATCATCAATAATTGGGGGATCTGTTTCCAGCTCGGTTTGACTAATTAGTGAAAAAGCCATTAGCATAATAACAGAAAATATCAGGTACTTTTTCATATTGTTTGTTTTTTTATGATAAGCGTAAATATATTAAAAATATGCCTGTTTTTAATTATAATTTCCATGTTAAATTATTATCCTTTTGATATTTAAGCTTTTTGTTCATTGATTTTGCACTATATTTTTCATATATTTGATACAATCAAAAAATCCAAAATCATGAAAAAAAGCGTATTAATTTTAATTTCTATTGTTTTTTTATTTGCTATTCAGGATACATATTCGCAATTAGATGGCGGGTCATTTAATTCTACCGGATCAGGATTTTCTGTAGTTTCCTTAACAGATTATCAATGTCTTGGTGTGAATCCGGCAAACCTTGGCTGGCAAAGAAATAATCACACTATCAATCTTGGGTTCTTCGAATTTGGCGCATCTATTTACTCTGAACCCCTTACAAAAAAGTTGGTATATTCAGACCTACTTGGCACTGGTAAGGATTTCACAAATCAAGCACAAAGATCTGATGCGATAAGGAATTTTACTAATTCACAATTATTAATACAGATGTCAAATGATATTTTGGGAGTGTCATATCAGAATGAGAAGATCGGAGGATTTGCATTCAGTATTCGTCAGAAGATATTCTGGAACAGTACTTTGAATAAACAAGCATCTGAGTTTTTGTTTGAGGGATATAATGCACCTTATTTTGATATAGATAGTATTACTCCAAATGGAGATACAGTTGGAATTTCTTCTAATCCTGATCAAGCATCCAAGTTATATAACCCTACTGATATTTCACATGTATTCTATAACGAATATATACTTGGATATGGAAGAAAACTGCTTGATAAGGAACACTTTAAGTTTTATGCAGGTATTGATATAAAACTAATTCAAGGATATGGCATCCTGAATTATAATTCAGTTTCAGTGACTGAGGTTGAAGGTTATCAGGCATTAAGTCCTTACTATGGTGTTAAATATAATGAACCTACTCCTTCAGCACTAACAGGAAGTGGATTAAAAACAGCAGGCATGGGGTTTGGTTTCGATATTGGTGTATCATTTGAGGTTTATGAGAAAACCAGGATCTCAATGGCATTGAATGATATTGGATCAATTAAATGGAATGGAAATGTTTATGAAGGAGAAAATGTACCTATAAGACAAATAGAAACTTCAGGTATTGATAATTATAATATCTTTTCTGAATCAGGAGGCATTGTTGCAGATAATACCAATTTGGGTAAATGGGAAGGAAAGGCGAGTAAAACAGTGTCACTTCCAATGCATCTGCGTTTTGGAGCAAGTCATCAGCCTATAGAAGAACTTGTTTTTGGCCTTGAATTTCTGATGCCATTTGATAGCAATATTCCGGGAGCTTATGTGAATCCTTACTATGCAGCAGGAACTCAATATAATCCTGTAAAATGGTTCCAGTTATCATTAGGATTTTCTTATGGGGGCGGGTATGGATTAAACATACCAATGGGTTTTACTTTCCGTCCTGTTAATAACGATAATGTTTGCTGGGAAGCTGGTATTGCAAGCAGGGATATGTTGACATGGTTTAAGCAAACTGATCCTGTTGTTTCTGTTGTATTCGGATTCCTGAGATTCAGCTTCGGATATGAAGAAGGAGAAAAAAGATTCTTAGACGAAGATATCTAATAAAAATGGCCAGCAACGCTGGCCATTTTTTGATTGTCGGTTGTCGACTGTCGAAATCCAATAATCTGTATTGAATATCGCATATCAGTTCGAATTTCGACAGCCGACAATTGTCCAATTTTATTAAAGATCTTTTTTAAAGTTCAAAGTTGTTACAGTGGTGTCTCCATCGCTGAAAGCCGCATATTTAAAAGTAGTGTTTTTCCAGTTCTCAGATGAAGGAAGGTTTGGTGCTGTGCCGGTTACAAATGCTTCATCCTCAGTATTGTTTAAGGTAAGAGTTACAAAGTCTGTTTCGCACATCCCGCTCGTGTCAGTCACTTTATTAAATGTGTGTATATCTGAGGCTGCATTTGCCCCGCATGCATTTTTTTCTATCCTGAATTCAACCACTTGATTGGCTATGGGATTATTCTGAAGGTCAACAATCTTTGCAACAGCTTTAAGAGTAATAGATATCTGAGCTGCTTCTGTCGATTTACATAGATCTACTTCATCATCTTTTTTGCAGCTATAATGTGTAATCAATAATATTATAAGAAGGCATTTTAATAAATATGTAACTTTTTTCATTTGTTGGGTATTTTGAGTTTTGAATTTAAAGGTACTAAATTTTCATGCCTTAATCCAGTGATAATTATCTTGAATTATTAAACTCTTTGTAAACAAGCCTTTATTCCTGACAGTTTTATGAAGCAAATTGCAGTATGTGTAGTTTGGTGAAATAAATTATGTATTTTTATAAAAGATAGAAAGTGATAGATATTCTCTAAAAAAATGTTTACAATCTTTATTGCTTCTGATGGTACTGGAAAAACTGCTGCTCAAGCTCTGAATGCAGCACTTACGCAGTTCCCAGGAATAAAATATGAAGTTGAGGTTTATTCAAATCTAAGAACAAGAAAAGAAATAAGAGATATTGCGAAACAGGCATCAATCCTGAAAGGATTTATAGTTCATACGCTGGTGAAAAATGAAATAAGAGAAGAGATGATAAAAGCAGGCAGGCTATTTCATGTTGAAACAATCGATCTTATGGGTCCTTTTATGTCGCGACTTGAAAATCTTTTTGATAATGCTCCTTCAGAAAAACCAGGGATTTTTCATCATCTTACCAAAGATTATTTCAGGAGAATGGATTGTATGCAATTTGCATTTAAACATGATGATGGGAAAAGACCAGGTGAACTGCATAAAGCAGAGATTGTTCTTGTTGGAGTTTCAAGAACTTTTAAAACACCATTAAGTATTTACCTTGCATTTAAAGGATGGTTTGTTGCAAATGTACCCATAGTTCTCGGTATTGAGCCTCCTGAATCAATGTTTAATCTGTCGAAGAACAATGTGATTTGTCTCACTGCCAAAACGCGTCACCTTGCAGCACTTCGAAAAGTAAGAGAAGAACACCTTGGAGGCAATGTCGGAAACTATGCAAGCCTTAAACATGTGAGAGATGAACTCTTTTACGCTGAAAGGATTTTTAAAAGGAACCCGGATTGGCCTGTGATTACAGTCACAGGTAAACCTATTGAAGAAATTGCTTCTGAAATAGTAGCATTAAAGGGAAAAATGGATATCTGAAATTTGTATATTATTAATCAATTGCTACTAGTGAATAGAACATTTTCTCTTATTACTTTTCTTATTGTATTTAGTTCTGGTTTGCTTTGCCAGAATCCTCAGTTTGTTATTGATCAATCCTTATCTGATTCCTTAGGCGATATCAGTGATGGAGTAGTCGACTGGATTGATCTTGATTTAGACGAAGACCTGGATGTTTTCCTTTGTGGTGAGAGTGATGGAAATCCTGTTTTATCAATCTTTAGAAATGATTCGGGTTCTTTCAGTAAGCAATCTACAGGAATATCTCCTCTTTTGAAACCAGCAATAGCCTGGGGAGATTTTGATAATGATGCTGATCCGGATTTATTTATGATGGGTGCTTTGAAAAATGGTGTTTATTATGAAGCTTATTCTAATTTATATATAAATGATGGATTTGGGAATTTTACATTAATAGATGCAGATATTCCGAGTATGTATGATGGCTCTGCATCATGGGTAGATTATGATAATGATGGCGACCTGGACTTATTTGCTTGTGGTGCTTATTCTCAGGATACGATCGGATATTTTCCTTTTGCGAAAAGTGAATTGATTGAAAATCTTGGCAATGGAATTTTCCAGTCTGTAAGTGCAAATTTTCAGGGTGTTTATGATGGAACAGCCTCCTGGGCAGATTATGATAATGATATGGACCATGATTTGTTATTAAACGGACATTATTATGATGAATGGGGATTTTATACAAGATATACCAGGATTTATAGAAATGATGGCAATAATATTTTCATTGAATTGGAATTAGGCTTACCTCTTTTAATGTTTGCAGATGCTGATTGGGGTGATTATGATAATGATGGAGATCTTGATATTATCCTGAATGGCAATCCACCCACACCAACTCATATGACATATGTTTTTAAAAACCTTGGTAATGGATCTTTCTTTGATGTTGGAATAGAGATACTTGGAACAACAAATGGAACTATTGACTGGGGTGATTATGATAATGACGGGGATCTTGATTTCATTCAAACAGGTTTTCTTGAAGTGGGACAGCCAGAACTAATTACATTTATTTATAAAAACTTTGGTAATGATATGTTTACAATTGATGGCAGTGTTGTGATACAGGGTGTTTATTATAGCTCAACGGCATGGGGTGATTATGACAATGATAATGATCTTGATTTAATAATTTCAGGATATTCTGACTTGATTATGAGCTCACCTCTGACACTGGTATACGAAAATCGGAGTTCCTCAATAAATACTATTCCAGGGTCACCATATGAATTATCTGCACAGCCTGATATAGGTAAAGTTGCATTAGAATGGCAAGCTGCTTTTGATAATGAAACAGGATCCTTAGGCTTATCATATAACTTAATGTTAGGGAAAGCTGATAATTATTCATCTGTTTGTTCTCCAATGTCTTTGCCTGAGGGTTTCCGTATGATTATTGAAACTGGGAATTCAGGAAGTAATAATAACTGGATGATTAATGGCCTGGAACCTGGCACTTATTACTGGAGCGTTCAGAGTATTGATCATTGTTATAAAGGGTCTGATTTCTCAGATATTCAGATGTTTGAGATCTTACCCCTGTCAAATGAAGAAAAGTTCACAGATATGAATACTGCCTTTTCTATTTCTTGTTATCCTGTTCCTTTTATGGATTATACTTATATAAGCCTTATTTCTAAAGATAAGTCATATTATGCCATGGAGATATATAATGCAAGCGGGAACCTTATTTATACCCTCTTTGAAGGAATACTGGAGAGCGGTGAAAATAAATATGTTTTTGACAGAAATTCTGTTTCAGACAATGATATGCCTCCCGGTAATTATTATTTAAAGGTCTCAAATCACGCAAAAACAGAAGTATTGAAGATTATAGCCCTTTAGCCTATAATGTTCCATCAATATTACTTTTAGCTATTCATTCTTGATTTCTCTTCATGATAGTAGTATATTTAGTCTTGACATTATTCTATAAATCCTAAATCATGAAAAGAGAAGTATTATTTATAATCATGCTTGTCGTTTGTATTTCCTGTGGGACAAGCTCAAACAAGACATCTGATACAGCAAACAGCGCCGAAGAGGTGACCGAAAACACAAATACAGATCCGGCAAATAAAATTATTACTCCTTGTAATGAAAATGATTCACTGATCCTTTTGAATCTATATGATAACACCGGAGGTGAAAACTGGATTAATAAATGGGATCTTAGCAGCCCGGTTCAGAATTGGCATGGCATAAAACTTAATGAAGATGGGAGAATTATTAGTATAAACCTGAAAAGTAATAATTTATCCGGAACCCTACCGGAAAGTTTGAGTCAATTATTAATTCTTGTAAGCTTTGATCTTTCAGGAAATGATGTTTTTGGAGTTGTTTTCATTCCTGAAGATATCATGTATGAAAACGATACCATTTATACTAAATATACATTTAATGATATAGAGCCATTATATGAGGAGGATCAAATCAATTCAGGGAGGGTTTTTAATTATTGCAAGGAGGGGCTTGATGTTTATATCGATTATGCTATGCTTGATGAATCAATCTATGGATATCTTGAATGGGGTGAGGAAATTTTTTTAATGGATGACTTTATTTCTGTAAACCAGGATGATACACTGATAATTAATGGATTCAAAGGAAGAATGCTGCCTCTGGAATATGACATTGATACAATGTATGTGTTCTCAGGATATTTGTCTGGTCTGATATTTCCTGAATACGCCAGCAATTTTGCAGAACTTTTTAATCTTAATAATTCATTCAGCTGGGAAACAGGACATAATCTATATCAGATGGATAATCCTGTTTTTGAAGAAATGTCGACCAGCGAATCTTTTGAATTTTACGAAAACGGAATAATACGAAATGAAACTCATGAATATGAGGGAGGTGGTGAAAATATTAGTTTCCCAAAAGATAAATTCTCTTTTCAGGAGGTGTATCTTTTTGCTGATAAGTATTATGATAATCGTTTTTCAGAGAAGTTGGGAAATATGTTCCCGACGGAACCGATGAATGAATTAATACAGGAAGAAGATTATCATGAGGCTATGGTTGTTGAATTCTCTCCTGATGGCAAACATATTAAGAGTATACTCATCGGAAATGGTGATTCCGGGTATATTGAAGAGTATTTCATCATAGATACGGGTGAATATATCGAGGTAGGATATTTTGGAGGATCATAATAGAATAATAGTTGGCCAGAATTGTAAAATTGTTTCAGATTAAAAAACCCATACAGGATTTCCCCTGCATGGGTTATGCAAAAAATCACTGATATAATTCAGGATAACATCAAAATTTACACTTTTGATTCCTTTTTCTTAGCTTTTATTAATGCTCTTACAAACATAAAAATATATAAAGCAAATATTACTCCCATTGAAATTCTGGCTATTATGCAATATGCAGTGCAATAATAATTTTCAGATGCACCTAACACACAAGAGACACATCCAAACAAGACCAGGCCAATATACATTAGGAATAACATTAAAGGTAGAATAATGCTGTACTTAATAATAACTGTTTTCATAAATAGTTTATTTTAATAATTATTAACAACCGCCAACCTCTCCTTCATCCTCTCCGCCATGGTTTAACATGTCGAGTTTTGTTTCATATTCATTAGGATATGTCAGCTCCCATTTTTTAAATCCTCCTTTGAGGTAAAATATATTTTCATAACCCAGTTTCTGCAGAGCTTCAGCAGCTAATACAGAACGCTTCCCCTTTTTACAATATACGATAATTACGTCATTTTTCATAGGAATATAAAGTAATTCGCTATCCCAGAACAGCTCATTTTCCATTTTAAATGGAAGTGTTCCGGCAGAAACATTTATTGATCCTGGAATAAAACCATGATAATGCTCCATAGCCTCTCTTACATCAATTAAATAGAACATTTCCATGCTGTCGATCTTTACTTTTAAATTCTCTGCAGTGATCTCAGGAATTTTTTTCTGAACTGCTGCTACCCATTCGTCGGAGTTTTTGTAGGTTTCTTCTTTATTACATGAAGAAAGACTTAACAAAATAATCAGGATAATAAAATTACTAATTTTTAATAATGCTTTCATGCTTTTATTCTTTATTGTTCGATAAATCATTAATACTATTTTTAGGTTTCTTTTTACTTTTGGGGGTTTTAACTTTTTCTTTTATAAGATGGTTTGCACTTTCCATAACATCTTTTATAACTTCTTCAACCTCTTCATCATCCACATCTTCCCATCCTGTTACCATTGCTTTTAGATTTGAAAATACTGTTCTTCCTGTTGTAATTAAATAAAGATGAATAATTATAAAGGAAACCAGTATATATGCTCCAATCGTGTGTAATACAGCAATGGATTCCAAGCTGTTTAATTCAATACATTTTAATGGGAAGTTAAAATATAGATATAAAAATCCGGTAATGAACATAACCGGAAATACCAATACCTTCAATGCAGTATAAACAATTTTCTGAAGAGGGTTTAATTTGCTAAGCAAGGTTTTACCTGTTGGATGTGGCATATTTTTGAACATGCCGGAAACGTAATACTCTATTTGAAGATCCAAGTTCTTTTTGCTTGGAATATATTGTCTCCACATATCAGTTGTCAGATGCCAGAAAATTGTAAAAGCCGTTAAAATAAGGAAAACCCATGCTGTTGTATTGTGAGTATTTACAGCTGATTCATAACCTAATAATTCATAGGATCCATGGATCTCAAATCCGCTAATTAACAGTATGAAAACCAATACTGTTTGTGACCAGTGCCAGAATCTTTCATATCCTCTATATAAATATACTTTCTTCATTTTTTAGTTGTTAAGTTACTGAGTCTGTATTTTTTACGATTAATAATTCTTAAGATTGTATGAACAATTATAGTTATAATTGATAAGATAATTAGTCCTATGCCTGCAATTTCAATTCCTGCTTTATAATCTCTTCCCGGAAGATAAAAATTATCAAGTTTCTCCAGTCTGCTATTATTTCTATCATGACAGTCGATGCATGTTAGGGAATACTCAACAGGAGAAACCTGGTGGTTCAATGGCCAGTACATTTCAGTTTCTATAAAATCATATTCACCACTATATGGTAATCCTAGGTAATCCATTCCAAGTTTATTGGCCGTATTCCAATCAAAGTCTTTCCAGTAAGCTCCTTTTCCTTCTTCTTGATCCCAAAGTTTGGGTTGTATCAAGGTCATGTTTACAGGATCATAGATCTGTTTTCCTCTGTGAACTTTTACCGGCCAGATTTTCGAAGGTTTAAAAGATTTCTGGCAATCACCTTTATCTTGATATGTGCCATCTAAGGTGTTCATCTGAACCGGGATGGTGTCAATTTTATCAGTGATAAGCTGATGATTTGCAATCCCGTTAAACCAAAAATATTCAGGGATAACATTGTCATCCCAGATAAAGGTTCCTTTAATAGAAAGATATTTATGATTGCCATCAGCATCATTCTCGTGGGTGGCATGTCCGTTTTCATCTAGTTTTCCAGATGTTGACCAGTCCCAGATCATTTTAGTAGGATTCGCTTTTGCATAAACAGGAATATGGCATGTTTGACAGGCAACCCTGCAATTATGTTCATTAAGTATTTTGCTTTCATGCGGGTCCTCTGTATGACACTGTTCACAACTTAGCCTGTTTTTATTTTCTGATGATAATGCATATAGCTTTCCTGCCATTTGATGATTTTCTGTAACATGGCATTCAACACAGCTCATATTTTCTCCATCTGCTGCCATATGAACATCAACATATCTGTCACATTCATTCATAGCTTCATCAAGGTCACCATGCTTAACATTGTTTCCGCCACCACCCCAATAATGGCACACTCCACAATTAGATCTTCCCGGTGATCCTACATTCTGAGCAACGAAACTGAGATCAACACTTTCTTTTGGATATCCTGCAGCACCTTTTTCTTTTTCATAACTTCCGGTTTTATCATGGCAAACCAGACAGTCTATGTTATTTTGATTGCTAAAATCGAAGTTCTTATCTTCCCAGCCATACCCAATATGGCATCGTGTGCAGGTGGCTTCACTTCCTGAAACACCAATACAGAAATTATTCAGGATGTTTTTCTTACCAAGAGGCAATACTCCTTTTCCCTCAATTTCTTCTTCCCTTTGCCATTTCCAGTGAGAAGTTTTCATAATTTCTTCACCTCTTTGATTGTGGCAACTTAAACAAGTCTCTGTAACCTCATTTGCATTTGTAAATTCTTTTTGCAAAACCTCATATTGACTATGATCAGATTTTGGTGAAATATTTTGATCGCTCTTTTTACTATAATTTATAAGTGTGATGCCAACTTTTTCTTCTTCTCTAAACTCTTCCCGTAATACTAGAAAAGCCATAACAAATAAAAGTAAAAAGAGTGCAGTAAAAAGGATTGTCAACTTTTTCATAAACTTTAGTTGTAGGATTAGTTTTATAAATTTATTTACTGTTACAAAATTAACAGTACGTTTTTACACTACAAATAGAAGAATACTGATGTGCGTCGATAAGAATACTGATATACTTCAATAATTAAAGTGTATTTTCGGGTTTTTGTAATGATTTATAACTATATTTGCATACTTAATCCTTGATTGTCAGATTATGGCAGGAAAATCCATTAATTCTACTTGTACTGTAGGCCACGAAAACTGCAGGTGTTTTGAAGTTCTTACCGAAGACCAGCTGAAACTTGTTGAGGACAACCAGGTAGAAGTGAAATATAAGAGAGGTGAGGTGATTGCCAAGCATGGTGCCTTTGCTACTCATGTGATATTTCTTTGTGATGGGTTGGTAAAAGTATATCTTGAGGATAACGATGAAACTTTAATCCTTAAAATTATTGGTCCAGGTAATTTAATTGGCCTTTCTTCTCTAACTGATATTAGTAATATTTTCTTATACACTGCTTCAGCATACCAGGATTCCATTGCCAGATTAATTGATATAAATGTTTTTAAAAAACTCATCAGGGAAAATGGAGAATTTGCCGGCAGGGTGATTAATATTATGAGCGAAAATGCCAACCAGATTAACAATAGATTTTTCTTCATGACTCACCGTCAATCATATGGCAGACTTGCAGATCTGCTACTTTGTCTTGCAGGAAATATTTTCAGATCCGAATCTTTTTTACTTGATCTTACTCGTAAAGAACTTGCAGAACTGGCAGGGATGTCAACCGAAAACGTTATAAGAATATTAAAACAATTTCAAAAGGACGAACTTATTTCACTTGATGGTAAGACTTTTAACATTATTAATAAAGATGGATTAAGAAAGATCTGTTCTATTGGATAATTATATTCCCTTATATTTTCTGAAATTTACTCTGTGATCATCTTAGCTTCCATATATTTCATATGAATAATTTTTACTTTTACATAAAATTTAACTAAGCATGCTAAAACGACTAAGTATTTTGTTATTTCCTGCCATACTGCTTTCATGTTCAAATTTAAATTCCACAAAAGAAAAGGATTATATTCAAATACATGAGGAAGTTTTTACAA
>CAZDWF010000008.1:44835-52545 GCA_964508895.1 uncultured Bacteroidales bacterium
ATTCCCATACTGATACGCCATTGCATTTCACCCGTTCTAATTTTGCATTTGGAGAAAAGCATGATTATAAAAAAGACAGAAGCAGAGTTGATATTCCCAGAATGGAAGAAGGAGGACTTGATGGAATTTTCCTGGCTGTTTTCAACGGACAAGGAGAAAGAACACCCGAAGCATATAAAAAGGTATTAGAATATTCTGTAAGGATATTTGATTCTATATATGCTGTAGCAGATAAGTATAAAGACAAGGCAGAGATTGCGACTACACCCGAAGATGGATACCGGATTGAGAATGAAGGGAAAAGAGCTTTGTTTATTGGAATGGAAAATGGCTATCCGGTAGGAGAGGATCTTAATAATCTTGTTGCTTTTAAAGAAATGGGTGCAAACTATATCACTCTTTGTCATTCAAAGAATAATCAAATTTGTGATTCATCAACCGATACCACCGAACATAATGGTCTTTCCACTTTTGGTGAAGAGGTGGTTAAAGAGATGAACAGACTGGGAATTATGATTGATGTTTCACATATATCAGATAGTAGCTTTTATGATGTGATTGAATTATCTGAAGTTCCTGTGATAGCATCTCATTCATGCGCAAGAGCTATTTGTGATAGTCCGAGGAACCTGACAGATGATATGCTGATAAAACTCTCTGAAAATGAAGGTGTTATTCAACTTTGCATTCTGAGTGATTATGTGAAAAAAGCTGAAATATATCCTTTAAGAGATAGTCTGAAACAAGCTGTTCGTGACAAGTATAATAATTTCAAAGGGCTAAGTGATGAGCAATGGGAAGATGCCAGAAGAGACTGGTATGCTGTTGATTCTATTGCACCTAAAAAGCTTGCCAGCGTTTCTGATGCCATTGATCATATTGACCATATAGTAGCATTAATTGGTATTGACCACATTGGAATAGGTACCGATTTTGATGGTGGCGGTGGCCTTGTCGATTGTGTTGATGTAAGTGAGCTGCCGGAAATCACCAGAGAACTTGTTGCCAGAGGATACAGCCAAGAAGAAATTCGCAAGATATGGGGAGAGAATCTGATGAGGGTAATGGGGGAAGTTCAAATAATTAAGAATTAATTATGGTGTTGCTGATTTCCCACCATCCAAGGGTAAACTCACTCCATTAATAAAATCAGATTCTTTGCTGGCAAGGAATAATGCAAGTCCGGCTGCATCATCTAATTCCCCAAATCTTCCTGCAGGGATCCTATTTAAGATATTTTGTTTGATTTCCTGATTTTCGGGTTTGTCATATATCTCCCTGGATAGCCTGGTAAGTATTATAGTAGGACAAATTGCATTCGTTTGTATATTATATGGACCCCATTCGATTGCCATTGTCCGTGTTAGCTGGTTCAAAGCTGCTTTCGATGCTCCATAAGCAGCAAGTCCTTTAGAGCCGACAAAAGCTCCTAGTGATGAAATATTGATTATTTTTCCTTGCTTTCTTTCTATCATTTGGGGAACAATGATCTGGGATAAAATGAGTACTGCTTTCAAGTTAACATTCATTGTTGCATCCCAGTTCTCTTCTTTAATATCTAATAATGGATCCTGGTTGATGGTACCTGCATTATTTACTAATATATCCCATTCAGATGAGAACCCCAGAGCTTTCTTTCCTGCTTTTCTGACATTTTCCATTTCAGAAAAATCAGCTTCAATAGTATAGCATTTACTACCTAATGATTCAATTTCTGATTTTACTTTCAAGAGGTCATTTATATTTCTTCCTGTAATACAAATATCCATCCCCTTTTCAGCAAAGCGTATAGCAATAGCTTTGCCTATGCCTTTTGAACCTCCGGTAATTATCGCCTTTTGATGTTTCATGTTTACGGTATAGATTATATGTTAACAATGAATTCGGGTATGCTTGCTGTTTATGGCAGTTGTAAATCTTTAAAAAGAGATTCTACCAGTTTTATAACATGATTCTTTTCAGTATTCAGTTCAAATACCAGTAAAGGCTCTTGGTAATAAAACCCATTCTACTTTATAAACCTTTCCTTAGCACCCCCGGTGATATTCTGCATTTTAAAGAGTCATAGCGAGTATGTCTGAATGTCAACAAAAAAGCAAAAAAACTAATCAGAAACAAGATGCCCAAGACCTATTTCATTTAACCATTTGGGATTAAATATTTTGCTCAGATATTTAAAACCGCTATCAGGCAGAACAGTTACTATTTTAGCAGGAGCTTCCATTCTCTTTGCAATTTCTAAAGCAGTCCAGACATTACCGCCGCTTGAACCACCAACCATTAGTCCCTCCTGGCGAGCAAGACGAAGTACCATGCTTATAGCATTTTCATCATTAAATGAGACCGCCTCATCCAATAAGTCAAAATGCATAGCTTTAACAAGTGCACCCTTACCGGCTCCTTCTACTTTAAATGGCTTTTTGTATGACATGTAATCTTCCTTACCATCAAAATATGGTTTATAAACAGATCCTTCCGGATCCGCCAGGATGATATTTATACTTGGGTCATTTTCTTTTAGACGTTTAGCAATCCCGGATATTGTTCCACCAGTTGATGCTGTGGCGACAAATGCATCGATCTTACCGTTCATGTCATTCCAGATCTCTTTACCTATGGTCATATAATGGGCTTCAGGATTTAACTGGCTGTTATATTGATCAATATGATAAAAATCTGCATTTTCTCTTGCTCTTTTTGCAGCAGCATTTCCATATTCTTCATCAGAAGTGACGGGAGCAGAAGCAGGCTTTACGATAACTTCTGCACCATAAGATTTAATTATTGCGATCTTTTCATCACTGCATTTATCAGGAACATAAAGAATTGATTTTAGTCCCATGCTGGAAGCAATCATAGAAACAGAGGCTCCTGTATTACCTGAACTTCCCTCCACAAGTGTTGTATGCTTATTGATTTTACCTGCATCAACACCTTTTTGAACCATATATGCAATTATTCGATCTTTTATACTTCCTGTAGGATTCATATGCTCGAGTTTTGCATATATCTCTACACCCGGTTTTGGATCAAGCGTCTTTAAATGCACCATCGGTGTGTTTCCGATCAGACCCAATGCTTCTATTTTTGACATAGTATTTCTTTATCCTCTCTTATATTTTTCTATAGTTTATGATGACTCAAAAATGCAAAATGCTTCGCAATATAATGCAACTTTCTTAACCAGCAATAACGATTGCCCGGTTTTAATAAGAAAAAATAAGATTATTTTAATAAACATTTAGATATGCTTTCTGGCTAATATTTCATACCCGAAAACCGTTCTTCTTATTGGATGAGAATTCATGTAGATGTATTTAACCAATATTTAACCTAAATTTGTATCGTTTTAAGAACTTTCTTCCTGGAAAACCGTATTATCAGGGATATTGATGTAATGCTGAAACGGAGAAATTTTATATTGTTATTTGTAATTCTGTTTGCATTCTTTGATGCATATTCACAGGATTCTGTCTCTGATAAAACACCATTTCGAAAAGGTAGGTGGTATCTGGGATTAGATGGCAATGTGAAATCACAGTTCCAGACTCAGGCATTTAATATTTTTGATAATATCAATTTTACAAATGGATATAATTTAAGGATCAAAGGTGGTTATTTCTCTCACAATTACTTTACAATAGGGCCACTTTTTACTATTGGAAGACAAAATATTCAGGAAAACATTAATGAGGAATTTGAACTTCTGAAAATTGGCGGTTGGTTTAGATATTATCTTGCTAAAAATTCCAATGCAAGTCTTTATCCTGATATAGCATTTGTTTTTGCAAACTATTATGCTCACTCTCAATATGAACATCCTACCGATCCTTTTGATTTTGTGACCAGGGGGGTTGGACCGGGTGTGATTTTGGGACTGGGCTTTGACTATGTTATTAATGATATTATAGCTTTGGAGATAATCATGAACTATAATTTCACATATTTTTTTGGTGAAGAAAGGGATCTGTTGCTTAATACAGATAAATACAAGCAGTTTAGTGTTGGAGAAATTCAATTAACCCTGGGCTTTGCTGTTTTGCTTAAAAATTAGACTAGTGAAAAGGAGATTTTTATTATCAACGATTTTCTTTTTATTTATCCTGAATGGATTTTCTCAGGATAGTGATCCTATTTTAAAAACTGATACACTCAGTGTTAAAAAGAAGATTCAGCTTGTTGGTATTCCAATACTTCATTATGCACCTGAGACAAGTTTGGGGTTTGGTGCTGGTGCACAGTTTTTTCTTGGTAATCAAAGTAATATTTATAATTCACGTCAGTCAAATATTCTTGTAAGCTTTGTTTACACCTTAAACAAACAGTACATTGTTGAAGTATACCCTAAAATATATTTTCAATTTGGAAACTGGATGTTTGACGGAATATTTAAGTATAAACTATTCCCTTATGTTTTCTGGGGGATTGGAAATGAAACCCCAAATTCTAACAGGGAAGATTACACTATGGAGTCACTGGAATTTTCCGGGGCATTCCTGAAAAGGCTTCCTCCGTCGATGAATTTCGGATTGGAATACCGTTATGAGAATTTTAAAATGCTTGAAAAGCAAAATGGTGGCTTGCTTGATACTGCTGGTATTGCAGGAGCAAATGGTGCTGTAACTTCAGGGATGTATATAGTTTTTAATCTTGACGACAGGGACAATGTGTTTTCTGCAAGAAAAGGGAATTTCATGCAGATAAAAGCAGGTTTCTCAAGTCGTGTTTTAGGTAGCACAAACAGTTTTAACAAATTTGTAATTGATTTGCGTAAGTATGTAAAGTGGATTAATAATCATGTGATAGCTGCGCAAATATACCTGGAAGATAACTATGGTGATGTTCCATTTCAGGATATGGCCTGGCTGGGAGGAAACATGAGAAGCAGAGGATATTTTAAAGGCAGATATATTGATAATCATATGCTGGTAATACAAATTGAGAATAGATGGCATGTTATGCCAAGATGGATAGTTAATACTTTTATTTCCAGTGGTGAAGTATCTACTCTTCCATGGGATTTCTTTCACAACCTGAAGATCAGTTTTGGGGGAGGCCTTCGATTCCAGCTAATCAGAAGTAAATCAACTTTATTAAGGTTTGATGTTGGTTTTGATGAATCTTTTCAGCCTGGATTTTATTTTGGCGTTAATGAAGCTTTCTAATCTTTTTAGTATTTTTATGGAAATACTTAATATATATTTCCATGAGAACCTTAGCTAAATCCTTCATAGTTTTTTCTCTTTTTACTTTTTTTTGTTTCCCTCTTAACGGCCAGAATTTTAAATGGCTTAAAGGCAACGGAAGCGAAGGCTCCGACTGGGGATACTCAGTTGCTGTTCATAAAGATGGTTTTAATTATATCAGTGGGTGGTTTTCAGATACAATACAGTTTGGTTCTGAAACGCTTATCTGCCATGGTGATAAGGATATCTTTCTTGCTTTGCATGATTCTACCGGGAATTTCATTTGGGTAAGACATATCTTTGGTCCGGGAACAGGAACAGGTGCAGGGCTGTGCACCGATGAAGCAGGACATGTATACATAACAGGATGGTTCACTGAATCAATTCACCTGGGAAATGAAGTGTTGACTTCTACAGGAAGTACAGATATGTTTGTGGCAATGTATTCACATGCCGGGAATTATGAATGGGCAAGGAATGCAGGCGGCGTAAGCGATGATTATGGCAACAGGATATGCCTTAACATAGAAGGAGACGTGCTTGTCTCAGGAACTTTTAAGGAAACAGCCGAATTTAACCACATAGTGAAAAGCAGCTGGGGGAACCGAGACATCTTCATTGCCAATTATTCAGGCGGGGGGAATGTTCAATGGGTACGACAGGCGGGTGGAAAAGGAGAGGACAGGGCTTATGGAATAGCATCTGATGATCACGGGCATATTGCCTATACTGGTTTTTTTAGCGGCATTGCTGAATTCGATGCCCATCATGCTCATAGTTCCGGAATTATCAGCACTTTCATTGCCTGGTGTAATCCTGCAGGTGAGGTTTTATGGGTAAAAGAAGCAGGGGGAGGAGCCAACGATTTTGCCAGGGGCTTTGGAATAGGTATTGATAGAAACATGCATATTTATAATAATGGGTTTTTCTCAGGAAGCCTGAATTTCACTGATCAGGATAAACTCTCAGCAACAGGAGGCCCTTTTGATTTTGATATTTATCTTTCCAAGTACGACTATAACGGAAACCTTGTCTGGTGTTTAGGTGAAGGAGGTAACGATATGGACCAGGGAAGAGATCTCAGAGTTGACACCCTCGGAAATATTTATACTACAGGCTTTTTTAAGCATATTGCTCATTTTTCAGGATTTGATGTTACAAGTCATGGTTTGGCAGATACTTATGTTAGTAAATACAATACCGACGGACAACTAATATTTGTTATGAGTGGTGGTAGCGACCTGAATGATTATGGATATTCCATCGCAATTGATCATTTTAATAATGCAATAATCGCAGGCACTTATACCGGATATTGCGACTTTGGGAGTCTTGCAGTTAATGGATTTGGAAACACAGATATCATGCTTCTGAAGGTTGGTGAGCCCTATTCATTTATCGATTCTAAGCTTAATGAAAGTGATCTGATTGTTTATCCGAATCCTGCAACAGAAAGGATTTTTCTGGGGATAAGAGGTGATGCAGTGATAGATCATACCGGCCAATATGAAGTTTTTGAAAGTTCAGGAAAAATGGTGATGAAGGGAGAGCTGGAAACCAATAACAGTATTGTTATTGATAAATTAACTTCTGGATTATATGAGATCATATTTATTACAGATGATGATTTTTATCTCTCGAAGTTTGTTAAGAGATAACGCTAAGAAAAGTTCATGTGTTATTGATGATTTACAGGCAGTATTTTTGTTTCCCCCGAACAAGGCTGGCCTGATCCCCGCCTTTGTTTCCTGCCTGCGCATCACGCTTATCTAACTTTTTGTTCTATCGATTTCACAGCTCTGAAGAATTGCTTTTTTTCAATTATCTTCAATGAGCATGTTAAATATTGCCTTCAACGGTTAATCGTATGAGTAGTGGCAGATTGTGTAGCTCTTTTCTGTCAAACCGTGATGAAGTTTGAGCGGACTGCAAACCTTGATATTTAACACTTTTCCTGCCATTACTTATACAAAATGTTATGCCATGTAGTTCATAATTAAACAACAGTTCGATGAAATTTTTATCACAATAATCAAAATCAATTATTTTACCTGATTAATTTTATGTCGTCCTAGTCTTGACCCAACAATTGCTCCTATTACTGATAAGACAAAAACACTTCCCATGAATATCAATATTGATAATTCTGGGTTAGTATATGGATAAAAAATAGCCACGAGTATACTCACTGCATTGCAAATGACAGGAGTGTACCAAACGCTTTTTGGATGTGTTTTACAGATAACAAAACAGGCAACGGGATTAAATATTACAAAGAAAATGTAAAATCCAATTTCAATTGCACTATAGTCAAGTAATTGAAATGTTTGGAGTATAAATACAAGTACAATTACTGCAAATAAAGTCATTAAAGATAATGCCCAAGCTGGAGTTTCAGCTAAATGTGACCTTTTTACTTTTTTCCCCATAATTGAAAATTAAAAATTTTATTCCTATGTGGCATAACGGTCCCGGGGTATGAAGCGTGGCGGTTTTTCTTTGACCATTTGTCCTACTGGACAAT
>CAZDWF010000009.1:0-49771 GCA_964508895.1 uncultured Bacteroidales bacterium
CCTCTCTTTCGTTCTTTCTGATTAATAAATAAAAATAAGAGATTGTAAACTTAGGCTGTGTATAAATCATGGCTAACTTAACTGCCATTGCGAGCGATCGAATATTCTGTGAACTTTCTGTCCTGGCGGACAGGAAAGCACTTGAAAATCCGCCACGCTTCATACCCCGGGAACGTTACTCAAACCTTCACAACTCTCACCACAAACCTCTCTCCATTCACTCTCAAAACCAAAACATAAGTCCCGGCTTTCAAATTGCCCAGGTTTAACTGTAAATTCCTGCTTCCGGAAACTAGGTCCTCATGAATGATCATTTCACCACTTAACGAGATTATACTCAATGAGCCTTTAATTTCCGATGTTTCCAATTGTATGTTTAACACATCCCTGAATGGATTCGGAAACACTCTGCATTCTGCATTCTGCATTCTGCAATCAATTAACACTCCTCCCTGATGCTCATATCCTCCCATGTCTATGGAGTCATGCACTATGCGTGCGTTATGGTTTAGATCTAATTGTTGAATGAATAAGAATAAGGTATCGAGAGTTCCTTTAGCGATACATGGTGAATTTTCTGTGAGATTATAGTCTTCCCCGATCATACTTTCAAACAAAGGATCTGATTCAAGGTTCCCTGCTCCATAATTTACAGTATATGTTCCTTCTCCGTCAATTGATAATTCCCCATCCTGTATGTCATTATAATTACAGCTGAATATTGATGGAAGTATATATCCTGATAAATACACATGGTTTTGAAGAATTGAAGTGTTATTCCAGATAATGGAGTTATATATTGCTATTGTTGATCCGTTGCTATATATATTTTTTCCCTTGAGTCCATTGTTTTCAACTAATGTTGTGTTCATTATCAGAACTGAGCCTTCTGCAGAATAAATTCCTCCACCTCCAATTCCTTCCTGGGTATTTGATATATTATTAGAGATAAGACAATTTAGTATACTTACTTCGTCTCCTGTATACATTCCTCCACCATTTCCGGAAGAAATATTATGATTTATTGTACAATTAATGAATTGAGGGAAATTGTCAAAACGTGTAATGAATATTCCACCCCCAAGAGTTTCATAAATATCAAGAACGGTTTGATTTCCGTTTATGGTACAATATCTGAATACAGGATCACTGCTTTGGATAATGGCTACACCACCACCACTTCCATTGGCTGTATTGTTCTGGAAAACGGAATTAACGAACTCGGGACTGCAATTTCTGTTTATTACAATACCTCCACCTCCTCCATAGCTGGTATTATTGATAATGTAAAGATTGTTAAAGCTTCCGTTTGATTTATAGAAATTCAGACCACCGCATACATTAGCTGTATTATTTTCAATAATAAGATTATTCACTTCAGGAGAAGCAGTATGCAGGAAAATTCCTCCACCTCTGTCTGCAAAACAATTATGAATTTTTGAATTTCTAATGCTTACAGGTGAATTTTGTAAATAAATTCCTGCCCCGGAATCAGCCTCGCATTTAAAAATATTAAGATTATCAAGTATTAAGCGGGTGGAATTTTTACAATAGATAGCACCTCCTCTTCCTGATTTGTTAAAGTTATTAGCATAACTTAGTGAACAATAATTAAGTAATGAGCTATCATTTTGAGGGAAGATCTGGTTGAAAAACTTAATTCCACTCCATCCTGCAATAGTATCTAAAGCTGTAATAAATATGCTGTCAGAAACTTCTCCATTTGCGTATAACCAACCATAAACTGTTAATCCAAAATATCCACGAAATTCAATATATGTTCCAGCCTCAATACTGAGAGTTGAATCCATGGGTATATTTATATCACCCTCTACAAGGTAAGGAGATGCCTCAGGAGTCCATACTCCGGAAACAGGACCAGAGGGGATTATTGTTTGGGAGTGGGCTGAAAGTGTGTAAAATGCAAGAACTACAAGAATGATCGTGACGCGTGATGTCCCGCCATGGCGGAATAAACTGTGAGGCGTGACGTGAGTTTCCCAGTTGCAGGTATTAACGTTTCGAACGTAATGTTCGAGGGTTATTACTTGTTTAAGAAGTTTTAGAATTGTTTTTAGTTTATAAGTTTTTATATCCAAATTGTATTAAATTATCATTTTATACTGGTTTGTATATTAATAACAACGCGCAACACATCTCGCATCTAACATTCCACATCTGAAATTTCCCGTCACGCGACACGCGTTACGCATCACGATTTCTTATTTCGATTTATCAGGAAATTCTGGTATTTCCGGCATCTGATCGTAATTGAAGGTTTTCATTTCCTCGAGAATTACTTCAATGGCTTTATTGAGCTGTTCATCTTCTCCGGCAAATTCTTTTGCAGGATCATTATCAACGATAATATCGGGTGTAACGCCAACACCTTCAATAGTCCAGTTTCCTTCCAGATTGTAAGTTGAAAATTCCGGCTTACGCAGGGCACCTCCATCAATAAATGGGAGAGAGCCTCTTATTCCAACAACACCGCCCCAAGTTCTTAAGCCTATGGTTTTACCAATGCCCATTTCTTTAAACTGATAAGCAAACAGGTCGCCATCACTTGCTGAATAATTGTCAATAAGCAGAACTTTAGGTCCAACCAGGATCTGGCGTGGCATAGTATAGCTATCAGTATTTCTGGCCATTCTCATCAACACAAGCTCTCTTCTTAATCTTTCTATGATCATAGGAGATACATTTCCTCCTCCATTTCCTCTGTCATCAATGATAAGAGCTTTTTTACTGAGCTGCGGATAAAAATGCTTAACAAACTCATTTAATCCTCCGGGTCCCATATCAGGGATATGAATATATCCAACCTGTCCGTCAGTAGCTTTATTAACTTTTTCAATATTTTCCTGAACCCAGTTATAATAGTAAAGGTCTGATTCATCAGCTATAGGTTTGATAATTACCTTGTGTGATCCATCCAATGAAGGTTTATCATTGATAGTAAGCTCAACTTGTTTTCCAACCTTTCCTACCATTGTTTTGTAAATATCATCCATGTTCATGGTTGATTTACCATTAATTTCCAGGATATAATCACCTTCATCTACATCAACTCCCACCTCTGTAAACGGACTTCTTTTGCTGTTGGTCCAGTTTTCTCCTTTAAGGATCATGTCAATTTTGTAATATCCACTTTTATCTTTACTTAGCTCAGCGCCAAATAATCCGGTTTTTATCCTGTCAGGAGCTGGTTTATCACCACCATTTACATATGCATGTCCAGCACTTAATTCACCGATCATTTCTCCAATTATATAATTCAGATCGTTGCGGTTCTTAGCATAAGGGATGAGAACATTATATTTATCATAAATAGCATCCCAGTCAACACCATGCATATTGGGGGCATAGAAGAAGTCTCTCATTTGTCTCCAGCTTTCATTAAAGATCTGCTGCCATTCGCTCTGGAAATCAATCATCATCTTCATTCCTGATAAATCAATATAATCTTTCAGTTTAATTTTCGATTTAGGCAGGCTGATAACAGCATATTTACCGCTACTTGAGATAAACATTTTCTTTTTATCATAAGAGATAATGAACCCAGGAAAAGCTCCAAGATCAGTTTCTTTTTTAGAATCAAGATCAAATAATTTCAAACTTGCAGGTTTTGATGCACTTCCGCCACCGTAATACAGAGTGTTTTTTACAGTTGTTAAATTGAAATAGAATCCTGCTGAAACCGGTAGTCCAATGATCCTGTCTTTAATGCCATCAAAGTCAATTTCTATACTGTCATCCTCTTCATCCTTTTCTTCTTCTTTTTCTTTTTTCCCATCCTCAGAGTTTTTATCTTCTTTAACCGTAACTTCATCATTCTTTGGTTCGAAAGGAGATGGTATGTCTTTTCTTAAGGTGATCATGTAGATCTTTTGCATGTCTCTGTATGCATGGTTCCATTCAGTCCAGCTGTATATCGGATTGAAATCCCTGTTTGAAGTGAAGAAAAGATATTTGCCATCATCACTGAAAACAGGATTTCCACAACTATACCAATCACCTGTTACAATTTCTTTGTTTCCATTTTCAACATTGTATATGCTGATCTTGCTTACCTCACGATTGCTAGGAATCGAATAAGTGATCCAGTTGTTGTCAGGAGACCAGTTATATGATCTTATTTCCCAGCCTTTAACCTGATCAACCTGGGTGACCTTTTTACTTTCAATATCGATATAGTATAATCCCAATTTCTTATCCGACCAGAGAAGTTTTTTACTATCTGGTGACCAGATCGGATTGTACTTATAAGAATCACTGTTAAATGTAAGCTGTTCAGGTGCAGATTTTCCATCCTGCTTAATAATATATATTTCATCTTCTCCACTGATATCAGAGATATATGATATATATTTTCCATCATTTGACCATTCTACATTGCGATCGTGAACTCCAGGACTGTATGTTAAATTCCTGCTTATTCCTGATTTAACCGGAATTGTAAAAACATCACCCCTGGCACCAAAAACAACTCTTTTGCCATCAGGAGAAATTGCATAGCTGTTAATATACTTGCTTGCATCTCTAATGTCACTGCGTCCACCAGCAAGGTCGTCGGCAATCACAATATCTATTTTATTTATTTCCTGGGTGTTTAGATTGAAAGTATAAATAAATCCACCTTTTTCAAAAATAATTGACTCGTTTCCAAGGCTGGGGAATTTAATATCATAATCCGTGAAATCGGTAAGCTTTGTTATTTCCTTACTCTGTGTGTTATATACAAAGAGGTTCATGGTCCTGTCCCTGTCTGAAAGGAAATAAATATTATCACCATGCCACATTGGGATGATATCCTGGTGTTTGTTATTGGTTATATTCTCTGTTTTTTTTGTTTTGAAATTGTAAACCCAGATATCGTCACTCATGCCACCTTCATAATATTTCCATGTTCTGAATTCCCTGAAAACACGGTTATAAGCTAACTGCTCTTTATCCGGTGAGTATGAACAGAAACCGCCACTTGGGAGTGGGAGTTGCTCTGACAAACCGCCATCTTTGTTTACCAGGAAAAGGTGCCCTTTAAAAGAGTTGAAGGATTTCTTTCTCGATCTGTAAACTATATTATTATCATCTTTCCAGGTCATAACAATATTATTCGGGCCCATACGGTCTGAAATATCATCCCTGTTTAATGTTGCAGTATAAGTAACTCTCTCAGGTTCTCCTCCCTTAGCAGGAATCAGGTATACTTCGGTGTTACCATCATACTGACCAGTAAATGCGATAAATTTCCCATCAGGAGAAAAGCGTGCAAACATCTCATAACCTTTAAGGTCATTGGTTAGTTTCCGTGCAATTCCACCATCTTTGTCAACTGTGTATAGGTCTCCTGCAAAGGTGAATACTACCTGATTGTTGTAAATACTTGGAAATCTCATTAATCTTGCCTCATCCTGTGAGCTAGCATAAAGGCATGCCAGGATTAGTCCGGTAATTAGTAATAATGTTTTTCTCATAGTTTATTATTTAAAAATTTGTTCTTCTTTGTTCTAATTTTATGCCAGAATTTCTAAAGTTAATAGCATCAGTCAATTGTATATTTTGAGATAAGTATTAGTTGCTTATTCTGTTCGTTTTTCAAAGTTTTGATGTTCATATCTGAACGATTCTTACATCTTCATTTATGTAAACAAGATTACTGCTTTCTATAGTAAATCCCATTCTTTCCAATGCCTGAGAATATTTTCTTAACTGATGTTTATGGGCATCATTTTCAATTCCTGTTTTATATTCTAATATCCTGGCAAGTTTTCCTTTTATTAATACCTTATCGGGCCGCAGAATATTATTAACATCCAGGATGATATCTTTTTCATTAAGCGATTTCCAGGATGTGTCCAGTAGTTTAACGAAATGTTCATTATTTGCTAAAATATCAAGTTTTGAAATAATGCTTGCTTTTAAATCATCTGAAAGTAAAATGTCAGTTTCTATATTGCTCTTCACTTTTTGGAAATCACTTACATCTTTTATCTTAGACAATAAATCATGAAAGATGTTTCCCCATTCTTTTTTTTCCAGTGCTTTTTCAAAGTCCCGGGCTTTGCTTTTTCCACTTAAAATGATCCTGTTTTTCCAATCCACAGAGTTAAAATTGTCTAACTCAATGATATTATTCTCTGAAGTTTTCTTTTCTTTCAGGGGAGGAGATATTGTACCAAATGAAAATTTACTTTCGAGTTCGTCATATTTTCCTTCTTCCTTCAAAAATCCCTGGATAAAATTATTTGCATTGGTAAGTCCGTTTTGATCAGCTTTTCTTTTCTGAATGATATACAATTGATCTTTTGCCCGGGTCATTGCTACATAAAGCAGGTTAACCATATCAAGCAATGTCTTGCTTCGTTCATGAGTGTAAATTGGTTCAAAGCTGGTTTGCTCAATATCTTTACTCATTGGGATAAGAGTGCGTTTCAGGTCAGGGATTTCCGGAATATTCAGATCTATCCAGCACTCATTAATTCCAAGCCGCTTTGTGTTTAAGTCTGCAAATGGAAAGATCACAACCGGATATTCAAGGCCTTTGCTCTTATGAATGGTAAGTATATTCACTGCGTTAAGGCCTTCTGGCAGTATAATGGAAAAGTTGTTTTTCTTTTTATCCCACCAGGCAAGGAAATCGTTCAGGTTATATTTTCTTTTACTGAATGCTTCCAGAACCTTGTCGGCAAGAAAACTAACAAAAGGATTAAAAGTGTTTCCCAGTCCAATCTCCCTGATAATATCCTCTATCATATCATAAAGGGCCATGCTTTTCCATAAATCAGACTTTTCATATACCCTGTCAATATTAAATTGAATCTCATCAGGTTTACTATTTTGATCCTGATCAAGGTGATATTTTAAATAGGAGTGAAGATCATTCTTCTTCGATGAATTTTCGTAATTGAATTTTGCAATTATCGCTCTACTCAGAACATCGGAGGGATTCTGAAGCAACCTGATTATTGAAATTATCAAATTGACCTCATCAGACTTTGACAGAAGCAGTGATTCAGATGAAACAATTTTAATACCCTTGTTTAGCAGGAAACGTGCAATCTCTGATGCATCATCATTTTTACGACAGAGGATGGCAATATCTTTTAGCTTAACATTATTAGAGATACAATCTATAATATGCTCCTCAATTTTACTGAGAGTTGAAGATCGATAATCGTTATTGTCAAGTATGTTTATTTCAACATATCCTCCTTGCTTATCAGGAAGGCTTTCTTGTTCAATATCTTTATAAATATCCTTAAGGCTTTCCGGGAGATTACCCGCAATAAACGAGAAGAACCTATTGTTGAAATGAATGATCTCTGGTTTTGAGCGGTAATTGGTTTGGAGGTTGCTTAAAGTAAAGCTCTGTTTTAAAACCTTTTCCCTTTCCTTTAAAACATGAGATGAATCAGAGCTAATGACCTCAGGAAGCTTGTCAAACTGTTCCAGCTCTCCACCTCTCCAACGATATATTGCTTGTTTGGCATCACCAACCAGCATATTCTTTTTTCCTTGTGCCAGAGAGTTCTCAAAAAGTGGAATTAAATTATGCCACTGCATAATGGATGTATCCTGAAATTCATCTATCAGGTAATGCTGGTATTTCTCACCAATTCGCTCATAAATAAATGGTATGGGCTCATTGCTTACTATCTGTGAAATACGTTTATTAAATTCTGAGATGTGAAGGAGATTATCCGCTTCTTTATATTCTTCAATTGTGTTTTCTATTTCTTTCAGGATGGCTATAGGGAAAATACTTTTCCTGATCAGTTTGTATAGTATATATTTAGGATGGCTTTCTAAAATATTCTCAACCTTATGATAAATATCTGTCAATTCATCTTTGATAGAATTAACTGTTATTTTAGTTTGCTGATTGGATTTCCCTGCTGTCCAATCATCTCTGTCTAAAGTGCCTTTAACTGTTTTTGTAGGAATATATTTGTCGTTTCTTCCTTTTGACAGCCTGTTAAAATATCCTGCAATACCTGCATTTCCGTAATAAATATCCTTTATTTCCAGATGATTACTATCAATTATATCAATTGCTTTTGCCCCCAGTATTTTCAGGCTGCTTTCAAAAGAATTAATGAACTTTAGAAGTTGCTGTTCAATATTTAAAATATCAGATGTATTTTTAGATTTAAGGTATGTCAATGCTTCCGCACTATCTTCTTTTAGAATGATCTTGCAAAAATCAGATATGTCTTTTTCAATATTCCAGCTTTTTTCTGCTTCTGCTTTTGTTTCTGAAAAACGGACAAGAGCTTTAGTGATTTCTTTGTTATGACCAATTTTACTTATGAGCAACTGGGTGACATTGCTTATCAGGGCATCAGTGTCAAGATCCACTTCGAAATTATATGGCAGCTTAAGATCTAGGGCAAAAGTGCGTACAATTCTATGCACAAAACTATCTATTGTGCTAATTGCGAATTCATTATAATTATGAAGAATATTGTCTAAAGCTATCTGGGCTCTGCTGCGTATCCGATCTTCTGGAAGCTTTGTTGCTTCTGTTAAGTTTTCAATCATGGCTTTCAGAGTGTCAGACACATCTGCGTCCGGATCGCATAATTGTGATAAGGTGTCAATTACTCTTTCTTTCATCTCATTGGCAGCCTTATTGGTAAAAGTAACTGCCAGAATGCTTTTGAATTTCTCCGGTGACATAAGTACCAATGATAGATATTCCTTTACGAGGGTGAATGTTTTGCCACTTCCTGCAGAAGATTTGTAGACCAGAAAACTCATATTTGTAAAAATACGAAAAAGATGCAAGCAACAAGTCGCAAGGGGCAAGACGTCGGTTAATCGATTCTGGATACGGGTCACCGTTCATCCATCCCTATTCACCACTCACCACAAAATCGTACCTTTGTTTAAAATCACAAAACATGAACAAATCAAGCATCTTATTTTTGTTATCATTATTTATTATTTACGGAAATGCTTTCACTCAGGTTAAGATAAAGTATAAAGAATCCAAATCGGGATATTATCAGAAAGAAATACTCAAAGTTGATGATAATGATGTTAAAAGCCGCACTTATTTATCTATAGATTCGGATGATAATTATCCTACCAGAATTGATGATTACGAAGTAGTATGGCACAATGATCCTGTTTCACAAGGAGCTACCGGAACATGTTGGTGTTTTGCCACCATTTCATTCCTTGAATCTGAAATATTCAGGATAAATGGAAATGAGATAAAATTGTCAGAAATGTACATTGTATACTGGGAATATGTTGAGCGTGCAAAATCTTTCATTGAGAACAGGGGAGAGGTATATTTTGCTCAGGGATCAGAAGCTACCAGTGTTACCAGGATTATGAAAAAATACGGCATTGTACCATTGTCTGCATATTCAGGGAAAACAAAAGGACAAAGGCATCATAACCACAGTATGATGTTCAAAGAAATGTATTCGTATTTAATTAAGTTAAAAGAAGATAATGCATGGAATACCGGGGCTGCTGTTTCGACAATCAGAAGCATCCTTGATCATTATATGGGTCCTGTTCCTGAAAGATTTGATTACAAAGGCAAGGAATATACTCCATTGTCATTCCTGGATTATTGTGAAATCAAGCCAGATGATTATTTTAGCTTTATGTCAACAATGTCGCAGGATTACAACCAGAAAGGTGAACTCATAGAGGCTGATAACTGGTGGCATTGTGATGATTATTACAATCTGGATATTGATGATTATTATGGTATAGTGAAAAATGCCACAGATAATGGGTATTCAATTAGTATTTGCGGAGACATATCTGAGCCGGGATTTGAGAAATACATGGAAGTTGCTATAATTCCGGAATTTGACATACCAGCAGAATATATAAATGAAGAATCAAGAGAACTTCGTTTATATAATAAAAGCACAACTGATGATCACTGCATCCACATTGTTGGTTATTTTGAAGGTAAGGATGGGGATTGGTTTTTAATTAAAGACTCGAATGCGGGAGCCTTTGATGGCATCAACAAAGGTTACAGATTTATGCATGAAGATTATGTTCGTTTGAAAATGATGAATATTATGGTATATAAAGAAGCCGCTTCTTTTATCCTGGATAAGATAATCAAGTAATTATTGACTCAGGTTTGCCTGTGTGATCTTTTTTCTTTTTTTGAATATGTCACTGAATTTATTGAATTCCTTTCGATAAAAAATACCCACACCCTGTGTATATGGCGCAATATCATCGAATGTATTCATGTTATTAGATCTGTTAAATGCTCTCAAACGTACCCTTCCGTCGGGCCGTAGTTTGTATTCAATATCCACATCTCCAACAATATTACTTGCATTGTCCTGAGAGTTGCGCTCAGAGCTGACACCGAGGTTACCATCAATAATTAACCTGTTATCGAACAATTGAGTGGAGAGCGCTACCTGTATTTCATCTTCTGTAATTTCATCACCGGGGCGATAATTAATACCGACATCAAAATCACGGCTGATCTGTGACAACCAGTTTGAAAGCTGGTTTGAGATAATATTAAATGATGATGCTCCGATATTTCCTGAGCTAGTGTAGCTAAAGCTGTTCAAAACCAAAAGAGATATCATTTGCTGGTTCATCATTGCCTGGTTATTGGTGTCAATAACTGCAAATACATATTGCTGGATATCAGTATCAAGTTTTGGGAATCTCAGGGTAAATTTTATTTCAGGATTCATCAGTCTTTCTTTCAAATGCAGAATGCAGTCTACATTCACTCTTTCTCCTCCATATAATTCATCAAGTGCAGTGCTTATTCCTGTTAATGAAGTCTTGACTTTATATAAAGCACGGGCATTAATGGTAGCATCCAGTGGATTTCCTGTGAAGCTGATCTTTCCGCCGCTAAGCAATTCAAATTTCTTCCTTAGTAAATTCTGTATTTTAAAAAGGAATGATCCTCTGTCAATAATATAATCACCTCTCATTCTGAACTCCCCTGAAGGTGAAATGCCGAATTCTAAATTTCCGGTTCCCCTCGAGGTAATATTGCCCATTTGATCAGGAAGGAAAATCTGAATTTCAGCTTCATTGGTTACATTTATATTAAGATCAAGAGTAAGCCCTTTAACATCAAGTTTCCTGTCAATCTTTTTATTGCTAATAGTGTCATCCTGCGAATTGATAAAGATTATGTAATTATTCTGTGAGAGTGTTGTCGTAGAATTAATCGGAACAAACAGATCTGTACCATTATTGGTTGTGGCATCAATATCCATTTTCAAATTGTCAAAAGGGCCAGTGATATTAACTTTTCCGGTTGCTATAGCTGAACCATAGAAGGTTTCATTCTGGTAGCGGTTTGTATTAAGACAAATAAAATCTTTGGGATCAATGTCTACATCAATCCTGAAATCTTTAAACTTATTGTGTGATATTTTTCCGTTACAAATTGCGGTATTTCCAAGAGTATCATATACAGTTAGATCCTTGAAGCTGAATCCGGTATTCTCAATTTTAATATCATCAGCAAATTCATATTTAGTGTTCAGATAATTAACAACAAGACTGGTTCGCATAAATTTAACAGAACCATTTAACAATGGATCATTAATGCTTCCTTTAATTGTAACATTTCCGCTGGCTATACCATCAAGTTTTTCGAATAATTCATCGGTGAAAGGACGGAGAGCCTTAAGCTTGAAATTTTCGATGCTAAGATCAATATCAAAATTTTTGATTGTATCATATGGGTAATACTTTCCATTCAGGTCAAGGGTTTTACTTGTGCCTATATTTCCGATGTATCTGACCTCAACATCCATGTCAACACATTTTTCATCATTATCCCAGGATCCTAGAATGTTAGCATTTCCAAGCAATACATCATTGAAATGCAATCTGTCGATGACAATATCTGAATTAAAGTTTGGTATACCCTTAATTCCTGAAAGCATGATCCTTCCATCGATAATTCCGTCGAGGTCAAAACCCTCTTTATTAAAAATGAAATCGAAATTGGAAATATGCCATTTCTTAAAGATAATATCAAGGGTATCATTGTTATTATCGGAGATTAGCCCATTAATACCTAATTCCTGATTTTGCCCAATAAACTTAAAATCATTAAAGTCGATCAGGTCATCCTCGAAGAGTATATGATTGTCTTTACTGACAGTCCATGAGCTATCATTTATAACAACTTCAGCCTTGGTTAACATTGAGTATACCTTATTTGTATCAATAAATGCGATGTATCCCTCAATGTCTCCAATGTTTTTGTCATCAAGTGTTTTGTCGTTCCAATTAATAGTAAATAATACACTGTCGTTTCTAAGGAGAGATGTTATTTTGAGACTATCTAAGCCCAGGTTTAAAGAATCAGTTTCACTGCTCTCTTTCAATCGTAAATTGTCTGTTAATAAATCGAAAGAAAAGTTGTTAGGTGAGGTATTGGATGTAAAATCAATACTATTAAGTTTTAACCCTTGATATTTTATCCTGGGAGATTTTAATCCTAATATAAAATTATTTGTGTTCGATTTATATGAACCACTAATGTATGTTTCAGGACTTATCAGTAAATCAGGGATGAATAGATCAGTCAGACCATCTGTATCTTTCAATTGAATTTTATAATCGATTAGTTGTGTGTTGATATTTATGTCATTCTTGTCAAGGCCAATATACTCTGAGGTAAGGTATTGATCAATAGTGTTCGAGATAGCAGGCTTTAGTTCATTAAATAAAAAGCTTCCTTTAATAGTGGCATCAAATATATCGGAAGAGATCATTATGCTTTTATGAGTCCCTGTATCTTTCAGGGTTATTAGAGCAAACTTATCGAGACTATATGATTTATGGTTCTCATAATACCTTGTGCTGTCAATATTAATTCTTCCTTCCAGGTCATCAAGCTTATATCCAACGAAATTGCATCTGAGCTTGCTTGACAACTCCATATCTTCGTAACGATTCCCGAGATTTAATTCATAGAGTTTGGCATTTTTTATATCTGCTGTAAAATCAAATACCGGTATATCGGTTTTAAAATCAACATTGCCATCAAATAATAGCTGACCTAATTCATCTTCGATATTAGCATTTCCGTTAAACTGATTCTCTGAAACTTCTCCTTTAATCTCAATTTTATTGAAACTATTACCCATGAATTCCAGTGAATCGACGATAGCATTCATGTTAATAACAACATTATCTTCATTTAAGCCTTTACCATCAATAAGGGCTGTTATGCTAAATGTTCCGAGATAATCCCCGAGATTCAGGAGTTTACCGATATTGAATTTTTCTGCAGTAATTTTACCATCATAAGATACAGATGCTTTAGGATGTTGCTTTACGATCAGGTCTGTAGAGAACTCTCCAAGGCTTGTTGAAAATGATCCATATGAGACAAAATCATTAAAAAATCCTGTAAATGATCCTTTGATATTTACATTCCCGAGTTCTGATAGAGATTCAGGTATTGCAATATATTTGCTTTCAATAGGTAAGCTAAAAGACTTTATATCATTTTGTGAAGCTTCAAAATTATGGATATTAAGATGAGTGTAGGTGTTTTCAATATTTGGCAAGCCATTCATGCTGATATCTCCATAGAACCTGGTATCCTTTCCATAGGAAAACCTGAACCCTTTTGCTCTTAAATTGCTTACCCGCCCTTTCACATTACCCCCAATGCGAATTGGATTATTCATTGTTGAAAGTGCATTTGCAAAATATCCTATGTCTTTGAGATTTAATGTGGATTTCCGAATCTCAGAGGTGATTTTTACATCATTAACAAAATCGAGGTATGCATTCCAATTATCATATGTAAAACTGAAGTCAAGATCAATATCTGAATAGGCAGTTTTAAGCAAAAGGTTTTCAGCAATCAGGCATTGTGGGCTGACCACAAATTCACCCGACATGCTTTCAACTATCAAACCAGAATTTTCTTTACATGCCAGCTCTCTGACGGTGGAGAAAATGCTGTCGTTAATAATTCTGATATTTTTCACCTGACAGTATTTTACTTTAACACCCAGATTGTGATAATCCATTCCTTTGTCTTTACGGGGCCTGGTTTCATTGATAAGAGAAAAGCTTACATTTTCTAATTCAGCGTTTTTTACCAGCAGAGATACTCCGGGTGACTGTATAGTGTCATTGATCTCCGCTTGTTTATCAGATTTGAAAAAATCTGATATCATGTTGATATTGAATGAAGTATCGCCTTTATACTTATGTAGTTTTATAACAGCATTTTTTGCACTTACTCCAACAATCTGAATTTTGTCCCTTTTTCTTAAGGGATTGGCAATATTGACTTTAAGATCATTGGCATAAATTAATGTATCATTTTGCTTGTCTTCAACATATACTTCCTTTAATATCACATCAAGAAAAGGAGAGATACTTAATCGTTCTATGCTTACCTTTGCTTGAAATTCATTTGACAGAAAAGAGGCTGCAAATCTTGCACTTATAGTTTGTAATTGAGGATCCAGGGCAATAGAAAAAAACGCAACAGGTATACTAATAATTGCAACAAAAAATAGCGTGATAAGATTGCTAATATTTTTTTTGATAATTTTGCCTTTTTTGTTCAACGTATATGAGTATTTATATTTTAGGCATAGAATCTTCTTGTGATGATACATCTGCTGCTATTATCAAAGATAACAAAATCCTGGCCAATATTATTGCCAACCAGGATGTCCATAAAAATTTTGGAGGTGTTGTCCCCGAACTTGCTTCCAGAGCACATCAGCAAAATATTATTCCTGTGGTCGATCAGGCTATTAAGTATGCAAATATAACCAAAAATGATCTTAATGCTATTGCGTTTACAAGGGGACCCGGACTTTTAGGATCATTGCTTGTAGGCGCTTCTTTTTCAAAGTCTTTTGCTATGGGAATGAATATCCCGCTTATTGAAGTCAATCACCTAAAAGCACATATCCTGGCCCATTTTATCGCAGATTCAAATAGTAATAATGAATTTCCTGGATTTCCTTTTCTATGTCTTACAGTTTCAGGAGGTCATACCCAAATAGTAAAGCTCACTGATCATTATAACTTTGAGATTTTAGGAAAAACTATAGATGATGCTGCAGGAGAAGCATTTGATAAAGCTGCTAAAATAATGGGATTACCTTATCCCGGAGGCCCAATTATTGATAAGCTTGCTAAAGAAGGTAATCCGGACGCCTTTAGTTTTTCTGAACCAAGGGTGGATAAACTTGATTTTAGTTTCAGTGGACTGAAAACATCTATATTATATTTTATGCGGGATCGTCTTAGAGAGGATGAAAATTTTATAGAGAAGAATAAGGTGGATCTGGCTGCAAGCATACAAAAGACTATAGTTCATATTTTAGTTAAAAAACTTATCAGAGCATCAAAGGAAACAGGAATAAAAGATATCGCAATAGCTGGAGGCGTTTCAGCAAATTCAGCTTTACGCAACGCATTAATGGAAACAGGAAAAGAAAAGGGCTGGAGAGTGTTTATTCCAAAATTTGGATATACAACTGATAATGCGGCAATGATTGCTATGGCAGGATATTTTAAATACCTGAAGAAGGACTTTGCTGATTTGAGTATGGGACCTTATGCGAGAGAGTACTAGATCATAGATTTTAGATTCTAGATGCTAGATTTTTTGGAAATGTAATTTTAGATTATGAAAACAATTAGTTTGCCTGCTTACACAATCAATATAGTCAGAGCTGCAAAGAGCATGTCAATCGTAGAAAAGGAGATTGGCACTCCAGCCAGTGATGAAGTATTAATTAAGGTTATTGCTGCACCTATAAATCCTTCGGATATTTCATTTATCCAGGGCAGGTATGGCGTACAGAAGCCTTTGCCAGCAATTCCCGGCTTTGAAGCCTGTGGAATAGTAATAGAATCAGGAAGCTCTCCTGATGCACAAGAATTGATGGGAAAAAGGGTCAGTTGTTTTTCTCAGGATGAAGAATATGGTACGTGGTCGGATAAATTAATTGTGAGATCTGCTGATTGCATTGAAGTGATTGACGGATTAGCTGATGAACAGGCTGCGTGTCTGAGCATCAATCCCTTTACTGCCTATGCAATGTTTAGGCTGGCAAAAGAGAAAAATGCCAATGCAATAGTGTTGAATGCTGCAGGAAGCCAGGTTGCAAGGTTTATTCATGATATGGCTAAAAGCGAAGGAATTGAAACAATCAACATCGTAAGAAAGGATGAAACTGTTGATTTGCTCAAATCTAAAGGTGTTAGTAATATTTTAAATCAGCAAAGTGAAAATTTTGAAAATGAATTGAAACAGATCTGTGCAGATCTTAAAGCTGATATTGCTTTTGATGCAGTGGGAGGGGAGATGACAGGATTATTGATGAACTCAATTAGCAAAGGAGCTTCTGTTATAGTATATGGCGGCTTGTCAGGTAAACCAATTTCAAATATTGACATCCTGGAAATAATTTTCAAAAACAAGACACTTTCTGGTTTTGATTTAAACCAATGGCTTCTAAATTACTCAAAAGGTGAATTTGAAAGGATATCAACTGAAATCCAGCATTTAATCATTGACAATGTTATAAGGACGGAAATTAATGAAGTCTTTGACCTTGAAGATTATGAAAAAGGAATATTTGCCTATATTAAAAATATGTCTGCCGGAAAAATACTTCTTAAGCCTTAATTGATTTATTTTAATATTATTGTAGATAGAATGGGACGACTGTCGAAGTTCGAAAATCGACATTCGTCCAATTCTATCTACAATGTGTTTGCCGGAAGATGCTGAAAGCCATTACTAATCCTCCATTGGAATGAATCTGTCATCATATACAGGATACAGTTTTCCGTTTCTTCTGTCGTAATGGTAATAAATACCGGGCGAAATATTATCCGGTAGGTTATTATAAATGAACATATTCATCAGGTAATCGTAAATATACCCTGCATATTTTGAACCCAGAAATGATCCCAGGTAGTAAATATCCTGTAAAACAATGGAGTCGATATTATATGAATGACTTACATCGCCAGTAAATGGATAATATTTAAAATGACTTTCATAATCATCAATTATATAATGACTTGTGAACAAGATCTGTTGTTCCTGGGCATCATCATTCATTTTCGTTAAATCAAACCATGAATTGACATTTACCGCATTCAGGTCTACATTTTTGTAATATAATGCCCCTTCAATAATCTCTTCATCTTTTATTGGTAATACATATTCTTCAAGTTCCAGCTGAGCAATGCTAATGAGATAACGCTTACTGGCATTTAAAGTCAGGAAGGTGTCCATCTGGTTTTCTGTGAAGACATCGAATCCAAGAAGCTTAAGTTCTGCAATAAAACTGCTGTTATATTTATGAATAAATTCTTCCTGATCAAGGTGTTGAAGGAAAAGGCTATTTGAAATAAGCGTGGAGTCAAGAGTATATTCATCGAGCTCATCTTTATTATCGATCTCATAATCTTTAAGACTTGTTAAATAAAGGTATGCAGGACGGATGAACATAATGGCAATGCTGTCATTTTTTGAGATATATTCTTTAGCGATTTTTGATTCAATAGTACAGGCGCTAACAGAAAGAATTATCAGTAATAATATAATTCCTGATTTAAAAATCTGTCTGGGAGAGTTGAAAAACTTAAAGTATTTATGTAAATGATTCAAAAGCTACAATTCTATTTTAAGGTTTAATTTGACAGAAGTTCTTTACCAAATTTCTTGCCATAATCAAATGCATTTTGAAGATCTTCTTCTTTAGGTGTAAATTTAACGAAAACACCTTCCCCAAAGTATTTAAGTTTTAAATTGCTCAGGTTATTTTCAATTATCTTTTTGTTCTCACCACTCCATCCATATGATCCAAAGCCTCCTGCCAGTTTTTTATTATCTCTGATTGGATTGATCAATGCGAATAGTTTGAATATTGGCAGAAGAATATTTTGGTTAATGGTAGGGCTACCTACTATAAAAGCATTGCTTTTTGTTAATTGAGACTCCAGTTCTCCAATTGCTGTATCTTCAATATCCATCACTTCAACATCAATTTCTCCTGCTGATCTTATTCCCCTGGAAATACTCTTAGCAATCAATTCTGTTTTGTTATATGCTGAGACATAAGGAATAAAAACCCTGTTCTTTTGAGGGTTTCCGAGATATTCCTGTGAATATTTATACGACAAATCAACGATCTCTTTCCACTTAGTTCTGAGAATAGGTCCATGTCCGGGGCAAATAACATCAATATCAAGCTCTCTTATCTTATCAATGGCCCTGATCATGAATTTGCTAAAAGGTTTCAGTATGACATCGAAATAATACTTAAAGGAATCGCTGTAATCAGGAACCAGGTCATCGAACATTTCTTCATGGCAAAAATGTGCACCAAAAGAATCGCAGGTGAATAAAACTTTGTCTTCTTTCAGGTAAGTATAAATTGAATCCGGCCAATGCAGATTTGGTGCGCTGATGAATTCAAGCGTTTTATTGCCAAGGTCAAGAGTATTTCCATCCTTAACAATTAGTTCTTTAAATTCAACGTCAATCAGGTCTTTGAGATATCTGATAGCATTTCCTGATCCCACAACCGTAGCTTTCGGAGCTACTTTCAATAGATTCGCAACATTTCCTGAATGATCCGGTTCGGTATGATCCAGTATTATGTATTCAATTTCTGAGGGATTGCACAGCTTGTTAAGCTTTGAAAAATATGTGTCCCTGAATTTCTCCTTTGAGGTATCAATCACTGCTTTTTTATCGGCATCGATGAAATATGAATTGTAAGTTGTTCCATATTTCGTTTCCATTACTACATCAAAGCTTACAATATCATAATCCAGAATACCTACCCAATAAATATCATCTTTAATCTTTAAAATCTTTTTATCTTCTTTCATTATAGTCTGTCTCTATTTCAATATAATTAGAAATCAAGTTCCATTTGTTCCGGATTTTCTTCATTGGGGTAAGGTTCTATACTTTCATTATCGGCAGATCCTTCATCCTTTTTCCCGGAGCTTTTTTTCTTTTCTTCTTTAAGTTGCTTTATTTCTTCAATGCCATCAATTCCCTTTTTCTTTGAAGAGTCTTTTCTTCCCTTTTTTGATTTCTTTGGTTTGTTAATATCCTCTTTAGTCTTACTCTCTTCTATAGCAACTAATTCAATAATAACATCTTCATCATTTTTACCTTCTTCCTTTTCATTATCTTCGGGTTTTTCATATGGCAAAGGATCCAGGAACTTACTTACTTTGGTGTCGAAAGTTGAAAGTTTCTTACCTTTTGCTTTATAACTTTTCACACCAATAAACTCATTAATATTAATTGATTCTGTAACTTTTCCTGTTTTCTTGAGAAGAATAATTTCCAGAATTGGAAGGTGATCAAGGCTGTATTTCAGGAGAGTGTCTGTTTTAGGATTTATAAACTCTATACTTTTAATTCCTTCTTCAATCTGGAATCTTTTAATATAGTTCACATTTACTACATTGTTGTGGTATACAATTGTTATGATCTTGTCCGGGTCAAGTTTTTCAATGTGTATCATATCTTCTTCGAAGTGTGTTGACAGATCGTATCCATATATGATAAGCGTTCCTGATTGGTTAATGGTCATAATCTTATCATCACTTTTAAATGCTCCTATATAAGTTCCTCTTTCTTCTCCGTTCAGTCTCTTTACAGTTTCATCATACCAGATATCAATTGCGCCAAGGGTTGATATTCCTTCTTCGAGTTTATTTATCTTTTGTACACTGTTTTTCGTAACTATATTTCCTTTTGATCCTCTTCCTTTTATTGCCAGTTCCATAAAGTCATATTCCAGGAATTTCTTTTTAAGCTTGGGTCGTGGCCGTAATAGTACTTTAACTACTTCAGCTTCACCGTTTGGATTTACTGAGAAGTATGTTATTTTGGAATTAGTCTTTGATTGTGTGAGATCATATTCTTTATCCCTGGTTACTCCCAGCACTGCAAATCTTTTTGCAAAGCTGCTGCCATTTCTTCCATCGCGGTAAATTATATTATAGATGGTACGCTCATCATTCTTTTTAAATACATCAATATGAATGATGTTCTTTCCGATAAATGTTTTGGCAGAAACTTTGGTGACCATATAGGATCCATCTTCGCGAATTACTATAATATCATCAATATCAGAGCATTCACAAACATATTCATCTCTTTTGAGGGATGTACCTGTAAATCCTTCCTCCCTGTTGATATATAGTTTTTGATTTGCTGCAGCTACAGCTGTTGCTTCAATGGTATCGAAATTTCTGATCTCAGTTTTTCTTTCTTTGCCTTTTCCGTATTTCTTCTTTATTTGTTTATAATAATTTATCGCGTATTCAGTGAGGTGTTCAAGGTGGTTTTGAACTTCTTCAATTTCTGCTTCTATATTTTCTATAATCCCATCAGCTTTGAAGGAATTGTATTTCGATATTCTTTTGATCTTTATCTCAGTTAATCTGATAATATCATCCCGGGTGATATCTCTTTTAAATAACTTTTTATAAGGGTTTAATCCTTTGTCGATAGTGCTTATAACATCCTCCCAGGTTTCACATTCTTCAATTTTTCTGTAGATACGTTTTTCAATGAAGATCTTTTCAAGTGAAGAAAAATGCCATTGTTCCTCCAGTTCTGATTTTCTGATCTCCAGTTCTGTTTTGAGAAGGTTAACAGTGCTGTCGGTTGATATCTCCAGGATTTCCTTAACACCAATAAATCGTGGTTTCCCGTCATCAATAATACAGGAGTTTGGAGAGATCGACATTTCGCAATTGGTAAATGCATATAATGCATCAATTGTTTGATCAGGACTGGTTCCTGAAGCCAGGTGAATTATGATCTCAACCTTTTCAGCAGTATTATCATCAATCTTTTTGATCTTTATCTTCCCTTTTTCATTAGCCTGGAGTATAGATTCAATGAGCGTTGAAGTAGTAGTGCCAAAGGGTACTTCAGTGATGGATAGAGTTTTTTTGTCAATTTTATTGATTCTTGCCCTTACCTTTATTTTCCCTCCTCTTATTCCTTCCTGATATTTAGTAAAATCAGCCATGCCCCCTGTTGGAAAATCCGGTAATATTTCAAAATCTTTTTCCTGGAGATATTTTATAGAGGCATCGATAAGCTCATTGAAGTTATGAGGCAGGATTTTTGAAGCAAGTCCAACTGCGATACCTTCAACGCCCTGTGTGAGTAAGAGTGGGAATTTTACAGGGAGATTTACAGGTTCTTTGTTTCTCCCGTCATATGATAGTTTCCAGATTGTAGTTTTAGGGTTGAAAACAACATCCATGGCAAATTTCGATAAGCGTGCCTCTATATACCGCGCTGCAGCTGCACTGTCACCTGTTAGTACATTTCCCCAGTTCCCTTGTGTCTCAATAAGCAGATCTTTCTGACCGAGCTGAACAAGCGCATCACCAATTGATGCATCACCATGAGGGTGATATTGCATGGTTTGTCCGATGATGTTAGCGACTTTATTAAATCGTCCGTCATCAATATTTTTCATGGCATGCAGAATTCTTCTATGAACAGGTTTTAGCCCATCAAGAACATCAGGAACAGCTCTTTCCAGGATTACATAAGAAGCATAATCAAGAAACCAGTTCTCATACATTCCGGATAAATGGATCGTTTTATACGTTTCACCATCTGAAATTTCTGTTGATTCAATATTTTCAGTATTATTTTCTGAGAGATTTTCCCCGGTATTGTCTTCAGGAATATCCTGAATATTCTCATCCTTATTGTCCATGCAGTAAAATTATCCTTTCTTTATTTAACAAGCTTGGAAATAGCTTTAAATGTATCAGTGCCAGACTTCCTTAGCAATTCAAATAATATTGATTCGTATGTTGTTATATAAGCTCCCGCCTGTCGCATTCTTTCAATTGCAATATTCTTATCATTCATATTCCTTGAAGAAACACAATCTTCAACAATTACCGGGATGTACCCTCTTCCCAGAAGGTCAACAGCAGTTTGCAATACACAAACATGTGTTTCAATACCTGTAATTATCACGAATTTTTTTGCTGCAACAGCAAGAGTCTCATTGAATTCCGGTTCCCCACAACAACTAAAAGCAGTCTTTTCAATATGCTTATATTCTCCAAGGATCTCATTGATAGAATCAAGAGTTCCTCCAAGGCCTTTAGTATATTGTTGTGTAACAACTAATTTCACATTAAGTTCTTTGAGTCCCCTTATTAGGATCCCAGAGCTTTTGATAAGTTTTTTATTTTCATGGATGTATGGGAATAGCTTGCTTTGCATATCCAGTACTATCCCAATGCTGTTATCTGTTGTTACTCTCATCATTTTATTTCCAGATCCTGATTATTACTATTTCTACTAACAAAAATACAAGTGCTAAAATAATGAATAATTTCCAAAGGCTTGTACCTTCATTTAACTCCTTTATCGTTTGTGAAAATGGTTTGTTAGTATCCTCAAGTAAATAAATATATAAACTATCTGATGATATCAACTCAAGGATCTGTAATTCTGAAAATGTGCTTAAATCAGATTCATTCCTGTTGTAATTATAGCTTAGTATACTCAGGATGTTGTCTCCATCATTTAGAGTATAATTGCCTGCTTTACGGATGTTGTTGTGTACATTAACAGATGATTTATTATCATTTTTGATGATCTCGGGGATGATATCAAACTCTTTACCTTGTTTAATCCGCAAGACCTCGATATTATTTCTTGTGCCTGAAGGCAGATCCACATATTCATTTTCAGCAATGGTATAATATAACTTGCCAGTTCGCTGGTTGGTTAATACCATCCGATACATTAAGGGAACAAAAAGTGCATGCTTGTGAAAATTCGTCCAGTTGTCTTTTAATGGGGATGCAATTAAATAAATTTTACCCTTGAAATTACTTGATTCTATGAGAAAAGGATTTTCATTCTGAAGGCTTAGTATCTCCTCTGTTTGAGATCTTTGCGGTATTGTCAATGGGTAATATTTCTTTACATAAGGAAGGTTGATTTTCTGATTGTTTTGTAAATCAGGTATTTCCTCAAAAATATCTGTAAAAAGTATGTTGTTTAAGTTTAAGTCTGAGATCTCTGTTGTGATGGTATCTGCTTTATTAAAATTAATTCTGAGTAACTCAGAAATCTTACCTTCATATGCCTGTGATAATTCTTCAGGAGGTAATATTAAAATGCTCCCTCCATTCTCAGCATATTTCTTAACAGCATTAAATAATCCTGAGGAAAAGCCAGATATATCATTAAGAATTATCAGATCATATAAAGAAAGGCTGGAATAATCTATAGATGTAACCCTTAATGATCTGAGAGAGAATAATGAGTCAGAATTATATAGCAATTCAATGAACTTATTAGCCTTATTTTCATAAATGTCTAATATGTTGTATTGATTAAGAACATTAAAGCTAAAGTATAATGCATCGTCATAAATTACCGGAAAATCTGATATTTTTATTTCACATTGCTTTAATCCCGGATTCTCTACCTGAAACTTGATGCTAACTTTTGCTTTGCTATAAGCACTGATATCAAAATTTGTTAATCCTCTTTGGACATTATTTACAAGAAGCTTAAGCGGAAGTTTTTCGTAATCTTTATCAGAAATATTCTCAATTACAACTGTTAACTCTATTGGCTGGTTACTTTGTATTACAGGACTGCTGATATAGCAGCTATCAATGAAAACATTGTTTATAATTTGTGCATATTGGGGCAGAAGAAAAATGCTTTGGCCGGTGTCGTTTATTGATCTTTCTATATCGAAAGTGTTCTTTTGAAAATCAGAGATAAAGAAAAGAAGCTTATTTGAATTATAATTCTTTAAGCTGATATTTTGACATTTCTCAATAATCTCTGAATATGTTTTAAATGATGGGGAATAATCCACATTCATGATTAAATCGATGATTTCCTCTTTACTAAATGTTCTGTTTGAATATGGAGAGAAATCATTGGTTATCAGGTTGAAGATGTCAGAATTAGAAAAAGCACTCACAATTTCAATTGCATCAGATTTCGATTTGGAAAGCAATTCCCCTTCAGCTCCCTGTGCTTGCATGCTGAAGGAGTTATCGATATATATACTTACAAGATTATTTTTTTTAATATCCTGAATAGTATTATCTATTGGAATAGTTGGATGCGCAAAAGCCATTACCAGAAAGCAGATCGTTAATATCCTTGAAAACAGGACCAGCAGATGCTTAAGCTGTGATTGTTTCTTAGTTTCCTTTTTAAGCTGTTGCAATAATTGCACATTCGTGAAATATACTTTCCTGTATCTTCTAAGATTGAAAAGATGGATCAGGATTGGGATCAAAACGGCAAATAAACCAAATAGTATTGAAGGATATAAAAAGACCATATTACTTTTACGCTCAAAAAGAGAAAAATTGTATTTGTAGCACAAAGATATTCTATTTGTCGCATTTTAAAATTAAAGATTGTGGGGTGTTGAAAAGTATTTGTAGTTTTATGCCACTAAAATTGAATAGCCAAAAAGGATTATAATTTGTTAGTTGAAAATAACCTTAACAGGACTGATACAATACTGTATACCAAATCTTCCATGGTGATGGGCGCCTTCCTTGGTGGGCCTGTGGTGGCAGGTATTATGGCCGGAATCAATCTGAACAATATTGGGCAAAAATCAAGAGCAAAATTTTCATTTCTCTTAGGTGTTTTAGGTAATGTAATTTTTTATGCATTTATACTTTTAGTACCGGATAAATTTTTATATGACTTTCCGCATTTTTTCATTCCCCTTATTTATACAACAATTACATATATCTTCATCGAAATCCTACATCATGATCAGTTGTTTACAGCATTTGTTGATGGTGCACATAAAAAGCCATTTTATAAGTGTATTTTGTGGGGCTTGTCAGGATTGGCAATCACAATTTTCGTGATCTTTTTAAGCTTGAATCTTAAGTATTACTCGTATAATTCCTATGAGTTTGGTAATGCAGCAAATGAGATATACTACAGCAAAAGTATATCTGAGGATGAGGTTGTTATTATTAGCGAACAATTGATAAACGATTCCTATTTCCAGGGTGATACATCAAGATTATTATACCTGATTAATAATGGCTCTGCATATAAGTTGATGGTTATTATGGAGGAGTCTATGCTTTTCAAACCTGAAATTAATATGGACTTCAGGTTACTTGAAAGTGTTATTAACAGGTCGGGTATTGAAAAAAAAACTGGAGATCTCTCTTGCAGATAAATATATGGAGACGGAATACCTTATTAATTAACAATTAATAATTAATCATGAGTGAACTGAGTTTTATAAAATCAAATCCCGTTTTTTCCTCTTTGACTGATGAAGAGATATTAGCAATAATAAAGCTTGCAGAGCATAAGAGCTTTGCAAAAAACGAACTCGTTTTTTCCGACGATGAAGAAGGAGGGAGTTTTTATATTATTGAAAGTGGTTCTTTCCTGTTAAGCCTTAAAGACAGGGATAACAGCATTCTTAATAAAGGGGATCTTTTTGGTGAGGTTGGAGTTATAAATGAACATATGCGATCAGGAAGTATCAGGGCTATTGATGATTCAGCAGTTTTAGTATTTGATAAAGAAAGATTGATAAATAATGAATTACTTGATCCTGAAATAGCGTTAAAACTTTTTTTAGCTCTTGCGAAGAATGTTACAAATTATCTGAAGTCACGACATCATACTACAACATTGAATATAATTCATGAGGGGGAGAATGAATTCGTGGAGTTTAAATCTACTTTAAGATATAACCTTTATACAAAAAAGAATGATAAGGCTATGGAACATGCAGTGCTTAAAACATTGGCTGCTTTCATGAATACCAAAGGCGGTACCTTATTGCTTGGAATTAATGATGATGGTGATGCATTAGGACTTGATGCTGATAAGTTTATTAATGATGACCAAATGCTTCTTCATCTGAATAAGCTGATACAAACACACATAAGCACCACACATACGGAGTTTGTTATTCCTGTTGTAAATAACATTAAAGGGAATAAAGTCCTGAGGATTGACTGCGAACCTTCCACTTTACCAGCTTATGTTTCTGATAATAACCAGGAATATTTTTATGTCAGGACGGGACCTTCAACAGTAAATTTAAAGGTTAGTGAGATATTCACATATATAAAAAGCCGGTTTGGCGATGTTACCGAACCGGCTTAGATAATATGTCTTAATATGAAAAACTAGCGAACAATAGTTATCGTACCTGATTTATTGTAATTACCAAAGCCATCAGGCATACCATTCCAAATGGTATTATCCTTAAATGTTGCGTAAATTTTCCATATATAAATTCCTGCAGGAACGAATTCCTCATCATATTTGCCATTCCATCCAATAGCGGGCATTCCTTCTTCATCTATCGCAGTGGAGCTCCATAATTTATTACCCCATAAACTATAGATCTCAATGGAGTATGATTGCAGATTGATACCTGATGGTTTAAATTCCTTTAAACCATTCTGACTACTTCCTGGAACAAATGCATTAGGTACAAATAATCCTTTGAATAGAAGCTTGTAATCTTTAACAATGGTATCAGGGCAACCGTATTTATTAGTGACAATAAGCTCAATAAGGTATGTGCCATCATCAATAAAGTTTATTACAGGATTTATCTCTTCAGATGTTTCACCATTATCGAAATCCCATAGATAGGCAGTGACATTTCCTGTTGATTCATCTTCAAACTTAAGCTGTCCTTGCTTGTCCTTATAATTATCTATCCAGCTGAAGTCAGCATAAGGAATAGGGAATATCTCAACTTCCTTCACGATAGTATCAAAACATTGTAAGCTATCCTGAACAATAAATGTAACATTATAATAACCCGTAGTGTCGTATATATACGTAGGGTTTTGTAATATTGATGTATCATAGCTCGAAGTCGGGTCGTTAAAATTCCAGAACCAGCCTATTGCCGGGCCACCTGATTCAGCGGTTTCATCAGTAAACAGGGTTGGTTTTTTCATACATGCCTGTGTGAATGCAAAGTCAGCATCTGGCGGAGGGTATATCCTGATTGTATCAGTGAAAGTGTCAGAACAACCATCTGTGTTGGTGCTGGTTAATTCAGGATAATAATACCCTGCAGTATGATATGTGTATTCAGGATCTTTCTTTGAACTGGTATCAGATGTAGATCCTAAATCTCCAAAGTCCCAGAAATAGCTAGCTATCGTTGTATTGTTTGCATTTGTCTCATTAATGAACAAAGTATTATGATTTGTACAAGGAGCAATTAGACTGAAGCCTGAAGTTGGTGCCCTATATACAAAAATTCCTTTTTTTGCAGTATCTGTAAATACATTAGGAGCATTTCCAGCTTCAATAATAAGAGAGACCAGGTAGGCTCCCGGAGAGTTGTATTCGTGACAAACAACAGCTTCGAAAATATTTGTTGAATAGGTGTTCCCATCACCAAAGTCCCATGTCCACTGGCTGATAATACCTGTACTGCCATTATAAGTTGATGAGTCGGTAAAACATACCGGAGCATTATGACATAATGGATCAGGTTCAACACCGAAGTCTGCTTGAATACATGCCCCTTTAATTACTGGTTTAATTATAGAATCGATACATCCTATGTCATTTGTAACAATGAGTTTTACATTATAAGTGCTGTCGTATGGTGAGTATGTATGCTGTGGATTCTTTAGAGTTGATGTGTTGTTTGGTGATGACGGATCATCAAAATCCCATAACCAGTCAATGATCAGATGTCCGTTTCCTGATGATTGATCATAAAATTGGGTAGCATTGTTGCAGAAAACAATATCATAAGAGAAATCAGGAATTGGCAGTGGATCTATAGTGACCAGATGGAAAATAGAATGCGTACAATTGTGAATGTCTACAGCTGTAAGGGTAACCATGAATACACCATCGGTTCCAAATAAATGGCTGATTGTGTCGTAATGAGTTATTATGTTTGAGCCATCACCAAAATCCCAGTTATACGATACAATTGAGTCATCAGAAGGCGTGAAGGATGTTGTGAAGAATGTTCTTTGTTTCTGACAAACCTGGTTAAAGCCGAAATCAACCTGAAGATTTTCAAATACACAAACAGTGTCCGTAATGACATCGGTACAGTTATTAGCATCTGTAACTGTTAAGATTACCTCATAGCATGTGTCAGTAATCGAGTAAGTATAAACAGGATTTACTTCTGTAGAGAAATATCCATCATCAATTTCCCATAACCACTCCTGTATAGGAGATCCTGATATCCCACTTGTCGACTGATCATTGAAGTGTACTGTTCCTTCAGGTTCACATATCTGATTAAAGATATAAGCAGCCGTTGGATTATCGAATATGGACACAGCCTGACGAATAGTGTCATAACAACCCAGTGAATCAGTTACTTTGAGTGTTACGAAGTATGCATCCGGATTGCTAAACTGATGATATGGGTTTTGAAGTGTAGAGGTGTTGCTTGAAGAAGAAGGATCTCCAAACTTCCAGAACCATTCGTTTATAGGCGCATTGCCAATAAGGCTCTGATCCAGGAATCGGGTTGAATCATCACCGCAGTTGTTTTCAAAGGAATAGTTTGCAGTGGGTTTAAGATTAACTTCCAGATCTATACTAACTGAATTATCACATCCTGATGTATCAGTTATGCTCAGGCTAACAGTGTATGTTCCGAAGCCTGTAAATATGTGCCATGGGTTTTGCAATGATGATGTATCTGCGCTTCCTGACTGAGGATCGCCAAAATCCCAGAAATAGCTTGTAATAGTATTTACATTAACCGTATCAGGATCTATATTGAAGTAAACTGTATCGTCCTGACAAATTATCTGAGGAATAAAATTGAACCATACATCGGGAGGCGGAAGTATTTCAACCGGCATGGAGACAGAATCAATACAGCCGTTCGAGCTGGTTACTTCCAGGAATACATCGTAGGTCCCGGGATAGTTAAACATATGATACGGATTCTGTAAGTTTGATATATTGTTAGATCCTGATGATGGATCATCAAAATTCCAGTACCATGCTTGTATAGGATAACCAAATCCAGCAGACTGATCAAGGAACTGAATCAGATGGTCTTCACATGTAGCCCCATCTGTAATAAAATCCGCATCAGGGCCCTGCCCGATGATCACCTCGGCAGAGGTAGAATCAGTGCATCCTGTAGAATTAGTGATAACAAGAGATACTATATAAGAACCGGCAAGGGTATAGGTGTGATCCACATCCGGGTTATCAGGGAAATAGACTATAGTATCACTACCATCACCAAAATACCAGTGCCACTGATTGACATACCCTGTCGGTGTATTTGACTGATCTATAAATGTAACATCACTTCCTGAACATGCTGGTGTTGTATAAGAGAACATTGAGTTTGGTTCAGGATTAACATAGATGATCTTGCTTGTGTCGTTTGTACATCCATCATTGTCTGTTACTGTAAGTGTTACTGTATAATTTCCAACAGACTGGAATACATGTGCAGGATCCTGCAAAGCTGATGTTCCTCCATCACCGAAATCCCAGAACCAGGAGATTGCCGATGCTGATATACCGTAAAACTGTAACTGATTTCCAACACAGGTTGTGTCAGAATCAGAGTTGATCTCAACAGAAGGGTTTGTTGCTATTGAAACAGGCTGTTCAAAGGAATCAGTACATCCATTGATATTGGTAACAGTTAATGAAACATTATAGCTTCCTGCTGAAGTAAAGACGTGTGTAGGATTTTGTAGGTTTGAGCTGTTGTTAACCCCTGAAGCGGGATCAGCAAAATCCCATAGCCAGCTTACAATGTTACCGCCATTATTAATACTGCTCAGATCAGTGAATTGAACAGGATCTCCGTCACATGCAGTTGAATTAGTGAAGTTTGCCACAGGATCAGGAACTACATTTACATTTTTTAAAGTTGAATTCTGACAACTGTCTGAATCTGTTACTGTAAGTGTAACCTGGAATGTGCCTGTTGCGCCATAGTAATGGCTTACATTCGGACTATTTGGGAAGTTAACCGTTGTTGTATTTCCGTCACCGAAGTCCCACTCCCAGATAACAATATATCCATTGGGTGTTGTTGAAAGGTCGAAGAACTCAACAGAATCCGTTTCGCAAACAGGGTCGGTATGATCAAAGTTAGGAGCAGGAAGAGGGTTGACAATAACCAGTTCCGTTTCTGTATTAGCACAACCGCTTGTATCATCTACTGTAAGGGTTACATAATAATTTCCCGGAGCAGTGTATGCGTGAGTTGTATTTTGTCCGTATGCAATACCTCCATCACCAAAATCCCAGTCCCATGAAGTAACCATAGCTGAACTCGATCCAGAGAAATCAGTGAGCATATTCAAGCAGGTAGGATTTGGATCAACGAGAATTGAGATATCAGGAATGTCTGCAACAACAATCTGTCTGATAATTGTATCCTGGCATCCATTAACATCTTCAACTGTAAGTGTAACACTAAATACATCGGCATAAGTGTAAAGGTGGATTGGATTTTGAATGGTTGAGAACTGACCATCCCCGAAATTCCAGTTCCAGCTTACGATAGGATTGCCGGCTGTGCCGAAGAATGATGTAGGACTGCCCAGGCATGTAATATCAGGGCTGTATGTGAAATACACACTGGGTAAAGCTGGTGCTATCACCGCATGTATGCTTTGATCCGTACACGTTACTCCGCTGGAGTCGGCTGTAACTGTTAATGTAACAACGTATGTTGCTCCAGGAGCAAAAGTATGAACAGGATTCTGAACTGTAGATGTAGTTCCATCATCAAAATCCCAATCCCACTGAATAATTGTATACGTTGGAACTGTTGAAGAAAGATCGGCAAACTGTACTGTTGAACATTGCTGGAAAGTAAATGCAAAAGCAGATGTGACAGAACACTGAGCAATAGTTTTGTTGCTTGTAAGCGCTAGTGTGAACAAGATACTTAAAGCCAGTAGTGATCTTTTAAGTGCTGTAGTTGTTCTCTGAGACATTTTTAATAGATTAGTTATTGGCTCGGATTATCAAAGTAGCCAAAGATAATATATTATTATTACCTCTGTATACTGTAACAAACATTTATTACGTAAAATTTATACAAAAGTTATAGCTTTTGATAAATAATATTTTCTTTATTATTTTGTTTTTCTTCTCTCTAAAAATGCACCTATTTGTTCGGCCGATAAGTGCTTTGCTATGATATTGAAATTTTTATCCAGGATATAAGCCGTTGGGATCTTAAACACATCGTATAAAATGTGGTAATCACGACTGATACTTTTGGTGCCATTAACATTTACCCACTTAAGGTCATGTTTGTTAACATAATCTTTCCAGGCTGAAAAGTTGGTATCTGTGTTTACGGCAAAGATTTCTATATCATAATTTTTCTCTTGATAAAGCTCTTTTAAATCCTTGATCTCTTTCTTGCACTCTGAACATGTTGTAGTCCAGAATATCACAATCTTGTATTCGTTTTCAAATTCAAACAGCGACCTGAAACTCTTAAGTGTATCTATCAGAATCAACTCAGGGGCAGTCTTTCCGATCAAAAGTGGCCTTATCTTCTCCACTCTTTCAATCATATTCTGTTGTATAGACAGGCTTATCCAGGAATAGGTTGTATCAGAGAAGTAGAAATCCACCATATGAACGAAAATTTCATCGTATCCCATGACCTTTGATTGCTCATATTTGGCGGTAAATTCGAATAATAAGTATTTGTAAAGTTCTTCATTCCCGTTGCAGGAAGATAAAACCCTGTCTATTTCAAAGATTATACTGTCAGGCTGTTTGGGGATTATCTTCCCGAAATAGTTCTCAAATTTTGTATGAAAAACCGGAGTTCTGAGCAAGCGTTCATCATTCAGGTCGACTCCATTCCAGTAATGGTCTTTATAATACTGATATGCTTTCTTTCTTAAGGCAGGATCATCTCCCTTTAGTGAATCAGGAATTTCAGGTTCTGCAATGGTGTTAAGGATAAGAGAGAGGATATGATCAGGGTGATCTTCAATAAATTCCTTTTTGTAATTAATGTTTCTTTCGTTAATATTTTTTATCTCCTGCTGTATTGAAGCCTTTTCTTCATCATTCTTTGCAGACTTCATCTTCTTCTGCAGATCGTTCATCTCTGCATACAGCGCTGAAGTTTGAATCTGGTAATCCAGGAAGATATCATTATCAGGACTGCCTTCCACCACTGATTTTCTTATGTAATCGGAGGTATCTGTTGAATAGGTAAAAAACCTGTCCTTATCAATCACGAACTCAAAAAGTCGTTTTTTCTCAGAATTTACCAGGAAGTATATTCCGGGGCTAAGGGTTTTATCGTTGCTGAAGATGATTTCACCGGATGATCTGTTATATGAGGAAGTATCCTCAAGCTTCATTTTATCGCCATAATAGGAGCCAAGGTACATAGTGGTGTCAGTTAAACCCCTGACAATGAATTTGATCTTGTATACATCCTGGGATACAGAGATAAGCGGAAGAAGTGCAATAGCAGAAATGAGTAAAAGTTTTTTCAGCATCTGATTTCTATATTGTGATTCAAGGAGGCGTAAAATTATGAAATATTATTAAATTTGCAGCGGAAAGGGGGATGTTAACTCAGTTGGTTTAGAGTGTCGCCTTGACAGGGCGGAAGTCGCTGGTTCGAATCCAGCACATCCCACGAAGTCGCACTAGGGTTTACATTACCGTAAGCCCTTTTTTGTCTACACCAATTGGTTTAGAGCGTCCCGCCGAGGGCGGGAAGGTCACTGGTTCGATTCCAGTGCATCCCACGGATAAAATTGAGGGTTTGTATTAGAGCGAGCCCTTTTCCATTTCAATATATACAGTTGGTTTAGAGCGTCCTACTGACAGCGGGCAGGTCGCTGGTTCGAATCCAGCACATCCCACGAAGTCGCACTAGGGTTTACATTACCGTAAGCCCTTTCTTATTTCAATATATACAGTTGGTTTAGAGCGTCCCGCTGACAGCGGGAAGGTCACTGGTTCGATTCAAGTGCATCCCACTTTAATTTTTAATTACTTAATGCCCTTTTATTTATCAATCAACCTGAAGACCCACTTGGAAAATACTCCCAAAAAGCTTGTCCTCTCTTAATTATCTTAATTAGGCAGTGTATAGTGTATTCCTGCATCCGGGCCAAGCGGAAACCCTAAAAGCAGCCATGCAACTAAAAGTAAAATCCATAAAACCAGGAAAGCTACGGAATAGGGGATTATAGTAGCGATGATTGTTCCTATACCAGCTTTTGGATCATATTTCTGAATAAAGGCTATGATCAGCGCAAAGAAACTCATCATAGGAGAGATCACATTGGTTACACTATCACCAATACGATATACAACCTGGGATAATTCAGGGGAATACCCCATGATCATAAACATAGGAATAAAAACCGGTGCAAGAATGGCCCATTTTGCTGATGCACTTCCCATCAGCATATTGATTGTGGCAGAAAGAAGGATGAAAAGGATCATCAAAGGAATAAGTCCAATATCGAACGACATCAGGAGATTAGCCCCCTTAACAGCGAGAATTATTCCAAGATTGCTCCACTTGAAATAAGCTACAAATTGAGCTGCGAAAAATACAAGAACGAGATAAGTGGCCAGGGTTTTCATGGAGGAAGCCATCCCATTCATAACATCTGTGTCATTTTTAAATGCCCCGGTGGTAAAACCATAGGCAAGTCCCATTGCACTGGCGGTAATAAACAACATTGCGACCACTCCCCTGATCAGTGGTGAGCTAAGTATTCCATTGTCACTTCCGCGGAAGAAACCGTCATCAGGAACGATCCCCCAGAGGGTTATTAATATGACGACTATCAGAGTGAGCAATGCCATTAGCAAGCCTTTTTTCTCTTTTTTTGAAAGTTTATCGAAGGAATTTTCTTTTTCTTCAACCTCACCGGTGTATTTACCCAGTCTTGGTTCAATAACTTTTTCAGTGATAAATGTACCTGCAAAAGCAATGACAAAGGTGGATGCTACCATAAAGTAATAATTGGCAGTAGGATTTACTTCGTATACAGGATCAATGATCCTTGCACCTTCCTGAGATAATCCGGCTAACAAAGGGTCCACAGTCCCCAAAACCAAATTAGCACTGAACCCGCCTGATACACCGGCAAAAGCTGCTGCCATGCCGGCTATAGGGTTTCTGCCCACAGCCAGGAAGACCACACCGGCAAGGGGTATTAGCAAAATATATCCGACATCCGATGCAACATTCGATAATATGCCTGCAAAAACAATTACAAAGGTCAGCAAATGCCTGTGAGAATTTAAAACCAGCATGCGAATAACTGCGTTTATCAGTCCGCTCTGTTCAGCAATACCGATACCAAGCATGGCTACCAGCACAATTCCCAATGGGGCAAATCCTGTAAAATTATCCACCATTTCAAGTAAAACAAGGTGAATGCCATCATGGGATAAAAGATTAACTGATCTGACGACTTCTTTGGTTCCAGGATGAACAACTTCCCATCCTAATGCATGGCCTATAGCTGACAATATCAGTACTGATAAGGCGAATAAAGCAAAAAGCGTAGCCGGGTGCGGTAAAGCATTCCCAACGCGTTCTGTCCAATTCAACATCCCCTGCAAGATCCCTGTACGCTTCTTTATTGTAATCATATATTTTTTATTGATTGGTTTTTATATATATAAAAATATGAGTGATTTGCAAAATCGAATTAATTTCCTGAATTATCAAGAATATTATACTTTGCTTTTCGGGCATTCCATCTTTCACGGGCATATTGTTGCATATCTGTTACCCTGTCTTTCTCATCAACAATTTCTAAGCCTATTAAGGATTCAATTATGTCTTCCATTGTTACAATTCCATCCATTCCTCCATATTCATCTACAATAAGAGCGATATGTTCCTTTTTTTCGAGCAAAACTTCCCATAAGTTCAGAAGTGTCTGAAATTCACTAACAACAACAATGTCCCTTTTGATATCACGAAGTTTTAAATTAGTCTTTTCTTCAGCAAGCTTTTCAAATACAGTTTGACGAAGAATATATCCTGTAATATTTTCTTTGTTTTTCGAATAAACAGGAATGCGTGAATAATGAAGAAACGTCTTTTTTATAAGAAATTCTTCTAAGGGCATGTTTTCATCTGCAATCGTTACAACCACTCTGGGTGTCATTATCTCCGAAACTTTTACAGCTCTTAGCCGAATTAAATTCTGGATAATTTTATTTTCTTTTTCCTCAATAATCCCTTCTTCTGTTCCAATATTAGCCATTGCAGATATTTCTTCTCTACTCACTGATATGATATTTGCATTCTTTGAAAATAGCTTTGTTATGTAACCCGTCATGATCACTAATGGATAAGTAATTATTATCATAATATTGATAATTACTCCTGAAATCAATGCCAGCCTTCTCCAATATCTTGCACCTATCGTTTTAGGGATTATTTCTGAAAATACTAAAATTAAAAGTGTAAGGATGGCCGAAATAATGCCAAAATATAACTCCCCGAACATCTTTGTTGCTTGTGCCCCTACACCAGCAGCTCCAATAGTATGTGCAACAGTATTCAAAGAAAGTATTGCTGATAATGGTCTTTCTATATTGTTCTTTAATTTAATAAAAGTTGTGGCGGATTTATGACCACTTTCTTTTTTTACATTCAGGAAAGATATTGGAGTTGAAAGTAAAACAGATTCCATAACAGAACACAGGAATGAAACAAATAAGGCAAGGAATAAATAAAATATTAGAAGCATCATTTTGATTATTGTTTCTAAGGTTCTTCAAAGATAATTGAGTTAAAACTTTACCCGTATAACGAATGAACATACCCTTGTTTTCGATATAACAATTATATCTCTGCAGGAGCTTTTTCTGAAAGTCAAAAAGAACAATGGATATGATCGAATTGCTAATCTTTAACCACTTACTTGTTTGTTCTCATTATTAATTTTCAAATATATAAAATTTATAATTTTACTGGTAAATATTTTAATAACGATCTGCATTTTGCCCTCAGCAGGTTACCTTTAGCAGGTTTATGGTATTAATATATGGTATTGATACTATCTTTATAATACTGATGTTGCTATTATAAATACTAATTGGTGTTGCTGTTGCTTACAAAACTATCTCTCCTGAATAAAGAAATAGTAAGTTGATATTATTAACCAATGAATTCATGCCATGGCTGAAGACAATTCCAAAATCCCCGACGCCTTTTACGATATCCACCTTCATGCATATAACCTGAGTCATCCTGGTTTGCTCTTGTTTTTAAGCCGTTTCCTGAAGAAACGTAATCTGAGCTTACGGCAACTGATAAGTGTGGCTTATTATAAGCTTATCATGCAATTTATCGGTGATAGAACCGGGAAGAAGCTTATCTGGATTCTTTCAGGCCTGGTGACTCTAATAGTGGCTTCCCTGATTTGTCCTTGTGAATATGCCTTTCACTTAACATTGATTTTACTGCTTTTAGTAGCTGGCATATTCCTGGTAGAAATACTTCAAAAAATACCTGCGAATGACCTAAGGCCCATTTTAAATGTATTCACAATCTTTGAGAATGAAGAGGTGATGCAGTTTTTATACCTGGAACGTGATTATATGATGCTGAGTAAGCCAGTGGAAGAAAAAGTGAATGAATATATTGCAAAATGCAAAAATGAAAAGAAAGCACTGGATTATGAAGAAATGCAGGAATATATTAAAGAAACATGGCAGCAAACACTGGACAAGGGTGGATTTGAATTTGAGACGAAAAATAATCGCTTTGACAAAGTTATTATTTCACCTCTTGTGATGGATTTTAGCTCCAGGGGATTCGATGAGCTGGGTGATCTTCCTTACAACTTTCCGCCAAAGAAAACAGTGGTTAACCAGACAATTGACCTTTTCAGGGGAATGCATCAGTATTACTATTACTCAAAGTTCAAATTGATGGAGATTATTCCCTTCCTGGGTATTAAACCTAAAGATCTTACACTCGAGGGGATCAAGGACCTGTTAAATGATTACTTTTCTGATCTGGAGGCATCGGATAGCCCTGATGTGAGATATGGGAAAATTATGCAGAAGAAAAAGAATTGCTTTGGTGAAAAGATTGAAAAAAACCTACTCCTGGATCGAAAGAAATTTTATTACGCAGGAATAAAGATATATCCTCCGCTGGACGTTGATCCCTGGCCTGATGACACACAGGAGCGGGAGAAAATAAAATATATTTTCGATTATTGTATCTCAAAACGCATTCCTGTTACCACCCATTGCAGCGATGGTGGCTTTAAAGTTATGAAACAGGATAACCATGATAAGTATACCAACCCGATGAGATGGAAGCAGGCTCTTGACTGCAGTAATATGGATCTGTCTAAGCTCACTCTTAACTTTGCCCATTGTGGGATACAACTTAAAACAAGGAAGAAACAAAAAGGCTGGGCGGAATGGCTGGATGCCATCCTGGATATTATGAAAAGTTCCCTGATCACAAAAGAAGATTCAAAGGAATATTCGAATGTTTATATGGATATATCAGATATTGGAGGTGAAGGCGATGCCAGCTATGAAAACTTTATTTCAGCAGTAAACCGCTATATTGGTGAAAATATTCCCGAGAATAAACAGGATGAATTTCGTAATATCCTGAAAAAAAGCATTTTATTCGGTACAGATCATATGATGAATTTGTTTCATATAGATTCTTATAAAAAACACCTGGAATTATTCAGGGATGATAAGGGGTTTACTGATAAATTAAAATTAGATAAGAAAGCTTTCTATACTACTAACCCTAGAAGGTTTTTATTTGGTTCTTAGTCGGATACATAAAATTAGTTCTTTCGTTTATCAATAGTGACAATATGTGAATAACGCATTACGCGTTACGATAAAATAACTTATACCATGCCTGAAAATACTTTCGCTGACATACATTCACACTCCGTAATGACCCATTACCGTAATCAGAGAAGTGGCATACCTGTATGCAAAGAAATAAATAAAGGTGTTAAATCCTTTATCGAATTTATCATGGGGAAGGAAGCTATACGATCATACAATACTCAGGCTGATCTTGGGAAACTTGCAATAAATAATGTTAATACTGTCGTTATTTCACTGTATCCCATAGAGCGTAAATGGTTTATGCCCAAAACCCCTAAGTTTGTGGTGAACAGGATAAGCTTAATCAGCAATATTACCGGTTTTTCAAAAGAGAATGTAAAAGACCTGGATAATGAAGAACCTGTTAATTATTTCGCAGACCTAATTGGTGAATACAATTATTTGAAACAACAAATGGGGACACAATGCAGTGGAAAGAATTTTAAAATAGTAAAAGACTACGATGAGCTTGAAGCCAGTGTTCAGTCAGGAGATACTATTTCCTTTATCATATCAATAGAAGGTGCTGCTTCCATTGCTTCAAATTTACCCGGAGATTCTCTTGAAAAAAGACCGGAAAAGATCACATTAAATGATTATAATCAGTATTACCGCGATAATGTATTTAAGCTAAAATCACTGGGGCCTGATAATGATGGAACTCATTGCCCTTTTTTCATCGGACTTTCTCATCATTTCTGGAACCTCCTGTGTGGACATTGTGAATCTTTGCCTTTTATATTTAATCAAAGAGTTGGAAAAGAATCAAAAATAACAACTGCCGGCTGGAAGATGATAGAGGATTTCCTTTCCACAAATGATATTAATGGGGTTCCGGGAAAATACAGAAGAATTTTAATAGATGTTAAGCATATGAGTCCTTTAGCCAGGAAGGAATACTATGAATACCTCAGAAGAAATAATTTTAATGTTCCAATTATCTTTTCTCACGCTGCTGTTGGTGATGCACCCAGCCTGGATTCATTCATTAAGAAGACAGATGATTACCGGATGTTTAAAAAGCCCAAAAACTATTTTAACACAAGTACGCTGAGTTTGAATGATGAAGATATTCAGGAAGTAATAAAAACAAACGGAATAATAGGGATTGTTTTGCATGAAGGAAGGATAGCAGCAAAGAGAGCCATGAAGAAAAGAGCATATGGTGTGAAAAATAATAAGCGAAAATATGAATATCTGAATATTGAAATTGGAAGATTAGAGACAAAACACAGAAGAGCCAGGAGACGAAAAAGAAAAGAACGACTATTGAAAAGAATCACTGACCGTAAACATGAAAGAAAAGATGCTATAAAAAATATTAAGAATGCATATCTGTGCATGATCATGGCTAATATCTACAGAGTGGTGGAAACTACTTTTAAAATGAATAATAATTTAAAAGGTAAAGGATGGGATCATGTTTGCATAGGATCCGATTATGATGGTATGATCAATAAACTGGATTTCCTTGGTACAGTGAATGAATTTCCTGAGTTTAAAAACATGTTTATTGAGCATTTGAAGAACCCTGAGCCTTTATTGGGATTTGATCCTGCATGGACCACAAACAAGCTTAAAGAGCTTCAGTTTGGAATGACTCCTGAAATATTGGCTGATAAGTTTTTTAGTGACAATGCTAAGGAATTCCTTAGGAAGTTTTTTAATGAGGATTACTTGCTTAGTCATGTAGGGACGTAATATCGGTAGCTAAATATTTGCACGGTCGTTATCAAAAGCCGTATAGGTATGTAATATTAATTAGATTAAAGGAGTTAGGAAAGATCATTGTTTTTTTATATATTTATATTTATCAAATTAATCCTAATAAAATGAAAAAAAAGCATTTCTCATTTATTAGCTTCCTGATTTTAGTTTTTGCTTTTCAGTTTTCATTAGCTCAAGCTCAGTGGGTTGAGATAAGTAGCAATGTTCCTGCAGGCCTTCCTAATGGGTATTTTCATGATGTGCATGTAATTGGAAATGAGTGCTGGATAACTTATATTGATTATGGAATGACAAATGGGCTGATACTATATTCTGATGATGGCGGAAATAGTTTTCTAGAACAAATAATACCAGATATTCCTTATGTAATTGAAATGGTGAATAGTGAAATTGGCTTTGTAGGATGTTTTAGTGGCAATATTTATTATACTTCTGATGGGGGAGATGGATGGAATAAGATAAGTGGTTCATTAGGTGATTATGTTTTTGGTATCACTGCCTTAGAAGATCCTCTTATTGGTCATGCATGCGGAAAGGATGGATGGATAGCTAAATTTGATACTATTCAGGTGCTATCGCTTAAGAAGCCAATAGGTACATGGTTTAATATTGTTGACTTATATGATATTGATTTCCCATCGGATACTACAGAAGGATGGGTTTGTGGATCTTATGGCACAGTGGGACATTATAGTATTGGGGAATGGGATTCATTGATTGTGCCTCAATGTGATACTTATTATGGTATATGTTTTCTGAAAGGCTCTCAGGAAGGATGGTGCTCAGGTGCACAAGGGAATATTATGACTCCTGTAATTATTAATACAAATGACGGAGTTAACTGGGATGGACAACCACATCCTTTGATTGATCAATATATGTATGATATTTTCTTCCTTAATGAGAATGTGGGTTGGAATGTTGGACATTATATTTTGGCCTCGTCAAACGGAGGAGTTACATGGGATAAAGATGCTGAAAATTTCCCGGGAAGTTGGAATGCTGTCCATGCCTCTGCAGAAACCGCAGTTTATATTGTAGGTAACCATAAAAGAATTCTTAAAAAAGACCTTGAGATTTCCATTGAAGAGATTGATGATAACTTTTCTTTTGAGGTTTATCCAAATCCATGTGTAAATACGCTTTGTGTTCAATTTGAATTGAATGATCAACTTTCTCCTGGATCACAGCTTGAAATAGAACTGTTTAATAGTGCCGGAAGCAAAATGGACAGGATTATCCTGGAATATAATTTACCGGGAAATAGCAGTATTAACATTGATATGAGTAAATATCCTTCAGGATTATATTACCTGAAAGTAAGTTCGGGACAGTATTCAGGAAATAAGAAGATTGTTAAGATATAGTTGGTTTTATTACTTACTGCTCAATATGTTTAATTAATTAACTTCAAATATTAACCTAACAATTCAATTGTTATGAGAAATCTATTATTATTAATCGTTGTTTTGTTTATGATCACATCTTGTAAAACAGAATCATCTGATGATGTTGAAGTTTCTGCAATTTACCAGGCCTATCTTTATAAGTTCATTAAATCAGATAATAAGACACTGGCCTGTGCACAATTCAGAGACGGTGGCCCTTTAGGTAATGATGTGATTTTAAATTCACCATCAAGTATCAGTATCAATGGTGATGTGCTGGTACATCAGAATTTCCCTTATGCTTTATATTATCATTACTATAAAGAACTTGCCGGAGAGGTGAAAGTGGGGACTTATGTTTTTACTGATAAATACAGTAAATCCTATACAAATATTGCAGATTTAAATACTTTGCCGGTAATTGATTTTCCTGCAGGACTGGATACAATTTCAAAAGCTGCTGATTTTGTTTTTGTATGGACAGGCTCTGCACTGAGTGCAGAAGAATCAATTGAACTGATTCTGGCATCTGTTGACACAAGCATGACTTATAATGCCGGACCAACCGGAGCTACTTCAATTACAGTGGCTCAGGCTGACTTGTCATTCTACAAGGTCGGGGACATTAATCTGTATTTGAAAAGAAGCAGGACTGATGATCTGCAGGCTGCCACAGCAAAAGGGGGAAGGATTATTCTTGAATATTCAGATAGTAAGACCTGTTATATTGCTGATTGATACATCCAAATGCCCTTTTTAATCCTGGAGCATTAAAGTAGATCTTTTAATAGATTAAAAGTTCTTGCACTTGATAGCGCGCGTCTCTGACGCGTGCAAATCATCCAATGCTAAATTGCAGACAGGCGTCAGAGACGTGCGCCATCTTGATTTCTGGCCAAAAATAAATTGTAGTATTTCTGAATGGCTGTATTGTTTGGGTTGTTTTCCAGGATTTCAAGATAGATTTGATTGGCATTAATAAGAAGATTGTTTTCCTCGTATAAGGAAGCAATAATCAGATCCCGCGACCATCCTTTGATATTTGGGTTATGCATTATTTGATCTAATGAAACCAGGATATTTTCTTTTTCTTCCTTGTTTAATACTTTTACAGGAATGAAATTAGTTGATGGTTTATTTTTTTCTGTTATTGAATAGTAATATAATATTCCATCTTCAGGCATCCATGGTAAATCTGTTGGGACTAATGCAAAAGTGTCTTCAATTGCTACAGAAAAGAAGCATCTTCCATTCTTGTCTGAATCCCAGAATGAAAGTGTATATTTATCAACTCCTGTGTTTTCCCATTTGAACTCTAGTTTATCATCAATGATATATGTTCCATAAAAAGGTTCATAAATTACAGGAATGTTTACAGCACGAGACACACCTCCCTTTTCCCGCATGTGTTTTTCCGCATAATCATCAAGATCAGCATGGGGCTTATTTAATTCTTTCCAAATGAAATCAGCATATTTGCTGATCAATGATTCTCTTTCTAATAAATTAATACTGTCGGTTAAAGTTGAGATCTTATTTTTTCCAGGAAGTGAGAAATAGTATTGTGCTGCATTGTTATCAAAAAGGAATAACTCGCTCCCTTTTTCTAAGTTAATACTATCGTTTGGGGTCAGCATAATATTAACATCATTGAGGATATTCCATGATTTTTCCTGATATCCCTTGAATGAAACTTCTCCATTAAAGAAAAAAACTCTGTATGTAACATCCTGGCTGATAATTATACAGCTTAAAAAAAGAAAAACAAAAATGATGTAAACTCTCATAAATTATTTTCTTTGAAAAGGGTTTTGTATCCAAACTTTTTATTTAAATATAGTGCTATTCCATCATAGATCTCCATAACATCAATAGAAAGCAGTATAGGGACTATAACAATAACAGCATCGAACTGAAAGTTAAATATCCTGAACAGGAATATGCTTAGTGCTACTATGATCACAGATAGTAATAATTGTATGCTTCTGGCAATAACCTGGTACCAGATTATCCATTTCACATAATAAAAAATAAAATAGTACATACAGAAATAGGTCAGCAGAAAAGAAAATATCAATGAGATCCATAAAGGAAGCTTTCTGACATAATTACCGGCAAGTATTGTGTGGATGATATTTGCATGGATTGTCACCCCATACATATCAGGGAAGCTTCTTCCACTGTATTTATGGTTCAGTGGTGTAAAATGGATGTCTTCCAATGTTTTTGTTTGCAGATCTGGACCTATAAATCCAAGCAATACTATCTTGCCTCTAAGAATATTTAGTTTTTTATTAAATGGATTTACCTCATCAGTGTCAAATACAATAAATGACTCTATATTTCCTATGAAATTAATTTTTTCCGTTTTGTTTTCCCTGCTAATAAGTTTATTATATGCTTTTTTATCATATAAACTTACTATGCTTGCAGAAAAGCTTATATAATCCTCTTCCTGAAAAAGTATACTGGGAGTAAAATAGCGAACAGTGGCTTCAATTTCTTTGGAAGTATAATTGATAAAGCCTTCTTTTGTATTTTCCCGGAATTGATTATCGGAGGTAATATAAGTGTCAATTACATCTGAATTTTGCTGATAATCAAAATACGATGCAATGACAATATCAGGAGTTTTAGAAATTGCATCCGCCAGGATTGAATCTGATAAAGCCTGCTTTGGTTTTTCAAAAGTAACATCGAGTGCAATAACAGCCGGGTTAAAACTATTTATCACATTTATTTTCCGGGCAATTTCTTCCCTGGAATCGTATCCGATATTCACTATTACAACATTAGTATCAATGACTTTCTGATCATTATCCTGCAGTCTTGAATAATATATGTCGTTAAACTCAAAATCCTTTAAGGCATTTGCTATGGGGTTCAGGAATTCAATATTGAAGATGAACAACTTCAACAAATACATCACCAGGAAAATGAATAGCGTGGAAAAAATGATGTCTTTGTGGAAGAATTTTTTCATATATGATTTGTTAGTCTGTCAAATGTAAGTGATATTAATGAAAAATTAATTTTCCTAGTTTTGATTCTTGATAAATTGGTAAAAATGAATAACGATTTCTTTGATCATTAGTTTTTGGAATAAATATAGATAAACCTGATAGAGCACTATAGGTAACATAGTGTGATTTCTTTTTCACAATTAATTTATCTTCTACCCAATTTGTGAAAAGTAGAAGCTCATTTTCGCAATTTTGATTCGTATATTCTTTAAGACTATCTATTAATTCCAGAAAATCGAAGTTAGTTTCATCTTCAATTATAAATACTCCATTATTTGGACTTACTATAGTCTGGGAAAAATCAACACAATCTATAACATTATTGATTTGCCTTGGGAGTTTTTCAAGTTCCTGGTTATCAATTAGTGTATATAAAAGGAAATCATCATCATTGTTCATAATGCTCTCAGCAATCTGTATCCCATTCAGATTTGGATTATTGCAAGCAGCCTCTAATAATTCCTTATAATAAGTATTTGGAGCTCCGACGTTTAATGGTGAAGCCATAATATAGGGAGAAGAACCTACAAAGTTATATAGATTCTCAATGCTCCCTCTTCCACATTGTTGTAGAAACAACAACCTAACACTTTCGTTTACACTTTCGTTAAATTCCCTGCATACCTTTCCTGCTTTCATTGCATCTAACCATGAACCTTTACTTGCTTTTTCTCTGTTATCCCTGAGGTTCATGTAAGGCATTTCATCTAGGCACATTTGATTTAGTTTGCCACCATGATCTAAAAAAGTAAGTACATAGTTTCGCGATTTCAGGTTAACACTTACCCAATTCAGGAAGCTCTCCAGTTCATTTTCATCGCTGCTATTCTCACTATTTAGTGTATCTCTAGTTAAGGTTGCTTTACCAAAAGAATTCCTGATTAAAATCCTTTGCATTCCTTTCAGGTCATGAAAATCAGCTTGTATTATTACTGCAATATCATCACAAATCAGTCCTTCTTCCAACTCATTAATTATAATATCACCAAGGTTGTCAAGGTTATTATCATAGGACATATAATAGATAAATACCCATTTTAATGGAATATTTTCTTGTGATGCCGTTAACTGAATCTGACAGAAAAAAATTATGATTATCAGTGTCAGTAAGAATTTAAATCTAAACCTACGCCTAAACATTTATTAATTAATTATTTGGTTTCAACAACCTTTATTGGTATTGTATAAACTGTTGCAGAACCTGGTGTAACTGATAATGAACCGGCTCTTGTTCCTTTATAACTATCCTGAAGCAATTGTTCAAAAGGTGACATTTCTCCGGGCCCACGGCTGTCTGCTCCCCTGGATTTAATGATAAACCTCATATCTATTGGCTCTGATGTTGCAATAAGTTTCAGGTATTCGTTACCAAAAGGTTTTTCGAAAAAGAATATTGCTCCTAACTCTTTTTCTTCATCCATATTTATTGTAAACTCTGATGCAGGACGTGGATCATCTGCTGAAGGATATAAAAGAGTGACTTCATTGTTTGGCCTTATATCCAGTATCTGGAAATAAGCTCTTTTATATCCATCGTTTTTAACTTTAATAGTAAAGTAATCATTTTCAGTAAATTCCAATTCATTACCGTCGTTTCTCATACTGTCAAGTTCGAGTTCCTGGTCAATTTCGTATCTTCTGCCAACTTTTTTTATTGTAACAGGAATTATTTCAAAGCTTACTGCAAGGGCTTCATCAGTTATATCTATCTTTTTAAGTAGATTTACCTGCATGAAATAATTGATCTCATCAATAACATCATTTGCTATTTTATCGGCATTAACATTACTTCCAACATTTGTAAAATACAGTTCAAATTCATCAGAAGTAATTAGCTGAAGATTGTTGCCTCTTGTATACTTATTGTTCATTTCAACAATAAGATCCGGGTTGTTTTTTACGATATTTACCTTGGGCATTTCGTTTAACCTGGTTAAAAGTTGCTTTTCAATATCTTCGCTTACACTGGCATCAATCAGAACGTTTAAATCATTGTCTCCGAAATTTTGTTTGGTAATATATGCCCAGGTTTTACTAATGCTCTCTTCGTCAATGTCATTGTCGAGCATAACATCTGATTCAGCAATATAAGATTTAATAATTATCCCCTTTGCAATTGGTTTTGCTTCTTCCGGATTATTTGTGCCAATAGGGTAGAAGGCAACTTCTGAATTCTCGTAAACTCCCATCAGGTTTCCTGCATTAATGGAAACATTCTTTTCATCCCACCAATCTTTAACCATAAAATAAGGTTTGGCTACCACTACATTTCCACCAAAGAGTTTATAATCTACATCGCCTTCGATCTGAGGTGATTGTCGAGGGGCAATGGTGCTCATATTTACTTTAATAAGATCGAACAGGCTTCTGTATGTAGTTTCCTTATTTGCTTCGGCTATTGCACGACTGAATGCATAAGATAATGATCCGTATGATGAATCTTTGGCCTGATCAAAATATTCATAGTTCAGTTCATACTGGCTGGCACCACTGATGGTTACCATGGTTGCCATTTTCTCAGATTTTATTTTAGAAATATCGCTGAAATTCCCTTTATCCTTTTTATCAGTCTTAGGATTGAAATTTTCTTTACTGAATTTTAAAGAGGTACCACGGCTTTGGGACAGTCCCCTGTTGGCAGTTCCTGAATGACATGCATCGAGTATTAGTAAAAGATTACCATCAGGGCCCAGCTTATTCCTTAGATTATCTGTAAGAATATTTATTTCATCATCTCTTAAATGATTTTCCCCCTGGTATTCATCTGTCCATCGGAGCTGAGCATCCCAGGGAATAATAGCTTCGTCCCATCCATCCAGTTCATCATCGTTGTCATCCTCTATCTGCTGTCCATGTCCTGAATAATGTATTATTACAATATCACCCTTTTTCACATTTTTAGTAAGTGATTCAAGTTCCGTAACAATCAGGTCTTTTGATGCCTGCTCATCCATTATCACCTTGATATTTTCGTTTTTAAAACCTTGTTGCAGCAAGGCTCCTTTAATCAGGGAGATATCATTATCGGAGCTGATATCCGGCCATCGGCCTTCTTCAGGATAATCTGCTACAGCTATTATAAGTGCGTGCTTTTGAGGGTCTTTGTCGGCCAATGCGTTTTTAGGAAAAATACAAGCCAGGACAAAAATCGCGAATAGTGAAAAAATCAAGTTTTTCATAATAATTTATTTTAGCTTAATACCATAAAGTAGTTTGTATATCTTCCTCACTTCCTGAGAGATATTGCCTTACCACTTCAATGTCATCCTCAGTACCTCCCTGCAGCATAACATAATAATCAATACTGCCGGCTAATCCTGATAATCTTAATGCAGCTCCCAGGTCCATGTAGTTTTCAGTGATCCACATATTTGCATATGAGTCAGAGTGGACACCGGCAGCTAAAATGAAATATTTTTCTGCAACATATCCGCTTCTGTGATTTTGCCTGTATTTTTTCTGATCCTGACGTGGGTAACCATCATTTTGATTTTCTTTCTGTTGTGGTTCTTCCTGATAATACATGTCATTATTTCCCATAGTGAAAGCAACCTGAGGATGAGAATAATCTAATGTAATATCAGTATTTTTATCCATTACATGTTTTGCCAATATCTCAAGTTTATCTACAGTGAGTTCAGCAGCAGTAATATAGGCAGATGATTTTTGGTAGTTGTTATCCTGGAATGTAAATTTTACTTTGTCTCCAGGTTTAGCTTTTTCCAGTTCGCCAAGAGCTTCTTCAAGGCTTGAGATTTCTACATTATTGATGGCAGTGATATAGCTGCCGGTCTTTTCATGAAGCTTGCTGTAAGCAGGAGAACCTCTTAATACGTCATTGAGCTTTGGCAGTTCGTCAATCGCATGGTATATATAACTATCATATCCAAGGTCCATATAGCTATAAGATTGCACTAATTCAATACCCAGGTAAGCTCTGATCACTCTTCCGCTGGTTTCAATAATATCATTAATAAGTTTAACACAAATGTCAGCTTCAAGAGCGAAATTGATTTGTTGTTGCAATATTTGTGATCCGTCAGGAAGGTCAGCGAAGGCAATTTGGGAATTAACTCCTACTACTTCACCTTTTGTGTTTACAAGCGGGCCTCCACTGTTTCCCCAGATAAGGGTGGCAGTTGTTTGCAGGAACCCGAATTTGCCTGTCATACTACCCCTTACCCTGTTTTTAGCACTGATGATACCGTCAGAAACAGAATAAGGGTATTCACCAAGTGGGTTTCCAATTGCAAAAACCTCTTCTCCGATCCTGGGATCTTTTTTTGTAAAATCCAGGATGGAGATCTCCGGTCCGGCTTGATCAACAAATTCAAGGACTGCAATGTCGTAGAATGAATCACCACCCACTACCTTAACTTCGTATTTATTTCTGTTAATTGTAAATACATAAATGCTTTCAGGGTCTGTAGAAGCACTTTCTACCACATGTGCATTGGTGATAATATATTTTTTACCATTTTTTTGAATAATGAATCCTGATCCTGAGCTTTTTGCCTCTGACAGATCCAGGGCTTTCTGATAAGCTGTTTCTGTTGCTGCTTCACCACGGAATCCTAGTGCTTGTTTTGCAAGCTCTGTATTATAAACACCAACAGTAACGACAGCACTGATTGCATCTTCAAGCATATCTGATACATGCTGAGAAATTGTGATATTAATGCTTAGCACAACTATCGCAATAATAGAAATGAGTTTTTTCATTATAATGATTGTTTAATTTTAATTAAGGGCAGAACTGCCGGCAGTATTGACCGGCTGCTTCAAAGCCCATATTTCTTGCTTTAACAGTGTATTCGCATGCTTCATCCTGCATGCCCATATGATGATATGATATCCCTTTATTAAATATCGCCTGTACATAAGTTGAGTCAATTGCAAGAGCTTTGTCAAATTCTTCGAGAGCTTCTTCGTGGTATTGTTCGAGGGTTAATATTATTCCAATATTATTGTAGTAAACAGGCTTTGGATTTATACGGATTGCTGTTCTGTAATCAGCAATGGCTCCGTCATTATCTTTTGTTTTTGATCTTGCGAGCGCTCTTCTGAAATATGCATCGTCACAGAGGCTGTCGGAAATAAGAGCAAGGTTGAAGAAATAAATAGCGGAATCAATATTTCTGATTTTGTAAAAAGATATGCCTTTTTCTAAAAGAAGGGTTGTTTCTGGTTTTTGTGCAGATAAAAAACCAGGAGAAATAATTAAGATGAAAAAAAATATTGCTATTAATAATTTCATCAAAGAGAGTATTTGATTATTTGATAAATATTGAAATTAAAGCCCGGTATTTGCCGGGCTTTAATAGTTCAATTTCATATTAATCCAGGTACCAATTATAGTAATCGGTATAGGTTTCCATTTCAAAGTTTTGATAGTTGCAGTTAAGACATCTTGGGCCCCAGGAAACCTGGCTGCCATCGTCAAATTCTGCAACAGCGTAAAGACAGGTATTGCCACCACCTACAGTGATGTCACCGCTGGCATAAGGACCAACATATCCTTCATAATAACCATCAACATAGCAGTCAATGTACCAACCAGTCCAGTTGTCGAAGGTAACATAACAAGAACCACCTCTGCTTACTTTAGCACCTTTTTCTGTGGGTTGTATCGCCTGTGTTTCCATGTCGGCGGAATTTAATCTTTTAGTTACTTTGATATTAGGATCTTCACCGCGTGATTTTCCTTTAGTAAC
>CAZDWF010000010.1:0-49325 GCA_964508895.1 uncultured Bacteroidales bacterium
GTTCGAGTCAAGTTAGGGGAGCAGCAAAAAAGGCGTTTGGAATTCCAAACGCCTTTTTTGATTGGGAGATTGTCGGTTGTCGACTTTCGATATTCAATTTAATGTTCAATTTCTAAATTTGCGATCTTCAATTCCCGTCACGCGTTACGATCTAAAAGACATAATCGATTAATCGCTTAATCAATTCTTTTTTCAGTAGTGGTTAGATACTTATTGCTTGATGAGTTTCTTTCTTGCTCTCCAATCTTCTCCCACAAGCTCAATAATATTCATCCCTTGCTTAAGGTCTGATACATCGATGGTATTATTTATAAGTTTTTCTTCAAACACTTTTTGTCCTACTTGATTGTATATTATTACCTCCTCTATGCTTGTTCCATTCTTACTTGTTATGGTTAGGAGATTGTTGGTGGGGTTTGGATAGACTGATATATCAGACTCATTATTTATATCTGGAATCCCTATACCACATGCTGCTTCTACTTCTTGTTGAGTATTGCATCCGGGAGCATTATCATTAATATAAACTATTGCTCCAAGACTTACTAAATAACTACATACACATTGTACCTCGCAGGTAGATAAAATATTGTTCTCATGGATACTTAAACCAGTTATCGATGTAGCATCCAGATTGTCAATTCCAGCCAAACTTATAAGGGAATTATTATTGTATATTGTAAGATCACTACCAATAAAAGTTACACTTTCGAGCCCTGCTAAGCTTATCATTGAACTATTATTTTCAATCCGTAAGTGATCTCCAATGTGAGTTAAATTATTCATACCAGTTAAGCTTAGAAGAACATCATTATCAGCAATCGCAATACCTCCTCCTAATGAAACTAAATTATCTAATCCCGATAGACTTGATAGGGAGTGATTTCCTTCAAGCCAAATACCGTCTCCAATAAAACTTAGATTATTCAGTCCTACCAAACTTGTCAGATTACTATTTGCTAAAATTGTAAGATATCCTGCAATGGAAGTAATACTATTCAATCCAGTTAATGTGTTCAGGGCATAATTATATGAAATCGCTACGGTGCCCCCAATGGAAACAATGCTGTTCAATCCCAATAAATTTGTTAAGGACCAATTATCACCAATTGAAAGGCTTCCTCCGATAAATGTCAAATTATCTAACCCGTCCAGGCTCGTCATTGCTATGTTTTGTGAAAGTCTTAGCTTTCCTACAATAAGAGTAATATTGTCTAGTCCTGTTAGGTTTACAAGGTTGTCATTGTTTTCAATATAAAGGTCTCCAATGATTGAAGTCAGCGCACTTAATCCGTTTAAATTTGTAATGTTATTGTTATCATAGCTTTCTATTAAAACATCCCCTTCAATCTCTGTACATCCCGGATAATTAATTGGGAAGCTATCAATTTGTGCTTGTGTAGTGAAAGTAATTCCTTCAGGCAGGCATGACTGAGAGATTCCAACAATGGAAAAACTCAAAATTAATAGGAGTAATAAGTACAAAGTCCTCATCAGACTAAAACTTGGTTTATAATTGGATTTGTAATTTTAGTGCAGAATGATCAACAAAACAATAGTTCAATAAAGATACTAAAAATCAAGCATCAAACATTCTCCTAAAGTAAATATCTGTCTGACTGATAATTATGGAAGAATCAGTATGTTCCTCATAAAATCTAACTCCTTCAAAAACGCATAAATTAGTTCGATATTCAACAAGTCAGGGGAGCAGCAATAAAGGGGCATCGCGTTGCGAGCCCCTTTTTTGATTAGACGATTACGGATTATGCGATTAGACGATATTCGATGTTTCGCACATAGTTGGCTGCACTGCTAATCGCTACTCCAGTCTTGAGTTTGCCGAAAGATCTCTGTTCGGCGTAGCATCCCGCTACGTCGTACTAATAAAAGGCCTCCCGGCCTGTAAATCATTTCTCAAATTCCAACAGTAATTGCTCAAGCATCGGAATATCCAACTCCACGGTTTTCCAAACTACAGCAACATCAACACCCATATAGTCATGAATGAGCTTATCTCTCATGCCCGCCATTTCTTTCCAGGGAATATGAGGGTATTTGGATTTCAGCTTGTCGGATATCTTTTTTGTAGCTTCTCCAATAATTTCGATATTTCGGATAACAGCATCCTGAAGCATCTCATTAGCTGCAAAATCCTTTTCTGTGATTCCTTTGGTGAAATCTTTGATCTTTGAAATGGAGTGTAAAATATGTTCGATATACACCAGATCGTCTTTCATGCCTGAAAAATAATTTTAAGATCCTTATTGATATTTTCTTTGATCCTATCATTGTTCAAAGAACCTTCTGTTACCATGTCAACCTTGATTCCTAATTTCTCTGACAAGTCATTTTCAATCTTTACCAATTGCAAAAGAGAACATACTTCATTAAATCGTACGAGTATATCAATGTCACTTTTTGTTTTGAAATCATCCCTTACAAATGATCCAAATAATCCAATTATTTCAGGATTATAATCCCTGAGATAAGTGATAATGATATTTTGTATTTCCTCTTTTGACATATAACAAATATACGCAATTTCCTGATTGTATGCTTAATTAAGAATTTTACAAATATCTTAATTAAAATAATGTGTTAATTAACATTTGCATAAAAAGTTTAATTACAAATATTCCCAATTAAATCCAACTCCTTCAAAAACCTCAAAATTAGTTCGATATTCAACAAATCAGGGGAGCAGCAAAAAAGGGGCATCGCGTTGCGAGCCCCTTTTTTGATTAGTCGATTGTCGACTTTCGATATTCGATTTAATGTTCAATTTCTAAATTTGCGATCTTCAATTCCCGTCACGCATTACGATCAAAAAAGACATAATCGATTAATCGCTTAATCAATTCTTTTTTCAGTAGTGGTATTTGGAGTGGTTCGATAATTATTGTTTGATGAATTTCTCTTTCCCCAAGATCTCCTTTTCCGTTTTCACAACAGCAATGTAAATTCCTGGCGTATAATCCGAAACATCAATCTGAATTTCTTGTTGTCCTTTTGGTACTTCAATGACATCGGCAATCCCAGCAAACATATCATAAATCCAAATTTCACAACTTGTCCTGAGTTTATCGAAGGATTGAAAATTGACAGTTGACAATTGACAATTTATACGGTTTGTTGCAGGGTTTGGATAAATTACCACATCCTGGTTTTCAGCATCCTCATGTTCATTCCTTGAAACAGGACTTATATACTCATAAGCACCTATATCAATTGTGTTTCCGTAAATTCTGGGTGATCCTGCAATATCATACTCAGGAAGATCGATGGTTTGAGGAAGATCTTGTGTTCCTGCATCTATACAATAAGAAATAGACTGAAGATAGTATGGAAATGGTCCTGAATAAGCCCACCAGGGATATAGAGAAAAACAGGTAGTGCTGTCGTAATAGATATTGACCAGGGTATCATCGGATAATATGCTTTGAACATTATCTTTAAACAGTGAGTTATAGATCTCTATGTCAGGTCCTGAAGAGCTGGATTTATGGTGTATGTGTATATTATAATTATCATCATTCCAGAATATACTGTTATAGATCTGAACAGTATTATCCCAGTAAAGGTATAGTGCTGTATTTTCATTGTCCCCGAAAGTACAATTCACTATTTCTATATTGTTCTTGCCATAAGAGGAAACCGTTGGTCTGCCATTATTTTCTGTGAATTCACAACTGATCAATTGTATTTTACACCTGTTGGCACCATCTTCATCAGAGCTATGATATAACGCTCCTCCATATCCGATTGCACCCATATATCTTGTATTACGCATGAACCTGCAATTCCTGAAAATAGCTGTTGGGGTTATTTCATCATTGTTTCCCTGGAATAGTATTAATGCACGACCCTTGTAATTGTCATGAAAATCCACATTATTACAATAAAGATGGCTTACACCCATGCGCAGCCCGCTTCCATGCATACTGTTTCCATTAGTAAAACTAACATTTTCAAATATGCAATACTCAATTCCATATATTTCACCTAATCCTGCAATAATATGCCCGGTTGAAGTTTGAGAACCCATACCGTTACAGATAGTCAGATCCTTAAGTACAAGTGAGTCTCTATAATACCAACTATAGATCACCGGTGTGAGAGAATCCGCATCCAGGAAACTTATATTCTTTCCTGCTCCTGAATAGTGTATATATTCACGTGTTGAAAATGGATAACGTTCATCGATAGCAGATGGAGAATATATTCCTTCTGCGAGGTGAATAGTATAGGGTATACTATCCGTTAGGATCTTGGCATTGGCATACCACAGGTTCTTTAATGGCTGATCTGGTGATAAGCCGGAACTATTGTTGTCACCTAAGGGATCAACATATACATCCTTGGAGACCTGTTCAATATAGCCATGTTCAATTTCCAAAATAGAGTCATTGATAGGACTTATAAAGAATTCATCAGGAAATAGAACCGTAAATGTATCTACCACTATTTTAGCTGCATTTGAAAGATAATGAAAACTTATATCACAGGCTTTTCCATGAGAATAACCGTGATTACAATAAATATTGCATTTATTGATTGTATCCATGTGCAATTCACAGTGGCTACAATACAGTCCTCCTCCTGACATACTTTTGTTATTCCTTATCGTAGTACCACTTATATTCAGAACACCCTCATAACAAGAGACTCCGCCTCCTCCATACTTGGCTTCGCTGTTTTGTACTATACAATTCTTTATAGTTGCATTGGAAAATACCAGATGCACTCCTCCTCCATATGTATTTTCATCACCGGTTTTTCCATTCTGGATTGTAAAGCCCCAAAGAGTGAAATCATTATATGAAGCTTCCAGGCAAGTTCCAATACCCCTGCCATCAATAATGGTTTGGGAGATATAGGTTGAGTCACCAGTTGTCCAGTTGAGGCTTACCAGGAAAATATCCTTTTCTGTATTAAGGTTTTCATAATATGTGCCAGGATAAACAAGAATAGTATCTCCTGAGAAAGCATAATATAAGGCAGTATGTATATGTGCATAATTACCTGTTCCATCTTTTTTTACTGTTATAAAATTGGCATGACTCATAAGAATATGCATAAAAAAGAAAGCCGTAATAAACAGATGCTTATGTAAATGCATATTTATTATATTACATTTCATTTAGGGCTTAAATGATAATGGAGTGTAAATATAATGAATAATATAATATATTATTTTGGGGTGAGTCATTGAATTCCTCACTAAATTCAACTCCTTCAAAAACCCTAAAACTATTTCTATATTCAACAAGTCAGGGGAGCAGCAAAAAAGGGACTTCGCATTCGCGAGTCCCTTTTTTGATTGCCGATTACGGATTATGCGATCGCTTTATCACTAGCAAGTTAAGGTATTCTTGTATCCTGACTTGACTTTTCGCTTGTTTTTTATCTGAAATCCCGCTTCACCGAACTGGGGACATACACTATAAAATTGTGAAGAACAATCAACAAAAAAAGGCTGATCGTAATGATCAGCCTTTCATTTATTCTTTTTTAACTAACTAGAACGACAGTATTGTTTCCTTTATAATCCTAATCGCTTCCATAAGTTCTTCTTTGGTAATAACCAGAGGTGGGGCAAAACGAATGATATGATCATGGGTTGGTTTTGCAAGCAGTCCGTTGTCTTTCATCTTCACACAAACATCCCATGCAGTTTTGCCGCCTTTTGGCTTAATCACCACTGCATTTAGCAAGCCTTTACCTCTTACCAATTCAATCATTTCAGAATCAATATTCTTCATCTCTTTTCTGAATATCTCTCCCAGTCTCATTGCATTTTCAGCAAGATTCTCATCTTTAACCACTTCAAGCGCTGCTATTGCGACCTTTGCAGCTACCGGGTTTCCTCCAAATGTTGACCCATGTTGTCCTGGTTTAATAACCATCATAATATCATCATTGGCAAGAACGGCTGATACAGGATAAGCTCCTCCTGAAATAGCTTTTCCAAGGATCAGCATATCAGGATGAACATCTTCGTAATCACAAGCCAGTAGTTTCCCGGTACGGGCAATTCCTGTCTGAACTTCATCTGCAATAAATAAAACATCTTTTTCCTTACAAAGCTTATAAGCTTCTGAAATATATCCTTCATCAGGAACAAAAACTCCTGCTTCGCCCTGAATAGGTTCAACGAGGAATCCTGCAATATTTTCTTCTTCAAGAGCAGCTTTTAAAGCATCCAGATCATTATAAGGGATGTTAATAAATCCTGGAGTATAGGGTCCAAAACCACCTCTTGCATCAGGATCAGTTGACATAGAAATAATACTGATTGTACGACCATGAAAGTTGCTGTCGCAAACAATTATTTTAGCTTCATTAGCAGGAATACCTTTTTTGTCATATGCCCATTTACGACAAATTTTAATTGCAGTCTCAACAGCTTCAGCGCCGGTATTCATTGGCAGAACCTTATCAAAACCAAAATACTCTGTGATATACTTTTCGTAGATCCCGAGAGAATCGTTATAGAATGCACGGGATGTAAGGGTAAGAGTTTCTGACTGCTCAACAAGAGCATCAATGATCCTTGGATGACAGTGCCCCTGGTTCACGGCTGAATATGCTGAGAGAAAATCGAAATACTTCTTTCCTTCAACATCCCACATGTAAACTCCTTTGCCTTTTGCTAACACAACAGGTAATGGATGATAATTATGAGCACCGTATTTGTCTTCAAGATCCATTGCCTTTTCGGATGATAATTGTTCAATGATTTCTTCTATTCTCATTGTTCTGGATGTTTTAAATTATTTGCAATGCAAAGGTATAATAATTACTATACCTGCTTGCTAAGTTATGCGGAATTTTCAGGATATTTAAAACAAATGGCGGAAGGGAATAAATATACTTTCAATGAACTTTTGGATAAAGGGCCGCCTTAACCATTCTTCATAATCAAATGCTTCTGAATTCTTAATAGTTTCAGCAATATGATCATTGATAGATTGCCTTATATTATCGTCATTTCCCTGAAGAGCGATCTCGTGCTGGTATCTGAAACTTCTATAATCAAAATTCGGTGATCCTATCACAAAAGTTTTATCATCTATAAGAATCAACTTTGCATGCAGATTACAAGGTAAAAAATACCATATCTTGACATTATTTCTATACAATACTCCCAGATACCTGTTTCTCATTACATCTATCAACCCGATATCAGACTGTTTCGGCACCAGCACATTAACATCAACACCTCTTTTCGATGCATTGATCATTGCCTTTCTAAGCAGAAATCCTGGCAAAAAATAAGGTGTTTCAATAAAGACAGAATTTTTAGCCCTTTTAATGAGCCATTCGTATCTTTTTTTTATTTTTTGTTTGGTTATACTGGGAACATCACGAAGAATCTCAAATCCCCCAGCTCGTATCAATCGAATATACGAACCTTTGTTAAAAACATATTTATTATAAAGACTGAAATCTTCCAGGAAAATATTCATGAATGACTTTGTCAGAAATCCTTCTATTCTCAACACCGATTCTCTCCAGTTCAACGAATGTCCTGCAATATTCGCCGATCCCATATAGGTTATCTTATCATCAATAATCAGAAGTTTGCGATGATTTCGCCTGTGGTTCTTTGTAAAGAAATCGATAAAAAACCTGATCTTTTTAAAATATCTGATTTCAGCTCCCGCTGCTATAAGGTCCTTAAAAAAATGCCCATGAACAGATGTGCCCCATGAATCTAGTAGAAGCTTTATCTTTACTCCTTCTTCAGCTTTTTTGATGAGAACATTTCTAAACCTTTCCCCAATGCTACCACTACCGAACTTATAGGTTTCTATGCAGATACTGTTTTTTGCATTCTCAATATCTGTAAGCATCGCATTATAGAAATTCCAGGGATCACTAAACAATTTATACGAAATACTGCTGCTCATGATAACTTTCTACTATCATAGTCGTTTAAAAAACTTCATTAATTCTTCCCTTTTCCTGAATGATACAGGCACTTTCGAATTATCCTTCATTACGAGCACACCTCCTTCAACTTTATCGAATCTTTTAATAAAATTGAGGTTAATCAAATGAGACTGATGAGCTCTGAAAAAATCAAAATCAGAAAGCATCTCTTCATATTCTTTCAGTGTTTTTGATACTATTATTTTCCCATTGTTTATCGTAAAGAAATGGGTGTAATTCTTATCAGATTGACATCTGATAATTTCATTAAGGCTCACAATATGTATACTGTCAGAAGTCTTCAATACAAGTTTCTTTGTCTTATTGTTTGATGATTCAAGGTTATCAAAAAAAGTATTGATGTGTAAAGAATAATCATCTTTCTCCAATCTATCTTTTACTTTAGAAACTGATTCGGTTAATTCATCTGGATCAATTGGTTTGAGCAAATAATTTATTGCACTAAATTTAAATGCATCAATTGCATACTCTTCGAAAGCTGTAATAAAAATTACATAAAAATCTATTTTATCAAGTTTTTTCAGCAGGTCAAATCCTGTGCCATCAGTCATCCTAATGTCCAGCAATATCAAATCGGGATTATAATGATTGATCATTTCAATGCCGGTACTTACGCTGGAAGCCTCTCCTATCACATCAATATCTTTACAAAAAAGGTTCAGCATATCTATTATGGTTTCTCTAGCTTTAACCTCATCATCAATTACTAAAGTTCGTATCATATAGCTGTGTTTAATTGTATAAATTTACAGGAAATTTCCAATTCACAAAGAAATACTCTTACACAGATTTATTACCCATTCTAAATCGGATAATACATTAGCACTTTTGTTCCGGTAGCTTTTCCTACTTCATCTGTAAGGTCAACTATCTGGAATGTCACCTTCCTTTTGAGTATTTTATTGAGAAGATTAATCCTTTCATTCATTATTACCGTACTATGGGTTCTTCCTTTTTCATCCCGCTTAATGTTCATTTGTCTGGATTTCTCCCTCCCAACACCATTATCTTCAATTACAATTAATAGGTAATCATCTTCGAGTGTGAATTCAATTTTGAGAAATCCTCTATCTTCTTTATGCTGTAATCCGTGTTCTATTGCATTCTCAATAAATGGCTGAGCCATCATCGGAGGAATAGAAATCATTTCAGGATCAATATTTTCATCAATATTAATAACATAATCAAACTTGTTATTAAATCGTAGTTGTTGAATATTCAGGAAGTTATTGATAAAAACAAGATCTCTTGAAAGTGTTACAAATTCGTGTTCATTTGTCGACATTAAATATCTAACCAATTTCGCAAACTTACTTAAGTATATACCTGCTTCTTCCTTTTTACTTTTATAGATAAAACCCTGTATAGCCACCAGAGAATTAAAAATAAAATGGGGATTTAATTGTGAACGAAAATACCTGTTTTCAACTCTTAACAGACGCAATCTCTTATCTTCTCTCCTTTTATAATATATAGTAACAATATAGATGAACAAAATTATTGCAATGAGTCCAAGGATCAACATTAAAAGAATGAACCATAATGAAGCTGTAAAATGCGATTTAATTATGATAACCATACGTGCAGGATTCTGACTCCAGATCGAGTTCCTGTATCCTGCATTGACAAAAAATGTATACGTTCCAGCTTTCAATCCGGGAAAATCAACATAGCGGTTGTTAGTGGGTACAATCTCATCAATATCAGGCAATAAAAGATATCTATATCTGACCATATCCGGGCCCCGGAAACTAATTCCCTTATAAAATATTTTAATGTTATTCTGATCGTATTCAAGATTTATTGTATCATTAAGATCTATCTCATCATTGTTCACCAGTAACTTATCTATGCTAATTAATGGTGGCACTAATTTTAAATTTACATTTTCAGGATAAAATGACAAAATACCTCGCTCTGTTCCGAGCCATATCACACCATCATTATAGTCAATTTTCTGGATCGCTGAAGTAGGCAAACCATCATTAATAGAGATCCATCGATTTTCATAGTCCAGATTATCTTTATTAAAAGCTAATTTATTCAACCCATCAGGTTGTGCCAACCAGATAACTGAATCACCAATCGTTACTGTTGATTTTACCATATTGCTAGTTAATCCACTTTCCTCATCAATGATCTTGTAAACTGAATCGTTTTTAATGAATACCACGCCAAGCGAACTAGTTCCAAGCAATAAAAAATCTCTGAAATTATCTATACTATAAATTCGTACTTCAGGCAAACCTGTTATGTTAGCTCTTACCACCATAGAATCTTTGAAAGTATAAAGTCCATTTAATGTGCCAAGCCAGATTGTCTTATCTTCATCCTCTCCAATTGTAAAAATTCTTTCATGGAATATCTCTGTTTCCTGAAATAACATCTGATTATCATCATATATTGACAATCCGGCCCTGCCAATATATGTTAATCCATTTGAAGATCTGTGAAATGAATAAGCTGTTAATGAATTTTCATTTTCTATAGGTTTACCATCAGGATCATATTTTGTATATTTCGTACCAGCCAGCCATAATGATCCATCATCTTCAGGAAGGATGTTAAATATCCAGTTCATAATTCCAGGATAATGCAATTCAGTGTATTTAATTATTTCATCATCCTGTATTAAACACTTATATAATTTCTTTTCCGCAGTACTGAAATATAAATTATCACCATTAATAGAGAATGAAATTATATTCCTGTTTCCTCCTTTTCCTGCTGAAAATATGTTAAACCCAATAGAAGTAGTAAAGTAAATTCCATCTCCAATAGTTGAGAACCAGTAATTCTTTTCTCTATCCTGAAGCACTTTCGAAACTGATTTACCTTGAAAATATATTTTTGGAGGTCTGTCGAAATTGAGATTTGGATACATCATAACTCCACCACCATATAAAGTACTCACCCAAATGTTTTTCTGATCGTCAATTGATAAATTAATTATTGGCTTGTCATATTCGAGAGTTTTTATAAGATTCCCTTTATCAATGAGATACAATTTATTATTATAGGTAATAATGTGTGTGCTATCTTCAATTCGGATATTATGCCGTTGGAAACTTGTATTTGCATAATCTATCTTAATAAAATACTCAGGATGTCGGTTAACAAAATCTATACCTTTCAAACTATCAGATTCTTCACCTTGTAAGATGGTCATAAAGATATTATCACCCATATCTTTAAAATACAGGTAGTAATCCATATCATTTTTCATCAAAGGTTCATTAGACTTTACAATGATTTCACAATCATCTGAGGCAATAAAGTAACCTCCACGCATAGGGCTAATATATAATGGCCCTTCTCTGGTAACATAAATATGGGATAAATAACTATTTTGAAAATATTCCTCCAAATCACTATTGCATTTATATTTATGTATCTCATTATCATAATAATAACTTAGCGCACCTGAATAAGCAAAAAACCAGATTCTGCCATTATTATCTTCATGTAATGCTACAGTAGAGCTTAAAGGCAGGCCATCCTTTGTAGTAAAATTCACAAATTCAAATCCATCATAACGCGACACTCCATTATCTGTAGCAAACCATAAATATCCTTTTGAATCATTCAGCATATCATATACTGTTGCTGAAGCAATGCCATTTAATGGCGAAATGTTTTTATAATAAGAAACATTCTGAGACTTAATATTATAACCAAATACTAATAAGTATATAATAATAAATAATCCCTGTAAAAATAATTTCATCAAACTTATTATAAATTGGAGGCATTAAAGATACAAACAAGATTATCAAATAAATAGCATTTGTTTAAATTATGATCATTCGTATATTTGTGTAAAAAATTAGTGATGATCAAATCAATGACCGGTTTCGGCAAAGAAGTTATCAAATTACCGGATAAACATATCACCATTGAAGTAAAATCTCTTAACAGTAAGCAACTTGATATCCATTTACGAATACCTGTTTACTATAAGGAGAAAGAACCTGAAATCCGACATTTGATATCCAGTATCCTTGAAAGAGGAAAAATTGAGATTACTCTGAATATTGAAAATACAGGTGTTACTTCGAATCACTATTTGAACATTCCCTTAATTGAAAAATATTTCTCAGATCTTTCTGGACTATCTAAAGAACTGGGTGAAGATCAGGAACAATTGTTACCCATAATAATTAAACTGCCTGATGTGATAAAAACTGAAACAGACCAGATTGATGAGGATGAATGGAATCATATAATTTCAGCAATTAAACAGGCACTGGAATTTCTTGATCAGTTCAGAAAAGATGAAGGGAAGCAACTTGAATTGGATATTAGAGAAAGGATAATTAATATTCAAAGATTTCATAAGGAAATATATAACTTTGAAGATATCAGGATAAACACAATAAAGGAAAGAATAAGAGACAAGCTTTCTGAAATAAAAGAAAATATCAAGGTTGATGAAAACAGATTTGAACAAGAGCTAATTTACTACATGGAAAAGCTTGACATTACAGAAGAAAACGTAAGGCTTGAAAAACACTGTGATTATTTTATTGAAACATTAGATACTGCTGGTTCAGTTGGAAGAAAATTGTCGTTTATCACGCAGGAAATAGGAAGGGAAATAAATACTATTGGCTCAAAAGCGAATAATGCAGAGATCCAGAAAAGAGTAATCCTGATGAAAGACGAACTTGAAAAAATAAAAGAGCAACTCTTCAACATACTATAAAATCACAATTAATCACCACAAATCACTATGTCCGGCAAACTCATCATAATCTCAGCTCCTTCAGGAGCAGGTAAAAGTACCATCATCAGGGAAGTAATGAATTCAGGGATTAATCTTGAATTTTCAATATCTGCCTGCAGCCGTAAAATAAGAGAAGGTGAAAAAGATGGTGTAGATTACTATTTTCTTTCATTGGATGATTTTAAAAAGAAAATTAAAAATGGTGAATTCCTTGAATGGGAAGAAGTATATAAAGATCATTTCTATGGAACATTATACTCTGAATTGAAAAGAATATGGGAAAAAGGATCAAATGTTCTTGTGGAAGCTGATGTTTTTGGAGGAATTAATATTAAAAAGAAATATGGCGATCAGGCATTAAGCATATTCATAATGCCACCTTCCATTCAAAACCTGGAAGAAAGGTTATTAAAGCGCTCAACTGATAGTTTAGAAAGCATCAAGACAAGGGTAGCCAAGGCAAAAGAAGAAATGGATAAAGCCGGTGAGTTTGATGTTGTGGTTGTAAATGATGAGCTTAATAAAGCTGTAAAAGAAACGTTTGGAATAATCAGGGTGTTTTTTGATAATTAGATACTGCATATAGAATTCCAGATGCTGGATATTGGGAATTTAGATATTACTAACTATTAACTGTTCACTGTTCACTCTTTATTATCAATCCAACATATGTCAAAAAAAAACAAACTAACAGGACTCTTTTTCGGATCATTTAATCCGATCCACATCGGCCACCTTATCATTGGCCAGTTCATGGTTGAATTTACCAAGCTGGATGAAGTCTGGTTCGTTGTTTCCCCTCACAACCCTTTAAAAGACAAAAAAACTCTCCTGCCAGACCTAAACAGGCTATATATGGTTAATGTTGCAGTAGAAGATGATTCAAAACTCAGATCCTGTAATATTGAGTTCCACATGCCTAAACCATCATATACTATTGATACGCTGTCATACCTTGGTGAAAAATATCCTGAGCATACATTTGTATTAATTGGCGGAACAGACATTCTTCCATCATTTCACAAATGGAAAAATTATCAGCAATTACTCTCCAATTATAAGATATACATTTACAATCGTCCTGGCTATGATGCAGGAGAATTTCATTCCTACCCAAACATCTCATATTTTGATGCCCCTTCAATGGAAATATCAGCAAGTTTCATCCGTCGGGCCATAAAAGCCGGTAAGGATGTGAGTTATATGCTTCCAGCGAAAGTATGGGAGTATATTGATGAGATGAACTTTTATAAATGATAAAAGGTCAAGGATACAATATAAGAATTAAGGATCTAGAGTCTGGTGGGGATTTTTATTAACCTATACTGTTTGAGAATTTGAATATAGGCCATTGAAATCTGCAGCAAGCTGGATAGCACCTACCCATCAAATAATCTTCCAAAAAACTTCTCAATCCTCTCCACAACCATCTTAATATCTTCTTCGCTCAATTCAAAATAAAATGGTAATCTAATTATGGAATTTGCATAGCGGTCAACATTGGGAAGACTCCTGCCATCGTGCTTGTCAATATAATACGGACTCGTATGCAAAGGAAGATAATGAAACACTGCATGCACCTTATTTTTATTCAGATATTTTAAGAGTTTGTCTCTTTCATCAACACTCCTGCATGTAAAGTAAAACATGGAACCGTTCACAGTAGCATATGCAGGAAGAACAGGAAGTTGGATAAAGCCTTCCTTCTCCAAATCTTTGAGTTTTTCATAATAAGAATGCCATATCTCACGCCTGCGGTTTTGAATACTCTTAAGCTGGCTCATCTGAGCGTGCAAAGTAGCAGCCATAATTTCCGATGGCAGGTATGAAGCTCCAACATCTACCCATTCATATTTTTTCACTTCTCCCCTTTTGAATGCCGCCCGGTTAGTTCCTTTCTCCCAGATAACCTCTGCCCTTTTAATGTAATTCTTATTATTTACAGCAAGCAAGCCTCCTTCACCAGTGATAATATTCTTAGTCTCATGAAAGGAAAAACTAGAGAAATCACCTATGCTTCCAAGTGCCTTCTTTTTATAATATGAATCAATTGAATGGGCTGCATCTTCAATCACTAAAAGACCATACTTTTTTGCAATACTCATTATAGCATCCATTTCACAGGCTATACCATTATAATGAACAACAACAATTGCTTTTGTCTTATCTGTGATCAAATCCTCAATTTTCGTTTCGTCGATATTAGGATTATCTGGACGACTATCAGCAAAAACCACTTTGGCTCCATGCAAAGCAAATGAACTTGCTGTTGAAACGAAAGTATAAGAAGGGATAATTACCTCATCACCTGGCTGGAAATTACAAAGCACTGCAGACATTTCAAGAGCATCTGTACAGGAATTGGTCAGAAAGACTTTCCCAAAGCCAAATTTCTTTTCAAAAAGCTTATGGCATTTTTTAGTATACTCACCATTACCCGAGATCTGTCCTGCCATTGCAGCCTTTATCATTGTATTGATTTCTTCACCTGTAAAGTATGGACGGTTAAAGGGTATATGCATAATAAATTATTAGCTAACCAGAGTTAGTTTATTTACTATACTTCGTGACGCGCGACGCGTGTCGCGTAACGGGTGACGGGTAGAGTATTATATTTTACAATATTAGCAACAAAAATAAACTAATATTCTTAATCGTAAAGTTCTATTTCGAAGAAATAGGATTTGCTTCCATCCTTAAGCTCTGTGGAATCAATAAGATAGTCCATATCAATATTATCCTCTATCGGCTTAGCAATTCCTTTTTCATAATCCCTTTTCTCCATGGTAAGCTCAATAGGCCTCCTGCCATAAATCATGTAAAATGCTCTGCGTAGTTTATGAGAGTTCTTAAGATAACTTTCCTTGGTCATTACATATAATTGGTTTTCTACATCATCCTGCCCTTCAGCCAGTTCGAATCCCACCATCCTGTTATATCTTATTGCCCTTTCATTATCTTTTAAAATATGTGCATACGTTTTTATTCCGCCAATAATTACTCCCAACTCAGCCATTATCATAGAGCATGTAATAGGCACCTGTGTATTTAAATAATCCGGGTCCCAGATAAATATCCCTCCTTCCATTGATCTTTCCTTCCAATTCATGTTCTTCCCATTGATAAGTCCAATTTTTTTTCCTTCATATTCAATGACAAAATACATATTTGTGTCATTATCAATTTTCTCAAACCATTCTTTCTGCATTTCAGAAGTTATATGGTCACGAAATTCCATGAACTCATATACTATGGGGTCGTTTCTCCATTTTCTTACCAACTCAATATCCTCTTCCTTAAGGCTGGTAAATTTAATATCGTAGCGCTTAATTATCATTACATCCTTTTTTACAAAGGTAAGTATCATTTCATCAGTTGCATTATATTTTGAGTATGATAATTCATATATTTTTACCTTTGCTATAAACTACAATTTCTGATGTCAAAGAAACTCCTGCTAATAAATCCCTTCAGCACTTATATGCAGCAATATCGTCAGGATGTGAATATGCAAGCTGCTTCTCCTCCTTTAAGTTTAGGTGTGATTGCTGCTCTGACCTCTTCCGACTGGGAGATAGAAATTGCTGATGAGAACTTTGACATTTTTGAATTCCGGGATGCTGATCTTGTGGGTATCACTGCAGTTACTTCCTCGGTGAACAGGGCATATGAATTATCTGATATATACAGGAATAAAGGAATTAAAACCGTAATTGGTGGTATACATGCATCCATGCTTCCGGATGAAGCATCTAAATATTTTGATGCGGTTGTTATTGGTGAGGCAGAAAGTGTTTGGGCAACACTCCTGGAAGATTTTAGTAATAACAGTCTGAAGAAAAAATATTATGGCGAGCAACTCCCAATGGAAAACTGTGTTATTCCGCGAAGAGACCTGTTCCATAAAAAATATACATATGCAAACCTGCAAACCAGCAGAGGTTGTCCAATGCTTTGTGACTTTTGTTCAGTTCATGTATTTAACGGCAGCTGTTACCGACAAAGACCTGTTAATGAAGTTCTTGATGAACTTGAAACAATAGATGAAGATTTGGTTTTCTTTGTTGATGATAATATTATCGGGCATAATAAACAAACCATCGCAAGGGCTAAGGAATTATTTAAAGGGATGATTGACCGTGGCATCAAAAAAGATTGGTATTGTCAGGCATCTATAAATTTTGCTGATGATGATGAAGTTTTAAAATATGCTTCTGAAAGTGGTTGCAGGATGGTGCTTCTTGGAATTGAATCGGAAAAAGTACATCAACTGGAGGAAACCAATAAGACCCTGAACCTGAACAGGGGTATTGAAAGTTACGAGAAGCTATTTGAGCGCATGCATACACACGGAATTGCTGCACTGGGCGCAATGATATATGGCATGGATGGTGATAGCAGAGAAGATCTTTTTGCAAGAACGAAATTTGCACTTGAATCAGGAATGGATGCCATGCAGGCTACTATTATGACCCCCCTGCCAGGAACCGGCTTATTCAAAAGAATGGAAAAAGAAGACAGATTACTTCATAATAATTTTCCTGAAGACTGGAAATATTACCACTTCCTGGAAATAGCTCATAAACCCATAAAAATGGATCCTAAGGAATTTATGTTAGCAATGTTTGAAAACTGGGGAATTCTTTATGATCATAAAACCTTGCAACGCAAGATGCTTAAAACGCTGAAAAGCACTCATAATGTAAGAGCTGCAGCATGGTCATATATCTCCAATGTGGAACGGCATAATATTGCTCTCATTAAAAAACAAGAATTTATTGATCCGACAGAATTTCTTAAAGGACTTAGCCAGGATTTCCAAAAAGATTAAAAACAAAAAGCTATTTTTGCATAAACAGAATTACCCTTATGGCCAAAAGAAGGTTTTTAATTGTCAATTGTCAACTGTCAATTTTTAATTTAAAAATTTATGCTCAATTTATAGATTGGATTTAGCTGTCATTACAGTTTTGTGAAAAATTGCTACTAATTGTGCACATTCATCCGCGCATATTTCTATATAGTTTATTTCACTTCTTTTTGTTGAATCACCCAGAAGTTCCAGACTAATCTGAGTCTCCCGAAGTTCCTTGAGGACTATTCCAATTTTATGGATAAAATCTTTTCTGGATTCTGAAGCCTGAGCTTCACCATAATTTAGTGCAGCACTTGTGGATGATCTAATTATTTGTTTGCTTAAATGAATCGCTATAAAACTTCCATCCAAATTCTTACATAATTTATTAATGTTTTGAGCCATTTTAATTAATCGGTTCTCTAATTCTTTTCTCATAATATGTAGTATTTATTACTTAATACCATTATCATCAAAAAGTCCCTCCTAAATTCAAACTTTCTTAAATAAATTAAAAAATTGAAAATTGACAGTTGACAATTGACAATTAATTTTCAGATCGATCCCAATGCATTTCTAAAAGGACTTTCTCAGGATTTCCAAAAAGATTAAAAACAAAAAGCTATTTTTGCATAAACAGAAATACCCCTATGGCCAAAAGGAGGCTTTTTCACGATATACTTGGAGTGTTTAACAGCAACATTTTTTCTCTGGTAGCAGGGTTGTTGTTCAGCATATTACTTACCAGGATACTTGGCCCTGAAGGGTTTGGAGTATTTACGGCACTATTGATTATACCTACAATAATTGTCAGTCTTACCCATCTGGGGATAAGAGGAGCAGCCATTTATCATGTTGGGAAAAAAACCTATGATCTGGATCAGTTGATCTCCACAATATTTGTAATTCTGATCTTTTCCAGCTTGCTAGGAATGATCTTAAGTGCTTTTTCATATTTTTTCTTCTACCAGGATGGTTTTACAACAGCAATGGTGATAGTTGCAATTTGTGTAATTCCACCCCGACTGGCAATAGTCTATTTCGGAGGAATTTACCTGGGTAAGGATGAAGTGAGGAAATCGAATCAGCTTAACTGGATTACAAATCTGATCAACCTGGTTCTTGCTGCAATACTCGTTTGGTGGTTTAATCTGGGGATATTAGGCGCAGCAATTTCACTACTGCTCTCAAGTTTCATAGTTACTGTGAATGCGATTATCAGTTTAAATAAAAAATATAAGATCAGATTAAAACTTAACATACCCATCGCAAAAGACCTGATTCGTTTAGGGATAGTTTTTGCACTGGCATTCTTTGTTATTCAGTTGAATTTCCGACTCGATATTCTCATCCTAGAAAAACTTTCTACTATTAAAGAGGTGGGGATTTATTCATTAAGTGCTCACATTGCGGAACAGATATGGCAAATACCACTGGCAATGGGAATAATCGTATTTTCCAGAACAGCAACTTCAGGTAATAACAGGGAAAATACTCTGATGACTTTAAAACTTTTACGGATATCCGTTTTATTATCATTGCTTGCCTCTGTTGTAGCATTTCTACTAGCACCAATATTCATCCCATTGGTTTTCGGTGAGGACTTTACTCCCAGCATACTGATTTTGCGATGGTTACTTCCAGGAATTATATTAATGGTGATCTTCAGATTGATTAGCGGACAAATTGCTGGTATAGGAAAACCCGAAATAACCATTTATGTTTTTATCCCTGCCTTGGTCGTGAATATCCTTTTGAATCTTTTATGGGTTCCCAGGCACGGAGCTCTTGGAGCTGCATGGGCAACCAATGTCAGCTACATTTTTGGTTCGGTTATTTACTTAATTGCTTATGCAAGAATTGCTAAAGTAAGCTTTAAAGAAATTGTGATCTATAAGAAAAGTGATTTTAGCATAATAGCAGAACTCTGGAAGAAATTCAGAAAAAGATGAATGAGCTGAATAAAATACCGGTCTTTTTCATAGTTGGCAGACCCCGTTCCGGGACAACCCTTATCAGAACATTGTTCGATGCACATCCTAATGTTTGCATTACTCCTGAATGCCAATTTATAATTAACCTTTATCCCAAATATGGAAAGTTAAAAAATTGGAATAAAAAAGAACTTCTTTCTTTTTACAAGGATCTGAAATTACAATTGCTTTTCGACACATGGAATCTTGACAATGATAAGCTTAAGAATGTATTAATGGACTGCAAAGGAACAAATACGTATTCTAATATTTGCAAAACGATAATGCAACAATACAGATCCGTATATCCCAAAAATGAGATTTTACTTTTTGGTGATAAAAATCCAGGATATGCCATTTATACTGAAAAACTTCTCAGGATATTCCCGGAAGCAAAATTCATTCATATTATCAGGGATTACAGAGACAACTTTGTTTCCTTAAAAAATGTTGACTTTGAAATTCCTATACCTTCACTAATCGTAGAGAAATGGAAATTATTTTATAAGAAATTTCATAAAGCAAAACTGAAGCATCCTGATTCACATCACGAATTAATTTATGAAGAATTTGTAAAGGAGCCAGAAAAGCATATGAAAGAACTTTGCGATCTTACAGGCATTGATTTTATACCCGAGATCTTTGATTTTTACAAGAAAAAAGACTCTCTTTCCGATGACAAACTTTCAAATCTTGTAAAAAAGTATCATAGCAGTCTGATGGAGAAAGTTAATACCAGCCGCATTGGATTATGGAAAAAAGAAATGAGTAAAAAGCAGATTCAGCTGGCTGATTACACTGCTGGTAAGTATGCAAACATACTGGGATATAAAAGAGAATCTGAAAAAGCCTCACCAAACATAAAAGTAATTGCTCAGCCCGGAATAGCTTATGCACATCTACTATCCTATGCTACTAAAGTTATTGATCATTTCCCTTACAGGATCCGAATGAATATTCTGAATCGCTGGCCACTGGCCCTGGCGTTGTTTGTGATGCGGATTTTCAATCCTGAAAAGTATAAAGAAGTAAAGGATAGTATCAAATAGTGAATTCGTTCATTGACTCAATGTCGAGGCGGATATGTTGTCCGTGCCTATATTTATTAAAATCAGAAATACGAACTATAAGTATGCGCCAGCAGGAAAATTATTTACTGGCAATAAGTAAACAGCTCCCTCCAAAATTCATTGGCATTCTTTTTTCAATTCTGTTAATTTCTCCTTTTAACAATACACCAGATATCTTATTTATTTTACTAAACCACTTAATATGTTTAATGAATTTTCTTTTTTTCAACCTTCTGTTTCTTGCCAACCCGAGTTTATAAGGAATGGTCCTTAAAAGAAAGATTACAGGGGGCATAAATCTAAAAAAGTATGTGGCAAAATCTATCTTAAATCCGGCATCAACGAGTTTTTGCTCCAGATCAACCCTGGAGTATCTCCTGAAGTGACCGGCAAATTTATCACTCTTGGAATAAAGGCTGTTATATGCAGGAACTGTAATATATAATTTGCCACTTTTAATCAATTTTTTGTATAGCTTGTTAATCATTTCCTCATCCTTTTCTATATGTTCAATTACATCAAAAAGCCCAACCGCAGGCAAAGAATTTTCCCGAAAGTTAACCTCATCAAATGTGGCACAAATAATCTCTCTTACTCCATTTTCTTTTGCGTTATTTACACCATTTAGAGATGGCTCAACCAGAACGACTTTGTAACCTCTTTTCAACAGGAATACAGATACATGTCCGTTGCCACCTCCTATGTCATATATTTTATTTTCAGGAGGCGCAAAATTCTTAATCGCTGTAGCTATTGCCCTATTTCGATGATTAAACCAAAAGAAAGAATCTTCTACTTTATTACAATTATCCAGCACTTCATCCGGGTAAGAAAAAGAGGATCTGTTTTTTGAATACCAAATCCCATCATCCTTCAAAACCAGTTCTGATATATTTATCATCTTAATAAAACATGATTGTTTGTAAGAAGTATTATAACACTTTATCAATATTATAAGGAGGTTTATTATTTTGAACCTGGTAAATCCTGCTAATATAACCTCCAATAACTCCAAGGCTGAAAACAATAATACTTGTTGAAAAAAGTATAGTTACAATAAGAGAAGAATAACCAACCACCGGGGTATTAAAAAATATTTTTCTGATAATAAACTGAAGTCCGAGAATAAATGTGATGAAAGAAACAATAAACCCACCATGAATCATAAGTTTTAAAGGCATATTTGTATAGAAAAAGATTAAGTCAGACACTAATTTGAACAACTTTCTTTTTGTATATGTTGATTTACTTTCTAATCTTTTATGATGTTCTACTTCTACAAATTCAATGTTATCGGTATACCATAAAAGTAATTCATCAATAAAAATGAAATACTGATCATGCTCCAGGATTTTCTCTATAATATCCCTTTTTATCAACCTGAAAGATGAGCCCTTGCCTTTGCCATCATACATTGCTTTTGAGGTTTTCTTCACTGAATAACTTCCCACATTTCTGGCAAGAGAATGTTGTTTTTTCCTGTATACTCCATAGACAACATCCGAACCATCCTTTTCATAAGAATCAAGAAGTTTAAGAATTTCTTCAGGAGGGTGCTGAAGGTCGTCATCCATAGTTATAATGAGTTCCCCTTTGGCAAAACCAAATCCGCACATAATGGCATTATGCTGTCCGTAGTTTTTATTCAGTTTTATCGCAGTTACCAATGATGGATTTTTTTCTTTTATTATTTTCAGCACATCCCAGCTTTTATCCATCCCGCAATCCTCGCAAAAGATAAGCTCAAAACTTTTAGTGGTTTTTTCCAATGTAGATTTTATTCTATTGAAAAGTTCCTCCAGGGTATTTTCGCTGTTATAGACCGGGATAACTATGGATATGTCGACTTGATTCATCAGTATCGGATATTATATTATAACAAATATACATAAATCAATAAAGCACCAAATCATAAATTACAAATTCCAGGCAAATCTCAAATCACAATAATTAAATTACAAACCTTCAAAAGCTAACATTTTGCACTTTTGGAATTTTGAATTTATCTTTTGGAATTTGCTTGGAATTTGTAATTTGAGATTTGGGATTTCTACTGTATAATTCCTCCAAGCAGCATGTTCGCTCCCGAAACCCACCTTGCTTCATCTGATAACAAAAACGCAATCACATTCGCTACATCCTGTGGTTCTCCAATTCCCATGGGATATTTGTTAAGGTATTTTTTGATAGAGTCATTAACAATTTCCGGGTTTCCTTCTTTAGCGGGATCGGTAAGTATGGGTGTGTTTACCAGGCCAGGAGAAATAATATTTGAACGAATTCCTTTTCCGGCCATCTCAAGGGCAAGGGATTTTGAATAGGATTCAAGAGCAGCCTTTGAACTACCATATAAAGCCCCTCCAAAATAGGGTGAGATTGTGGCAACAGAAGAGATAAAAACAATAGAACTATTGTCTTTGATCCTTTTATGTTGAAGCAATTTTGCTGTTAGCAATACCGGCACTTCATAATTGATCCTGAAAAGTTTTTCAATGTCATCCTGCCTGATAAATTTTGCCGGTATTGGTCCCACTATTCCTGCTGCATTTACCACACCGTCAATTTCAGGAGTGCCGCCAACAAGGCGATCGATATTCTTTTCATCTGTAAGATCGCCCCTGTATGACTGATGTCCTTCCCCATGCAGACTTTTTAACACCTCATTTAAGCGGTCTTTATCTCTCCCGCAAATATGAACAATAGCTCCCAGGTCTGAGATCAGCCGGGCTGTTTCTTTTCCTATACCGGAAGATGCGCCGGTTATCAGAATTCTTTTACCGTTAAGACTGCAAAAATCTGAAGACATAATATTTAGATTTCAATGATGTCAGGACAAACAATTTTTTCTGTTTCCAGAATAACACTACCCCACGACAAACCAACTCCAAAACCAGAAAGTAATAATTGCAGCTTCTCCGATTTTAGTTTATCCTGCAAACAATAGTTTAAAGTCAGTGGTATAGAGGCTGAACTGGTATTTCCAAACTCCTGTATAGAAAATGGAAACTTTTCTTCTGGCATTTTAAGCTGTTTTCTGATCGTTTCATTCATCAGCTTATTGGCCTGGTGCAATATGAAATAATCAATCTCTTCCGTTTCTTTCCCTGCTTCTTCTAATAAGCGAGAAATATTGGGTTTAACTTCCCTTAATGAGAAATTAAAAACCTCCACCCCATCGAGTGCTATGTGCATTTTATTTCTTTTGATACCTTCTGATATCTCCTCTTCTTTAAATGAAGATCCAGAAACCAGATTTCGGATGCCTCCATCTTCAATCATTATCGCCTTGTAACCGCTTCCATCTGTTTGCAGGTTGAATGTCATTAGTGGAGCATTTTCCTCATATTCAAGAGCAGTAACTGTTCCTGCATCTCCGAATAAAGGAAAAGTGCTTTTATCATTGTATCCAGTATTCTGTGTGGAAACATCACCAACCATCAAAAGGGCTTTCTTCAACCCACCGACCGACATCTGTGCACCCACCGTTGAGAGTCCGTAAACATATCCTGAACAACCCAGGCTGATATCATAGGCAATGCAATCCTTGCTCATACCAAGTTTATCCTGGAGGATTCCAGCAGTTGCAGGAATGATATAATCTCTTGACTGGGAAATAAAAACAAGCATATCAACCTGGCTTGCATTCCACTTCAGCTTGTCCATCAATTTCTTAGCAGCAGTTTCACAAAGATCAGAAGTCGTGGTTCCTTTTGGTGCCACTCTTCGCTTTTCGACCCCGGTCATCTTTACAAAAGCCTGCTTCTCCTTATCGCCAAGAAGCTCATAATCAAAATTATTATAAACCTCTTTTGGAATAGCAGAAGCAATTCCTGCAATTTTTATATTCGGGATTGAAAAAATTGCCATAATCAGGATGCTTTTTTTTCAGCTCTTTCCTTTACCATATCAAATAATGACTGAACTGTTATTGCATTGGTCAGGTCTTCTGCATTTATCACAACTCCATATTCTACGTTTACATGAGCAATAAAGATCAAGGCATTAACTGAATCCCATGTAAATTTTTCCCTTAGATTGCTTTCCGGTTCTAATGTGCCTTTTTCAAGATCTTCGAACTCGTTTTCAACATTTGCAATAAATTCCTCTATACTTACCATTCTTATTTTAATTTGAAGCAAATTTACATTATTTAGTGAAATGATTAACAATGTTGCAATGCATTATGTTTGGATTATTTCATCGTGACGCGTAACGCGTAACGCGAAAAACAAATTGGCTACATTAATAATAAACTATTCGTTATCTTCGCAACTGAACTACACAGCGAAAGAAGATGATCGAAGGCGATAATAGAAAACATAAACTTCTATTAATCAATCCACTTAGCACAAATCGAGAAGGATTGATCCTTCACTCTCATGTTATATATCCACCTATCGGGCTGGGTATAGTAGCAAGTTTAACACCTGAGCACTGGGATGTAGAGATCCTGGATGAAAATTTCGAACGATTCTCATATATAGAAGCAGACCTTGTTGGTATTACGGCGCTTACATCCAGTGTTACAAGGGCTTATGAACTGGCAGACGTTTACAGAAAAAAAGGAATACCAACAGTTATTGGAGGCATACATTCTTCTATGGTGCCTGATGAGTCACAGAAATTTGTCGATACAGTTGTTGTTGGAGAAGTGGAAAGTGTTTGGAAAGAGCTGATACAGGATTTTGAAGATAATGAGTTGAAGAAATTATATAAAGGCAGATTGCTCCCATTTGAAAATGCAGTATGGCCCAGTCGTAAATTATTCCACTCCAGGTACGAATTCGCTAGTATACAAACCACTCGTGGTTGTCCGATGAAATGTGAGTTTTGCTCAGTACATACTTTCAATGGTTCAAAATACAGGATAAGACCTGTTGAGGAAGTCCTGGATGAACTTGAAAGCATTGAACACGAAAAGATCTATTTTGTTGATGACAACCTGATTGGATATGGTAAAAAGCCCCTTGAAAGAGCTAAAAACCTTTTCAGAGGAATGATTGAAAGAGGAATAAAGAAACAGTGGTTTTGTTCCGCATCCATGAATTTTGCTGATGATGATGAAGTTCTTGAGCTGGCGGCTAAAGCCGGATGTGTAATGGTATTGCTGGGCATTGAATCAGAAAGGATAGACCAGCTTGAAGAAACCAATAAAAAACTGAATATTAAAATTGGTATTGATCATTACGATGAAGTCTTCAGGAAAATCCATAAATATGGAATAAGTGTGTTAGGTGCTTTTATCTACGGACTGGAATCAGACACACCGGAAAGCATGAGAAGGAGAGCAGAGTATATCAACAAAGCAGATATTGATGCAGTGCAGGCTACCATACTCACTCCATTGCCCGGAACAGGAACCTATAATAAGATGCGTAAAGAGGGAAAGATTGTTTATAACAATTATCCTGCTGACTGGCAGTATTACGATTTTGTAGATATTGTTTTCAGGCATCCTAATATGACTGCAGAAGAGTTTAAAACGGAAGTACAGCAAAACTGGGATGAGCTATATAATGACCTGGAATTAAAAAAGAAATTCCTTCGTACGCTTAAGCAAACCAAAAGCTCACTTGCAGCTGTCTGGTCACTGGGATCAAACCTGCAATATTACAACATGGTTTATGAAGGTACTAGGGAAAAAAGAAATATAGAAGACATTTTTGGAGACAGCGTTACAAACAAGAACATGTTTGAAGAGAGTCCTTTTAAGTGAGAAGATAATAGAAATGGTGATTAATTGAAATTAATAGTGATTCTATTGTAATTCATTGTTTCATAAAACCAGTAGGAGACAATTAATCACTATAATTCACAACCTAATCACTATAAATCACTTTCGAATTACATGGAGATACTAAAAAATACACATAAACCTAAATATAAATTGCTCCTCATCAACCCGGTCAATAATCGTCGCAAAGGATTGATGCAGGATAAGGATGCGATTTACCCTCCCCTGGCCTTAGGTATTGTGGCTCAAATCACTCCCTCAAATTGGGAAGTGAAGATTCATGATGAAAATTTTATGCCTTTTGAATACAAAGATGCTGACCTGGTAGGATTCACATCTCTGACTGCAACAATAAATCGCTGTTATGAGATCTCACAGGAATACAGGAAAAACGGCATACCCACAGTTATAGGAGGAATCCATGCATCCATGTTACCTGAAGAAGCTTCTCAATATATTGATTCTGTTGTTATTGGTGAAGCTGAGGGGATATGGGAAAAGCTTATTTCCGACTTTGAGAAAAACAGATTGCAAAAATATTATCATGCTCCTTTAGCTTCAATTTCTCACTCTCCTAGTCCAAAAAGAGAGCTTTATCATTCCGATTACTTTTTTGACAGCATGCAAACAACACGAGGATGTCCGATGAAATGCGACTTTTGCTCAGTTCATACTTTCAATGGAAGCAAGTACCGGCTCCGGTCTGTTAAAGATTCTTTAGATGACTTTGCACAGATACGTAAGGATTTAGTCTATATTGTTGATGACAATTTCGTTGGCTACAGTAAAGCAGCACGCAACCATGCCGTGGAGTTCTTTAAAGGCATAGTTAAGAGAGGCATACAAAAGGAATGGGCAGGATCAGCATCTATGAATATTACGGATGATGAGGAGATACTGAAATATGCTGCTATGAGTGGCTGCAAGCTTGTTTTCCTGGGAATAGAATCAGAACTGGTTGATCAGCTTGAAAATGTAAATAAACAAGTGAACCTTAAAATAGGTGTAGATAAGTTTAAAACCGTATATGATAAGATACATAAATATGGAATCTCTGTAATGGGAGCGTTTATTTATGGGCTTGAAAATGACACTCCTGAAAAAATATACAATCGTACCAGCTATATCATCAACGCAGATATAGACATCATGCAGGCAAGCATTTTAACCCCATTGCCAGGCACAACATTATTTAAAAGGTTTGAACAGGAAGAAAGATTACTTTATACTAATTTTCCTAAAGACTGGGAAAGATATAATTATGCTGAAGTGGTTTATAAACCCCATAAGATGACTCCTGAAGAATTTCAAAATTCTGTATATAAAAACTGGGAGAGATTATACGATCTGAACCATCTTAAGAAAAAACTAATGAAAACTTTAAAACTCACAAATAATCCTTTAGCAGCAAGCTGGGCATTTGCATCCAACTTACATTTAAGAAATTTTGTATTCGAAGGTAGCAAAGAGGTTCTTACAAAAGAAGAAGCTTTTCCACAATTATATTCAGGAAAGATGTTCTGATAAATTCAAATTAGTTATTATTTCATATCCTGTCTTACTTTTTATTAGATTTACTCCCTAAATTTTCACCATATATGACAAATAATGAGATTCAAATATTAACCTCCTCAGAAGATAATTATATTTATAAAGCCAATAACCTTATTGAGCTTTTGGAAAAAAGGGCCAATGAACGGCCAAGCAAACCAGTTTACATTTTCCTGGAAGATGGAGTAAGAGAGAAGCAAAGGATTACCTTTAAGGAATTATCGGATAATGCAAAAACTATTGCATCCGTTTTACAGGCAAAAGGAAATAAAGGTGACAGGGTATTACTGATATTTCCTAATGGTGTCGACTTTATAGTTGCTCTTTTTGGTGTTTTCTATGCAGGAATGACAGGAGTTCCTGTATATGCTCCCAGAAAGAACAGAAATAATTCACGTTTTGAATCAGTAGTTGGTGATTGTGGAGCAGATATTATATTTACAAACCAACAGATATTCAGAGATCTTGAAAAGAACTTCATAGATGAGCCTTATCTTTCAGATAAAGAATTTTTGATTTTTGATAATATAAGTAAAAATGACACAAAATGGATAAATCCCGGAATAGCTGATGAAGATCTTGCAATTTTACAATATACTTCAGGATCAACCGGAACACCAAATGGTGTTATGGTATCGCATCAAAACATAATACATAATTCAGAAATTATAAACCAGGGATTTGGCCATAATGATCATTCCATGGGAACAAACTGGCTTCCCAATTTTCATGATATGGGTCTTATTGGAGCTTTATTGCAACCTGTTTATATGGGATTTTGTAATGTGATCATCCCTCCTGGCGAATTTATCAGAAATCCTGGCAACTGGCTAAAAGCAATAACAAAGTATAAAACAACAACTGCAGGTGGACCTAATTTTACCTTTGAATATTGTATTGATAAAATATCTGAAGAAGAAATAAACGAAATTGATTTAAGCTCATTAAAGGTTCTTTTTTGTGGAGCAGAACCAATACATAATAAAACACTTAAATCTTTTGCAGATCATTTCAAATCATCAAATTTTATTGAAAATCAGTTTTATCCCTGTTATGGTCTTGCTGAATATGCATTAATGGTAACAGGAGGAAAAATATCAGAAAAGCCAATTTATCTTGAAGCAGACAGCAATAAATTAGAGGTTGGCATAATAGAAGCTGCATCTGACACTGATGAGTCCACAACCTTAGTTGCCTGTGGTTATCCCTGGTTAGGAACCACCGTTGCAATTGTTAATCCTGAAACAAAAAAATACAGTAAAGTCAAAGAGATCGGTGAGATATGGGTAAAAGGGAAATCAAAAACACAGGGTTATTGGAACAATCCCAAAGAAACAGAATATACTTTTAATGCTTTCATTCAGGACAATAATGATGGCCCATATTTAAGGACAGGAGACCTGGGGTTTGTTCATGGGGGGCAGCTTTATGTTACAGGAAGAATAAAGGATTTGATCATTATCAGAGGATTGAATCATTACCCACATGATATAGAGAAATCTGCAGAAGCATCTCATGAAGCCTTACAACCCAATGCCAGTGCAGCATTTTCAATAATTGCTGCCAACGAGGAAAGACTAGTCCTTGTTCATGAGATCAGGAGAACTCATTTAAGGGATTTTAATGCTGAAGATATTTATGATGCAATAAGATTAGCTATTTCAGATGAACACCAGATATTACCTTATACAATTTTATTAATCAGAACAGGAAGCATTCCTAAAACCTCCAGCGGGAAAATTCAGAGATTAGCAAGTAAAAAAGCATTTCGGAATAATGATTTAATAATTATAGATCAATGGATTATGAACCTTCAGGAAAATGTTCCACTCGGTCTTAAAGATTACTCACATAGTGAACTAAAAAAATGGCTGACAAACTGGCTGGCATCAAAGAAGAATCTTGATACAACATCAATTGATCCTGATAAGCCTATTGCTTCTTATGGACTTGATTCCATCATGGCTATCAACCTCGAAAAAGATGTAAATGAAACTTTTGGTATAAGTTGGCCAATAGAATCATTTTTACAGGAGAATACAATTAATAGTTTGGTAAAAGAAGGAATGGAATTGTTAAGAGAATTAGAATAACGAAATAATGACGTAACGAAGTAGGCGAAGTAACGATATTCGATATTTGAAGGTGGTGCATATCGCCAATTCCTTCGTTATATCGCCTACGTCGTTATTTAATTTCAGAATGAAATTATCGTTCCTCCCCACGAAAAACCAACTCCAAAACCAGCAAGTAATACTTTATCCCCTTTTTTCACTCGTCCGCTACTAATTGCATTCTTCAATGCAATAGGAATTGTTGAAGCAACTGTATTACCAACATAATCAAGATCAATTGTGTATTTATCTGCCGGGATCTTTGATTTTCTGAAAATAGATTCTAATATGATCCTGTTGGCCTGGTGTAAAACATATAGGTCAATATCCTCTTTCTTTAATCCATTCAATTCGAGCAATTGATCTATCATTTGGGGAACGGTCTCCACAGAAAAGGTAAAAACAGAAGAACCATTCATGTAGAAGCATGCATCATTCCTCACATTTTCAAATTCATCAATAAAATCATCTGATTCAAATTCCTTTATTGGATATTTCTCTCCTCCATGCTTTATGATAATTGAGTCAAATCCTGAACCATCTGTTCCAAATACAAACTTACCATACTTCAGGTCTCCTGGTTCAGAGGTAATGAGAGTTGCAGCGGCACCATCACCAAAGATAGCCCTGTTGCTTTTATCCTGAGGGTGAATAAGTTTACTTATTGTAACAGAAGTAACTAAAAGAATATTTTTTGCCGTTTCGCTTGCGATCAATCCACTGGCAATATTCAAGCCGTATACAAAACCCGTACAGCCCTGATTAAAATCAAGAGTGCCTGCTCTTTTTGGAATTCCCAGTCTGTCTTGGATAATGCAGGATGTCGATGGTGTATAATAATCACCTATCTGGGTACAATAAAGTATGAAATCAATTTCTTCTCTTTTAATATTATACTCATCAAACAGTTTCTCACATGCTTTCACGCCCAGATCAGAGGCATTCTCGTCTTTATCAGCAATATGACGTTCCAGAACACCTGTTAAACGTGTGAGCTCATCAATTTTAAATCCTGGAAAATCATTTGCCAGGTCATTATTTGTAACGACCTTCTCTGGTAAAAAATAACTAATGCCTTTTATACTCCAGTTATTCATGTGATTATTGTGGATTACTTAATACTTTTTGTCTGAAAGATTCCGCTTTCTCCTCATCACCTTTTTCTTTATAATACTTATTCAGGAACATAATTACCTGCACCGGAGCACCCTTTTGAACAGCAATTTCAAAGTACCTTATACCTCTCAATGTATCTCCCATCATCATTGAATAATTACCCATATTCAGGTATGGCAATGTCTCATTTTCATCAAGATCCATAATTTCCTGGTTTAATTTCAACGCACCATTAACATCACCTTTCATAAACTTCACATTGGCAAGTCTGGATCTGGGATTAATAATATCCGGATCAATGTCAATACATCTTTGATAATAGTATTCAGCAGAATCAATTTCATATAAATTTTCCATCACCATGCCCATGTTAAAGAGGGCGGTTTTATCATTGGGTTCTATATGTAAAACTTTGTGCAATAACTTATAAGCCTTATGATGTTCTTTGTAAATCCTGCTGTAAACTATCGCCATATTTTCGTATGACGAATGATGATCAGGATAAATCTGAATGGCTTTCTCCCAGTGCTTTAAAGCACGATCAATAGTTGGACGTAAAAACTTGGTAACATCTACGGGTTTTTGTAACTCCAGATTCACCTGCCTTATTAATTCATTTGCCAGGAAATCATTTGCTTTAACAGAATTCCCAAGGTGCTTTATGTCATTATTATACAAAGTGTATTGTGTACGCCACACCTTATTCCTGTTAAATGTTTTTACAGAATATGGTATCAGGATAAGTATTACTATTATAAGAATTCCTGCTAATCTCATATTAAATTTTATACTTTTTTCCTTTAGATAATTAAATACCAGAAACAGTAAATAAACAATTGCAATTATAAAACCCAGGGAAGGTATTAAAAGAAATCGCTCTGCAAGCATTCCAGGTACAAGTGCTATGATATTTGCATAAGCTGCAATTGTAACAAAATAAAAAAGGATCGCATAAGAATATATCCTTTTCTTTATAAATCCATATATCGCAATGATAAATAATAAAATATAAATTGCAATAGATAATAATACCCAAATATTAGCCAGGTTTGTAATAGGAATTGTATTATATCCGTAGAAATAAGAAAGAGGATGGGGAAAGAAAAGCAACTTTAAATAGTAAAATAATATATAAAAACCTGTTCCAATCCTGTTCCAAAAATTATCATCAAAAGCAATTGGATTTTCAATAAATTTCATTGGCCTTATTATCTCAGGCAAAAACAATCGTGGCAATATTGAACCTATTGCAGTTACAGCAAGAACGATCAATACAAAATAAAATATTTTCTTTGGTTTTAAATCCGTGAAGAAATAAAAAGTTAAAGGAAAAACAAGCATAACTGATAAAATCGAAACCTTTGAAAGCAATGCAAGAATAAAGAATAATATTCCTAAAAATATCTCATATTTCTTATTAATATCTATATACCGCAAAAACGAATTCAGAGACAAAAGGAAAAATCCAAATGCAAGGATTTCATCCCTGTTTTTCAAACTTGCCACCACTTCTGTATGGATAGGGTGAGCCATAAAAAGAAGCGTGATCAGAAATGGCAAAAATGCGTTATAATTTCTCAGCAATCTTCTTAATATCTTATACAATAGCAATACTGAGAGCAGGTAAAGTAAAACGTTGATACCATGGCTTACATATGTATTCCCTCCTGAAAACTGAAACTCAATGGCAAAGATTGTACGGGTTATTGGCCTGTAACCATATGCTTCATCTGTGTAATCATCCGGCAACTCATAAAGTGTATTGAATATTTCAGGAATTCCTGCAATCCCTTTTTGTATGGATTCGCTGTTTACAATATATGTATCATCCAGAGAATAATGATTAAAGACGGTATTCCCATATAAGGCTATAGTAGTCAGTATGATAATAAGTCCAAAGATCTTTATCAGATTTCTTAAAAAAAATCCTTCTTTTTTCTCAGCTAGTGTAGATGTCATAATCTAAAATTTTTACCCGTTTAAAGAACTCTGTCGGCAAAGGATTTAATACTCCTTTGACATTCCTTTTTTGCTTCAATAAATCCCATATGCCCAACATTTGATAGAAATAATAGTTCAGATTGTGTTGGGAGAGGAAGCTGTTCCATAACAACCTGAAATGGTATCTTGGAATCCAATTTCCCTATTATAAATAATATTGGGAAATTGGCATTTGTCAACACATGGGTTTTATCATTCCGGTGTTTCATCCCTTCCAGTCCGGCTATTATTCCTTTCTTAGAGAATTTTTCGGAATGCTTGATAAGCTTGTCGATTTTTCTTCTGTGTTTTTCAACATTCTCAGGAGCAAAAAGATCCGGAATAAAGTTTAGAATAAAACTGCCTTTATTTTTATCAATTACTTTAATAACCCTGTCGCGGTTTATCTTAGCCTCAGGTGTATCCCCTCTAGCATGAGAATGGAAAATAACCAATCCTTTAATTTTGCCTGCATATTTTTCAGCAAAGGACAAAGCAACATAGCCACCCATTGAATGTCCTACCATTACACATCGCTTAACTCCCAGGAAATTTAGAACTTTGTTTACCATTTCTGCCATAAACTCCATTGTATGGATCGGATCAAAACAATCACTTTTGCCAAATCCAGGAAGATCAATAGTAATTACCTGGTAATATTGCGACAGCTCTTTGGCCATATCGTTCCATATCTTCATTGATTCCAGGAATCCATGCAGAAGGACAATTGACTTACCTTCTCCTCTGGTTTTGAATGCTATTTTCTTATTCCTGTATTTAATATGGCTATCCATCTTAATTACCTTTATTTACAAATATCTTCTACTTCATCGATAGATTTTGGAATAGGTTTACCCAACAACCGGCATCCATTATCGGTAATCAGCAGGTCATCTTCTAATCTGATCCCACCAAAATCTTTATACGTTTCAAGCTTTTCATAATTGATGAACTCTGCGAATTTCTTTTCTGATTTCCACTGATCGATTAAAGCAGGAATAAAATAGATACCCGGTTCATCAGTCATAACAAATCCAGGTTCCAGTTTCCGTGCCATACGAAGGAAGGCAAGGCCAAACTGATCACTACGATCAGAATCACCATTATATCCAACATTATTCTCTCCAAGTCCCTCCATATCATGTACATCCAGCCCCATCATATGTCCTAATCCATGAGGAAAGAACAAAGCATGAGCCCCTTGTTTAACAGCTTCCTCAACATCTCCTTTCATCAGTCCAAGGTCTTTCAGTCCGCTTGCAATGGTTTTAGAAGCAAGTATATGCATATCGCGATAAGGAATTCCTGGTTTACAAGCTTTAATAACAATTTCATTAGCATCGTAAACAATCTGGTAGATATCCTTTTGCCTTGAATTGAATTTCCCTCCTACAGGAGTTGTCCTTGTGATATCACTGCAATAACCCATTGGGGTTTCTGCACCTGCATCAGCTACCATCATCCTGCCTTCTACCAAAGTATTTCCGTGATAATGATTATGAAGGGTTTGTCCGTTAATACTCAGGATTACCGGAAAAGAAACCGGTCCGCCCAATGAAAGTGATATTCCTTCTATAGCTCCTGCTATTTCTCTCTCTACAACACCTGGTTTTGCCATTTTCATGGCAGTTGTATGCATTACATACGCAATATCAACAGCTTTTTCAATTTCTCTGATTTCATGTTCATCTTTAACAGACCTCATTGTTACTACGGCATTTATTAACTTCTGAGATACAAATGATTTAAGCTCAGCATGTGCTTTGCCAAATATGCCTTCAAGTTGCAGCCAGTGATCTCCTCTGTATGGAGGGAGAATATGTATCTTCCTGTCTTTTGAAACTGCATCCTGAATAAATTCAGGCAATTTGTCCATAGGCAAAGTTTCCTCAACACCAGCTTCGGCAGCTCTTGTTTTCATCGATGGTTGTGCACCCATCCAGATAATATCATCCATGGTAACATCATTCCCGAAAATAATATCTCTTCCCTCATCAAAGTCGACAACACCGGCAAGGTTATCGTGATTCAGCGCAAAATAATACAGGAAGTTGCTGTCCTGCCTGAAATGATAAGTGTTTGCGGGATAATTCATTGAAGCTTCGTTATTGCCTAAAAACAATGCGATACCACCTTCGAGCATTTTGTGTAAGCGCTCTCTTCTTTCTTTATAGATTTTTGGATCAAACATGATTATGTGTGTGTTTTTAATTATTATCTGAAATTGTTATGATTGTGATACCTGGTTATTTATCTGATGTAACTTTTTTTCGTGACGCGTAACGCGTGACGCGTAACGGCGAGAATATGCCATTGGCGGGTTACGGGTGACGGGAAACGATTAAGGGAGTACAGAAAATAAAGAACGATAATGCTTGAATATGTATGTGGTAAAAGTACTTAAATTTATTTTATGTGTTTGATTTTGAGTGTTAATGTTTGTTAAGTTTGAATTAATAACAGCTAGTGAGAGGCTGCCGAGTTTTGCGAGAAGTCTCTTTCTGTTACCAATAAAAAAGACCTTGTCAATCAAGGAATTCCGCATAAACACCAGCTATTTAAATTCAATAAAAATTACCTTTAATATACTTTATTCTCATTAGAAAATTGAGATAAATCTCTAAATTTGTCGGGATTTCTTTAAAAAGAAACAGTTTTTTACATTCAATAAAATTTTTAATCTTATCTGAAAAACTAAAGTGTTATGAGTAAATTCTTACACTATTCATCCCTTACCAAGAAATACATTATGTCAATAGCAGGGTTTTTCCTGATGGTATTTCTCGTGGTTCATCTTGGGATAAATTTGTTTATTCTGCCAATTGCAGAAAATCATGTTGAGATCTTTGATGCTGCTGTACATTTTATGACAACAAATCCTCTGGTCAAGATCATGGAAGTATTCCTTTTTGGTAGTTTCTTAATCCATATTATTTATGGTTTAATACTGCAGATCCAAAACTGGATTGCCAGGCCTGTCAGATACAAGATCGAAGGCTGGTCACACACCTCCTATTTCTCAAAATTCATGATACATTCCGGGGTCATTGTCTTTATATTTCTGGCAATACACATGATGAATTTCTATTTTGTAAAACTAGGATGGACATCACCTCCACAGGGCATTAAAGAGGTGGCTGGCACTCATGATTTCTACAGTATGGCAATAAACTTATTTACCAATACTACTTATTCTGTTGTATATATAGTTCTATTGGTATTGCTGGCGTTTCATCTGAATCATGCGTTTCAGTCAGCCTTCCAGTCATTTGGATGGAATCACTCTAAGTATACTCCATGGATCAAAGCAATAGCCAACATCTATTCCATAGTAATCCCCCTTGGATTTATTCTCATCCCATTATACTTCATTATACTTTATTAAGATTAGTAAAAATATATTCAAAACATATTTATTATGAGCAAACTAGATTCAAAAGTACCACAGGGGCCCTTAGCAGAGAAGTGGACTACATATAAATCTACACAGAATCTTGTCAATCCTGCCAATAAAAGAAAACTGGATATAATCATCGTCGGAACTGGCCTGGCAGGAGCCTCTGCTGCAGCCAGTTTCGGTGAACTTGGATTTAAAGTAAAAATATTCGGCATTCATGAATCACCAAGAAGGGCACATAGTATTGCAGCACAAGGTGGTATTAATGCTGCTAAAAACTATCCTAATGATGGTGATAGCATTTATCGTTTATTCTATGATACTGTTAAAGGAGGTGACTATCGTGCCAGGGAAGAAAATGTATATCGACTGGCCGAGGTAAGCAATGAGATCATCGATCAGTGTGTTGCACAGGGAGTTCCATTCGCACGCGAATACGGCGGCTTACTCGACAACAGGTCATTTGGTGGAGCACTGGTTTCACGAACTTTCTATGCCAGAGGTCAAACCGGACAGCAATTATTACTGGGAGCCTACAGCGCTTTGATGAAAGAGATCAACGGGGGTAATGTGGAATTCTTCCCGCGCCAGGAAATGATGGATGTTGTTATGATCGACGGAAGAGCAAGAGGGATCATTACCAGAAATCTTATTAACGGAGAAATAGAAAAACACTCAGCTCATGCGGTTGTTATTGCAACGGGTGGTTACGGAAATGTATTCTTCCTTTCCACCAATGCAATGAACTCCAACGGTAGTGCTGCATGGCAGATATATAAGAAAGGTGCTCTCTTTGCAAATCCTTGTTTTACTCAGATCCATCCAACATGTATACCGGTACATGGTGACTACCAATCAAAGCTAACTCTTATGAGTGAAAGTTTGAGAAATGATGGCAGGATCTGGGTGCCAAAGAAAAAAGAAGATGCACAGAGGATACAGAAAGGTGAATTAAAGCCAACTGAAATTCCTGAAGAAGACAGGGATTACTATCTCGAAAGAAGATACCCCGCTTTTGGAAACCTCGTGCCCCGTGATGTTGCCTCACGTGCAGCTAAAGAAAGATGTGATGCAGGGCATGGTGTCGGAAATACAGGATTAGCTGTTTACCTTGATTTTGCTGATGCTATCAAACGACTGGGTAAATCGGTTATTGAAGCAAGGTACGGAAACCTCTTCCAGATGTATGAAAAGATCGTTGATGACAATCCGTATGAAACACCTATGATGATCTATCCTGCAGTGCATTATACAATGGGTGGCATCTGGGTTGATTATGAACTTCAGACTACCATTCCAGGATTATTTGCCGCAGGGGAAGCAAACTTCTCCGACCATGGAGCAAACAGACTGGGAGCCAGTGCACTGATGCAGGGATTGAGTGACGGATACTTTGTGCTTCCATATACTATTCAGAATTATCTAGCAGACCAGATCAATGTTCCTCGTTTCAGCACTGATCTTCCTGAGTTCAAAAAAACAGCAGAAGATGTGGCGGATAGAATTGCCAGACTCATGAATATCAAAGGAAAGCAAACTGTAGACACATTCCACAAAAAGTTAGGGTTAGCCATGTGGGAATATGTTGGTATGGGCAGAAATGCTGAAGGCTTGAAAAAAGCCAGGAAACTAATCAAAGAAATCAAAGATGAATTCTGGGATGATGTAAAAATTCCAGGAAAAGCCGATGATCTGAACTTCGAACTGGAAAAAGCTTTGAGGGTGGCCGATTTTCTTGAGATGGGTGAACTGATGGCACTGGATGGCCTGGAGAGAAAAGAATCTTGTGGTGGTCATTTCAGGGAAGAATATCAGACAGATGAAGGTGAAGCCTTAAGAGATGATGAAAACTTCACTTATGTAGCAGCCTGGGAATATACAGGTGATGATAAAGAACCAAAGCTTTATAAGGAAAAGCTTAAATTCGAAAATATTGAAGTAAAGCAAAGAAGCTATAAATAATCCCAATTATTATTTTAAACTCGTTGAATAAAATTTAAAGATATGAACCTTACACTAAAGATATGGAGGCAGGAAAACGCCAAAGCTAAAGGAAGGTTTGAAACATATAAAGTAACTGATATTTCTCATGATGCCTCTTTCCTGGAAATGCTTGATATTTTAAATGAGCAGCTGGTAAAAGAAGATAAAGAACCTGTTGCTTACGACCATGATTGTCGTGAAGGTATCTGTGGGACCTGTGCTTTATATATAAATGGAAGGCCTCATGGCCCTGATGCAGGAATAACAGTATGCCAGATGCATATGAGAAATTTCAAAGACGGTTCAACAATTACCATAGAACCATGGAGAGCAAGAGCATTTCCTGTGGTCAAAGACCTGGTAGTTGACAGATCATCTTTCGAAAAGATCATTAGGGCAGGAGGCTATATTTCTGTGAATACAGGAAATGCACCTGATGCTAACAGTATACCTATTAGCAAGCGCAATGCAGAGATTGCTATGGATGCGGCCTCATGCATCGGATGTGGTGCTTGTGTTGCTGCCTGTAAAAATGCTTCTGCAATGTTGTTTGTGTCAGCGAAAGTATCACAGTTTGCCGTATTGCCTCAGGGCAAAATAGAAGCTGACAGAAGAGTTCAGTCCATGGTTTCAACAATGGATGAACTGGGATTTGGAAATTGTACCAACACATACGCCTGCGAAGCAGAATGTCCGAAAAATATTTCTGTTACACATATAGCACGAATGAATAGAGAGTTTTTCATAGCAAAAGTTTGTTCTCCCAGGAAGAGTTAATTCTCTTGATATGCTATTTAAAGATATACCCGGCCATAATTCAATTAAAAACAGCCTCAGACAAACTGTGAAAGACGGCAGAATAAGTCATGCTCAGCTCTTTATTGGTCCTGAAGGAAATTCTAAATTCGCTATTGCAATAGCTTATGCCCGGTATATCAATTGTTCAAACAGGAATGATGAAGATTCCTGTGGAAAATGCCCTTCCTGTATTAAGATCAACTCTCTCTCTCATCCTGATTTACATTTTATTTATCCTGTAGCTCCTACAAAAGCATTCCTTAAAGCAGTCAGCGATGATTTCTCTGGTGAATGGAGAGAATACATTTCTGAAACAAATTTAAATCCCACCTTAAATGAGTGGTATCAGACCATAGGGATTGAAAAAAAACAAGGTATTATCAATGCAAAAGATTGCAATAATATCATCAAAAAGTTAAGCTTTAAGCATTATGAAGCTCCATACAAAATAATGGTGATATGGATGGTAGAGAAATTGTATTATTCAGCAGCACCTAAGATCCTTAAAATCCTTGAAGAACCACCTGACAGAACTTTGTTTTTGCTAATTGGCGAAAATCAGGATTTGATACTCAGTACTATCTTAAGCCGCACACAGATCAATAGGATCCCGCCACATAAACCTCAGGATATTGTTGAATATTTAAAAGAATATACTGAATACAGTGACAATGAGATCAAAAGGGCAGCACAAATTGCCGATGGTAACATAAAGGCTGCAGAGCGCATTCTGAAACTTAATGAATCAGATGTTAATAATTTAGAAACTTTCAGGATGTGGATGAGACAGTGTTATCAGTACAAAGTGCTGGAAGTAACCGACACTATTTCTGAAATATCAAGAAAAAACAGGGAAGAACAGAAAGCATTTCTTACATATGCTCTTAAAATTACCAGGAACAGTTTACTGATCAACAACAACAATCAAAAACTCGTTCAACTGCCTGATGATGAGCTTGATTTCAATACCAAGTTTTCGCCTTTCATTGATAATGAAAATGCCTTGGAATTTGCGAAACTGTTTGAAGAATCCATCCGTCATGTCGAACGTAACGCTAACTCCAATATCCTTCTCCTGAACCTGTCGATGAAATTAATGGATCTAATAAAAGCTGCTAAAGAAAGAAAAAGAAATTAATTTGTACTTTTGAGCTGTATTATCTATAAGCACAATATGCTTTTAGATCGGAAATGATAATATAAGGATATTCCATGTGACATTAAGAATAAAATTATTTTCACATGAAAAACTGGCATTAATGGACGAGAACGAAGATAAAACCACAGAAAATATATTTCTTTCAAGGGGAATGACAGATCAACCCCAGACCAATGACAGGGAAAACCAGCATTTTAATAATGGTTGCTGCAAGCTTGACAGCTCAGAATGGTTTAATGACATCTCCTGTCCTGCAACAACTCCAAAATTTGATTTTGTTGAAGTGCGTTTTAAGAACAGTCATAAAGAATTCTATAAAATACAGAACGGTTATGAACTAAAGATAGGTGACATCATAGCTGTTGAAGCCTCACCCGGTCATGATATTGGCATAGTAAGCCTTACAGGAGAAACTGCACGCTTACAAATGAAAAAAAGAGGATTGCATACGGATAATACTGAATGCAAACAGGTATATAGAAGAGCGAGAATATCTGATATTGAGAAATGGATTGAAGCCATAAGAAGAGAAAGAAATGCACTGACAAAAACAAAAAATATAATTGACGATCTGAAACTCGCAATGAAGATGAATGATATAGAGTATCAGGGTGATAATACTAAGGCTATTTTCTATTACACTGCTGAAGACAGGGTAGATTTCAGGGAACTAATTAAGATACTTGCTGAAGAGTTCAAGATCAGGATTGAAATGCGCCAGATTGGTGTTCGTCAGGAATCAGCCAGGTTGGGTGGAATTGGTTCGTGTGGAAGAGAGCTTTGTTGTGCAACATGGATCTCAAAATTCAAATCAGTAACAACTAACACAGCACGTACTCAACAGTTATCTTTGAATCCACAGAAGCTTGCCGGACAATGCAGTAAGCTAAAATGCTGTCTGAATTTTGAGAACGATTGCTATCTTGATGCACTGAAAGATTTTCCTGATATGAAGATCACGATCAAGACAAAGAAAGGAGAGGCTAATCATCAAAAAACTGATGTTCTAAAAAAGATAATGTGGTATTCGTATGAGAATGACAGATCAAACATCCTGGCTATTGATATTGCTAACATTAAGAAGATCATTGAGTTGAATAAAAAGGGAAAGCTGCCGGAAAAACTTGAAGATTTTGCCGTTGTGATGGAAAAGAAAATAGATTATGATAACGGGAATGAATCGGATGATATATATAAATTTGAATAACAAAGTTCAAAGATTACACTGATCTTGACATGTGTAAACAATAATAAACCAATTTTTACATTAATACTAAAACATAAAGGTGAGACCTCTAAGAAAAGGATTTTTCATTTTATCGAGTCTTCTTTTTTTTATTTCCTGCGATTACAACAGGGTTTATGATAACACATATTCAATACCTGAACAAACCTGGAACAAAGATTCACTGCTAATATTTGATGTTGAAATAAAGGATACCATCAATTTACATAACTTCTACATTAATATTAGACATAATACTGATTATCCATATAGCAATATTTTCTTCTTTATCAATACCGTTTTCCCAAATGGTTCTGCAGGAAGGGATACCATAGAAATCATACTTGCTGATAATAGAGGAAACTGGGTAGGAAAAGGATCAGGAAAGCTAAAAGATAACCAGGTATTGCTTAGAAGAAATTTAAGATTCCCCAAATCAGGAATATATAGTTTTTCTATAGAGCAGGCAATGAGAAAAAACAATCTTGAAGGAATTGAAGATCTGGGAATCCGGATAGAGAAAATTGAATAACAATACTTTGTTATGACTAAAGCTAAGAAAAGGGGATTAAGCACTCACTTTAAGATCAGGTTCTGGATATTATTTTCATTATCTTTTCTGCTTACATTTTTCATTTTCTTTACAATTGCTCAGGGATGGTTAGGGTATATGCCTTCTTTTGAAGAGCTTGAAAATCCAAAAAGCAATCTGGCTTCCGAAATATATTCCGATGACGGTGCTATTTTGGGCACCTATTATATTGAAAATCGTTCCAATACCGATTATCAGCAGTTACCCCAGCATCTGATTGATGCATTGCTCGCCACCGAAGACATACGGTTTCACGATCATGCAGGAGTTGACGGGAAGGCCCTTGTCAGAGTTTTCTATGGTATCATTACCAATAATTACAAAGGAGGTGGCAGTACCATTACACAACAGTTAGCGAAGAATCTTTTCCCACGAGAACTGAATCTTTCAAAATCAGAGCTGGCAGTGCGTAAATTAAAAGAATGGGTAACTGCCACTAAACTGGAAAAAAACTATTCCAAGGAAGAGATCATTGCTATGTACCTGAACACTGTTTCATACGGACATCAGGCATTTGGGATCAAGGCAGCTGCAAAAACCTTCTTCGACAAAATTCCGGATTCTTTAAATATAGAAGAATCTGCAGTACTTATAGGAGTTGTAAATGCTCCAACATTTTATAGTCCTGTAAGAAATCCTGAAAGATCTTTAAAGAGAAGAAATCTAGTACTGTCACAAATGAAAAAGTATGATTATATTGATGAATATACATACGACAGCATTTCTCAATTACCACTCGACATGTCGAAATTCGGCATACAGGATCACACTTCTGGTATTGCAAGGTATTTACGTGAACACCTTCGTCAGAATCTGAAAGAATGGTGCAGTGAACATTATAAACCGGATGGTAGTCCTTACAACCTTTATAAAGACGGCTTAAAAATATATACAACTATTGATTCCAGGATGCAGAAATATGCAGAAGAATCAGTAAAGGAACACCTTAGTCTGGATCTTCAACCTGCCTTTTTTGAACACTGGGAAGGATACACCAATGCACCCTTTGTTTTCGAAGAGGAAGATATGGAAGATGAGGTTGAGCATCTTATGGAACTTTCAATGAAAAGGACAGAAAGGTACAGGAAGCTCAGAAACCGTGATATTCCTATGGATACCATTAAAGTAATTTTCAATACACCATCACAGATGAAAGTATTCAGCTGGGAGGGTGATATTGACACAGTAATGACACCAATGGATTCAATAAGGTATTATAAGTTTTTACTTAACGCAGGGTTGATGTCGATGGAAACCCACAGCGGGCATGTGAAAGCTTATGTTGGGGGAATTGAATACCGATATATCAAATACGATCATGTAGTGCAGGCAAAACGTCAGGTGGGATCAACTTTCAAACCATTTTTATATGCACTTGCCATGCAGGAAGGTGAATTCTCACCATGCTACGAAGTTGCAAACATCCCATATTCTGTAGAACAATTTGATGGGAAGTTTTGGGCCCCAAGGAACTCATCAGATGATAGGGTTGGTGAAATGGTAACATTGAAATGGGCTCTTGCTAACTCCAATAACTGGATTTCAGCTTTCCTGATGAAAAGATATTCACCTCAATCTGTTATTAAAATAGCAAGAAAAATGGGTGTAACCAGCGATATTCCCAGAGTTCATGCTATCGCACTTGGTTCTGCCGACCTTTCACTGTACGAGATGGTAGGAGCTTTCAATACATTTGCAAATAAAGGTGTATATGTTGAACCAATATTCGTAACACGAATAGAAGACAAAAACGGTAATGTGATAGAGAGTTTTATCCCTGAAAGAAAAGAAGCAATGAGTGAGGAAACTGCTTACCTGATGAGTGAACTTATGCAGGGCGTTATTGAAACAGGGACAGGTATCAGGTTAAAACTAAAATACGGTTATAGAAATCCTATTGCAGGAAAAACAGGTACAACACAAAACCAATCTGACGGATGGTTCATTGGCGTGACTCCGGACCTGAGTACCGGAATATGGGTGGGTTGTGAAGACAGAAGTGCTCATTTTCGCACTATTACATTAGGACAGGGTGCTAACATGGCACTTCCTATCTGGGCGATATATATGAATAAACTTTATTCAGATTCAACTATAAATATCAGCCAGGGTAATTTCGAAAGACCTCTCAAGGAATTATCAATAGAAACCGATTGCGAAAGATATAAAGCAATGAATAAAACAAAAGTTATTGAGATCTTGGATGATGACTTCTAATTTGTGTAATTATCGATTTCCTCAAACATCTGAACATATTTATCAACCACCACTTCCCAATTCATATACTCTTGTACAAACTTCCGCCCTCCTTTCCCAATGGTTTCACGAAGTTTTTCATCTTTCAGAACTTGAGAAAGTCCAGATACAATTGTATCTATTGATTTCCCATCAGAAAAAATATAGTTTTCCTGATCTTTCAGAAGCCTTTCTCCAATGAGATCTTCTGGAATATTGGAAATTACCGGAACCCCCATCAACATGGCCTCCAGGGTTGAAGTTCCCAGTCCGACATATTTCGCATTTAACATCATCCAGTGAAAGTCGGATTTTTTATATTCCTCCAGAACCCTTTCATGGGGTATCTCTCCTGTGAATTCTACTTTGTTTTCAAGCTTTAGTTCTTTAACCAATTCATGCGGTTTGTTGATATATGGATGACCAATGATTTTTAGTTTAAAATCAGGAAAATGGATTAACAATTCTTTAAATACTTTTATCTGGAACGTAAAATCTCTGGCGTCAACAATGGCTCCGACTCCCAGTATTTGTTTTTTCTGATTGTAGTTATTATGGTAATTCTCAAATTCATGAACATTGCCATTCACACCAAATGGAATTATTACCGACTTGGAACTGTTCCTTTTCGAATGAACAGTAGAAATATATCGCTCAATTTCTTTGTCCCAGGATATAATTTTTCTGGCACGGGGGAATATCAAACCACCAACAATCATCCTGTCGAAGATATTCAATATCTTGTTCCTTAAAGGTTTTGCAGAGTGTAGTTGAGTGCCCACGCTCACGTAGAAAGGTATTTTGTTTCTTTTGGCTGCATATAATGCCGGAAAGGCAATATCCAGGTAATGATTTACCAGCAATATCACATCGGGCTTAAATTGTTTCGTGATTCTATTAATTGAAAAATAACTCCTGGGATAAAATGAACAGAAACGTAAATGCTTAAAAAAGTTTTTTAAGGGTATATGCAGAGAAGGAATCCGGTAAAATGAGAATTTATAATTTTCTTCAGGATCAGCCATTTTGTTTTTTGTAGTTACAACGGTAACTTCATGTCCTTTGTCAACAAATGAATCCGCCAGGTTCTTCGAATAAAAAGAAGTGCCTGTGAGGTTGGGTGGAAACATGGCTGTAACAATCAATATCCTCATGATCTCCTGCTTTATTATTTTTGATTTAGTTTGGCAATTTTACTAATCTTATCACGCTCATTTAAGTAAACCTTATTCACCTGTAAAATTGAATCTATTTTCTTATAATAATTGTTCATAATCAAATTTATCCCATTGCTGTATGATATCTCTTCTTTAATAAAATAATGAATTGGATGGGTTAAGAATTGGATTAATTGATTTTTTGATTTTTCAATATAATCCATAGGATCTTTATCACGAAATGAAAACATAGAATCTGATATATATCGATCATCTGAAAAGATTTCCGGATTGTATGCATTGATTATACCTTCAAAATTAGGATATTTCCCATGTATTGAGGGATTGTGAAGGCTATAAGATTTTACTTTGAAGTCAAAGGTTGATTCCAGGATACGTATTTCGTCATGAAACTTTATTTCCAGGTCTTCTTCAGATATATCTCCATAGGCAGTTGGGTCAAAATGCAAGCCAATCTCAAAGCCTTCAGCTAACATTGTATTTATGATCTCCTGTGAGGCTCTACTCAAAGGATTATATAGATCAGATGTTAATAAAATGTAATATGTAGAAAAGACAGAGTTTCTTTTTTCAACCCTTGAAAACTCAAAAGCAAGATCCAGTGAGAAATCTACGTCATGCCGTAGTATTACACCTTTACTATGGTTGGAATAGTCCATAACCCTTAAGGTTATAGGGCAACTTTTGATAAGGAGTTCATAACGACCAGTTGTGAAATAGCTGGTGATCATAGTACTATTCATTTCTGTTAAATTTTAATGACCATTTCTCCTTCAATTGCTATATCACCATTATTTTTAGTCAACATTGCTCCAAATGTAATTATGGGCTTATCCTCTCTAATATTAATGATCTTAATTTCAGCAATTACTTCTTCATCAATATAAACAGGTTTTAAATATTTCAGAGTCTGACCTAAGAGTATAGTTCCTGTCCCTGGAAGTTTTGAACCTAACAAGCCACCAAAAAGGCTTGAAACCAATGGTCCTTGAACAATATTTTGCTTAAAAAAAGTCTCTTCGGAAAACTTCTGATCATAGTGAATCTGATTAGTGTCTTCCGATAGTTTACCAAAAGCTATTACATCTTGTTGAGAAAATGATTTCTTAATTTTTACATTATCACCCAATTTATACCGCATCGTTCAATTTGATTTTCTATTCTTTGATTAGTTCTCTTAATTTATACAGCATCTTTTTGTATTCATCTATAGGCTTTGCAGGATGTCCCATAACTCGTTCATTCTTTTGAATATCTTTTATTATTAAACTGCCTATTCCAATAAATGAATCATCATCTATTTTTAAACCTCCATCTATGATTGTAGTACAAGGTCCAATCCAACATCTGTTTCCAATTATATTACTGCCTCCGAGCATTGCCCTTGCTGTAATTACATTATCCTCTCCAATAATATTATTATGACCGATATGACAATGGGTATCTATTTTAGTTCCTCTGCCAATGATAGTATCACTTAATGTTCCCCTGTCAACATTTGTCATTCCCTGGATTTCCACATCATCTTCAATAATTACGCCACCGATTTGTGGAAATTTAATAAGTCTGCCATTTTCATCTTTTTCAAGTCCAAATCCTTCAATACCTATTAAACAACCTGCTTGAATTATAACATTCTTACCGATTTTTACATTATCATATATGTAACAATGTCCATGAATTATAGAATTCTCATCAATTTCAGATTTACCAATTATAGTATAAGGGCCAATGAATACATTGTTATGAATTTTGGCTTCCGGATGGATTATGGCGCTTGGGTGAATTCCCCATTCCTGTTCTTCTAATAATAATGCGTTTACAATTTTAATAAACACAAGCCTTGGATTATCCACAACAATAAAGCACTTATTTTTTATTAGATGATCTGTAAATTCTATAGAGTTGTCACAAATTATCAATTCAGCTTTGGTCTCTTCAACTAAATCTTGTCTGTCTTCTCTTAAGGGGCTTACCCAAACCAAAGATTCAGAATTTGCGTTGGAGATATTTTTTACGTTGCTTATATATTTATTTTTGTAAGAGCCTATTATGGAATAAGGTTCCGTAATTTGAGCTGTAATATTTTCAAAATTGATTCTTTTCATGGAATTCCTCTATAACATTCTATAAATTTATACTTATTTTATCTATTGAATTTTCGAGAACAGTTTCTGTAATTCTTCTTAAATGGAAAGAATGTCAAAATCCATACATTTTAAAAGTAATTAAATATTTTGATAAGCTCCTGTCATTTACCAGGAAATTGCTTAAAATGTGTATTGTTTGAGAGTTGTTCATTGTGAGACGTTGTTATAATGCTTAAAACCTTGAGTCTAAAATGTAAATATGATCTCTATATGATTTATTCTTTCTCAAATATTTTCAAAGAAGCATCATCCACAAAGATTGCATCTTCTCCTTGGAAATATATATAGACCTTTACAATATCTTCAGGGGATTTAATATTTTTAATTTCGGTTATCAGTTCAATTTCGTTCCACACTCCAACTTTCAGATCAAGATTTCCTGAATTAAGGCTTTTATAAATATATGGCGAATTGTTTTGTTCCACTGAAAACACAATACTAAAATGATTTCTGTTTATTTTCCTGGGAATATTCACAAATGCAGACGCTTTTATATAAATTATATCACCAGAAAATAAATCTCTGCATTTACTAACTATGCCTGGACTGAACCTATGGTCCCCGGACAATCTAACCGCCTGATTGCCAGAGTGAGTACTGATCTTTTCAAGGTAAGGCAATTGAGAAATAGTTTCACTTTCAAAATCATTATAGTGTGTTGAACTTATACTTAATGCATTTATCTTGTCTTCTAAAAGTGCTTTCTCCTTCTGATATGCTTCATGTTTTTCTTCCCTCCAAAGCAAACCAAAATATGCCTTATCAGTTTTCAGGAATACTTCCCAGTACATTTCTTCATTCATGTCCCAGTATAAAATAAAATGCTTGTATTGATAAGTCTGGATTAAATTCACTATGATCACTAAAGGAGTGATAAAATAAATTATATACCTGACAATTTTTATTTTATTTTCCTTTAGTGCAAATCCTAATAATAGTGCAAAGAATACAAAATAATCAATAAATGCCCTGTTTCCATAACTCATGCCATACCACCAGTTCCACCATGATGATAGAATATAGTTCATCAATACTAAGATCAATAATAAACTCCAGGCTTGAAATTTATTTGTCTTAAAAAGGTAAAGGAACCCTAAAACTGAAAAAATTAAAACAGGAGTATAAACAAATAATCCTTTCTTGTAACTGAACAATATGCTATAAAAATAAGGATCCATGAAATTAAATCCAACTCCCTGGTAGGTCCAGATAAAGAACCTGCCAACTTGAATGTAGTACATTATAGGTTGAATCGAAACAACAAGTAATAGAATAATTATTCCAATAAGTAATTGTTTATATTCAGTAAAAATGTGTATGAAAAGTTCTTTCAATTTACTCCAATCACCGGCCAGAAATGGCAGGGCGACAACTATTATCATATTGGAAGGACGTATAAGCATAATTAAACCAAGAATGAAAGAAGAGAGATATAAGAACCTTGGTTTATGATTTTGTATATATGATTTTACACTAAATAAAAACAAGGTAATAACAGCAAATGTATATATATGAGTAAAACTTGCTTCT